>CALALV010000153.1 GCA_937925605.1 uncultured Woeseia sp.
ATTACGGCGCCAGCGCCGAGACGGTGCGCGGCTTCCTGACGACGCCGATCGAGCGCGCCGTGTCGGCGATCGCCGGCATCGACTACGTCGAGTCGACCAGCCGGGCCGGCGTCAGCACGGTCACGGTACGGCTTGAGCTGAATCACGACAGCACGGCCGCGCTGGCCGAAATCAACGCGCGGCTGCAGCAGGTCCGTTCCGAGCTGCCGGCCGAGGCCGAGCCGCCGTCGGTCGAGGTGCAGCGCGCCGACCGACCGTATGCCTCCTTTTACGTGAGCTTCGTGTCCGACACGCGCAGCGTGCCGGAAGTGACGGACTGGCTGGTCCGCACGCTGCAGCCGCAGTTCTCGACGATCGAGGGCGTACAGCGCGTCTCCATCGAGGGCGGCCGCGACATCGCGATGCGCGTGTGGATCGACCCCGACCGGCTCGCGGCGCTCGGGCTTGCGCCGGGTGACGTGTACGCGGCGCTGCAGCGGAACAACTACCTTGCGGCCGTCGGCCAGACGAAGGGCAACCTCGTCCAGGTCAACCTGCTCGCGAACACTGACCTGCGTTCGACCCAGGAATTCCGTGACCTGGTCGTTGCCGAGCGCAACGAGGCAATCGTACGCTTGAGCGACGTCGCGCGAGTCGAACTCGGGGCCGAGGAAGCGCGCATGGTCGCGAAGTACAACGATCGCGAGGGCGTCTACCTCGGCATCTGGCCCGTCGTTGGCGCGAACGAGATCGAGGTCGCCGACCGGCTGCGTGCCGAAATGGAGCGCGTCGAACCCGGCCTGCCGGCGGACATCGACATGCGGCTCGTCTACGACGGCACGATGTTCATGCGTGACGCGCTCGAGGAAATCACGAAGACGCTGGTCGAGACGATGCTGATCGTCGGGCTCGCGGTATTCCTGTTCCTCGGCTCCGTGCGGACCGCGCTGATACCGCTTGTCGCAATGCCCGTGTCGCTGGTCGGCGCCGGTATCGCGATGTACCTGTTCGGCTTCAGCCTGAACCTGCTGACGATCCTCGCCGTCGTACTGGCGGTGGGCCTCGTCGTCGACGATGCCATCGTCGTGGTCGAGAACATCGAGCGCCACGTGCGCGAGGGCAGGTCGCGAATCGACGCGGCCATCGTCGGTGCGCGCGAACTCGTCGGCCCGATCGTCGCAATGACGATCACGCTGGCTGTCGTCTACACGCCGATCGCGTTCCAGGGCGGCCTGACCGGTTCGCTGTTTCTCGAGTTCGCGATCACGCTCGCAGCCGCCGTGGTCGTGTCGGGCTTCGTCGCCGTCACGCTGTCGCCGGTCATGAGCTCGCGCCTGATCCATCCGCAGGGACACCAGGGCTGGCTGACGCGGCAGGTGAACCGGCGTTTCGATGTGCTGCGCAGCGCCTACGGACGCGCGCTCGACGCCGCAATCGATATGCGCGCGACGATCGTCCTGGTGGCCGTGCTCGTTTCCGCTGCGGCATGGCCACTGTACGAGTTCTCCCAGCGGGAACTCGCGCCGGTCGAGGACCAGAGCCACATCACGATGTTCATGGAAGCGGCGCCGGATTCCTCGCTCGCGGCGACTAACCGCGACACGCTGGCCGTTATCGAAAAGATCCGCGCGTTCCCAGAGACGGACTTCATGTGGTCGATCACGATGGACTGGGGGGCGTTCGGTGGCCTGGCTGCGAAGGACTGGCGCGAGCGCGAACGCTCCACGGAGGAGATGTTCGGCGAGGTCTGGTTCGCGGTCTCGCAGGTACCCGGCGTGCGCGTCTTTCCGCGCCTCGACCCGCCGCTACCGACGCCCGGCCAGTACGACGTCGAACTGGTGCTGCAGAGCAGTGCGCCGCTCGAGTCGATGAGCGAGATCGTGAACGCAGTGGTCGGCGCCGGCTGGCAGAGCGGCAAGTTCCTGTACGTGGACTCGGACCTGAAACTCGACCTGCCGCAAGCACGCGTCGTGCTGGACCGCGACCGCATTGCCGACCTCGGACTCGATCTCGCCACCGTCGGCCAGGAACTCGGTACTCTGCTCGGCGGCGCCTACGTCAACCGCTTCAACTACTACGATCGCAGCTACAAGGTGATCCCACAGATCGGCGAAAAGGACCGCGCGTCGCTGGCACCGTTGCTGGATCTCAAGGTCCGCACGCCGGCGGGCGACCTGGTGCCGGTGTCGACCTTCGCCAGCATCGAAACCGGTACGGCGCCTCGCACGCTGAACCGCTTCCAGCAGCGCAATGCAGTGCGCATCTTCGCCGGCGTGCAGCCCGGCATAACCAAGGAAGAGGGCCTGCGCGTGCTCGAAGAAGCGGCGCGGGCGGCGGGGGCCGGCGAGGTCGTGCTCGACTACGCCGGAGAGTCCCGACAGATACGCCAGGAAGGCACGGCGCTGACGACGACGCTCGCATTCTCGGTCGTGCTGATCTACCTCGTGCTGGCGGCACAATTCCAGAGCTTCCGCGATCCGTTCGTCGTGCTGCTGGGCTCGGTGCCGCTCGCGATCTCCGGTGCCCTCGTATTCAGTTTTCTCGAACTGACGACGCTTAACGTCTACTCGCAGGTCGGCCTGATTACGCTGGTCGGGCTGATCGCCAAGAACGGCATCCTGATCGTCGAGTTCGCGAACACGCTGCAGGAGCGCGGCCGGACGAAACTGGCGGCGCTGAAGGAAGCTGCGCAGACGCGCCTGCGCCCGGTCCTGATGACCTCGGCGGCGACCGTCTTCGGTCACCTGCCGCTGGTGCTGGTCTCCGGCCCCGGCTCGGCCGCGCGCAACAGCATCGGCACGGTGCTGGTCGCCGGCATGATCGTCGGCACGCTGTTCACGCTGTTCATCGTGCCCGTGTTCTATTCGTTGATCGCGGAAGACTACTCGCTGCGCAAGGCGCGGCTCGCCGGCGACGGCGCGCTTGAGCCACCAGCGGTCGAACCCGCGACTGGAGTTGCCTGATGAACCGCAGCGATACCTGTCCGGCGACGACCGCCGGCCTGTCGGGCGGCGCGGCGGCCCGGCCGTACCGGCTGTGGCAGCTGCTGGCGGTCATGTTGCTCCTGGCAATGCTCGCCGCCTGTGCGGCCGGCCCTGGCTACGAGGCGCCGAAGGCCGAGACCCCGGAGCGTTTCACGCATGCCGATGCGAGTACCAGCGCGGCGGCACCGGTACTGACCTGGTGGCGTGAACTCGGCGACGAAACTCTTGGCGGACTGGTCGAGGAGGCGCTGGTCGAAAATCACGACCTGCGCATCGCGCGCGCGAACATCGCGCGGGCAAGGGCGCTGCTGCGCATCGATCGCCTCGAGCGGCTGCCGGTCGTCACCGCGGATGCCAGCCTGTCGCGCGAGCGGGCCAGCGACGCGCGCATCGGCGCGCCGTCGTCGACGGACACGTTCTACGAGGCCGGCTTCGACGCGCGCTGGGAGCTCGACCTGTTCGGGCGCGTTACGCGCACGGTCGAGGCGGCTGCCGCCGAGTACGACGCGACGGTGGCGGACGCGCAGGACGTCGAGGTCGTGGTCGCGGCGGAGGTGGCGCGTAACTATGTCGAGTTGCGCGGCGCGCAGTTCCGGCTTGCCGTCGCGCGCCGCAACGCCGACAACCAGGCGCAGACGCTCGCGCTGACCCGGCTGCTGCTCGACAATGGCCGAGGCACCGAGTTCGACGTGTCGCGGGCCGTCGCGCAGCTCGAAACGACGCGCGCCAGTATTCCGCCGCTGGAAGCGCTGGTGGCGCGCGCGACGCATCGGCTGGCCGTGCTGAGCGGCCGGGCGCCGGCGACGCTGGCCGTGCAGCTGGCCGAGCCCGCGCCGCTGCCGGCCATGCCGGCGCGCATCGCAATCGGCGATCCGGCGAGCCTGCTGCGACGGCGCGCGGACGTGCGCGCCGCGGAGCGGCGGCTCGCGGCGCTGACGGCGCGTGCGGGCATCGCCGCTGCCGACCTGTTTCCGCACGTGAGCCTCGGGGGCGCTGCCGGTTTCCTGGCGGCCGGCGCCGGCGACTTCGGTGACAGCGGCTCCGGGTATTACCGTTTCGGTCCGTTCCTGAGCTGGCCGGCCTTCGACCTGGGCCGCGTGCGTGCCCGCATCGATGCGGCCGAGGCGGACGTCGACGCCGGTCTCGCCGCCTACGAGCAGACCGTGCTCGGCGTGCTCGAGGAGACGGAGAACTCGCTTGTGGAATACGCGCGCGCGCGCGAGCGGGAGGCCAGCCTTGCGGCTGCGACCGCGGCCAGCAAGAATGCGGTCGCGCTGGCGCAGGCACGCTACCGGAACGGTGTCGACAGCTTCCTGGTCGTGCTCGATGCCGAGCGGCGCCTGTTCGAAGCGCAGTCGACGCACGCCGAGGCGGGCACCGACACCGCGCTGGCCGTCGTCCGCCTGTACAAGGCGCTCGGCGGCGGCTGGAGCCGCACCTGATGGCGGCGCGCGGGCGCCGTGCGTGCCCGCGCGCTCGCACCAGCGGCGGACGCAGCCGCTATAGTTACGGCGTCTCCGTTACCACGGCCGAGCCATGTTTGCCGAAATGATCGTCTTCCTCGTCGGCGCCGTCGTCGCCGTGCCGCTGTTCCAGCGCTTCGGCCTCGGTGCCGTGCTCGGCTACCTCGCGGCCGGCGTGCTGATCGGCCCGTCGGGCCTGCGCCTGGTCGGCGACGTCGAGCGCGTGCTGCATTTCGCCGAACTCGGCGTCGTGCTGCTGCTGTTCATCGTCGGCCTGGAGCTGCGCCCGGCGCGGCTCTGGACGCTGAGGCGCTCGATCTTCGGCTTCGGCAGCGCGCAGCTGCTGCTGACGGCGGGCCTGCTCGGCAGCGCCGCGTGGCTGGCCGGCGTGCCGCCCGCGTCCGCGACCGTCGTCGGCCTCGTGCTGGCCTTGTCCTCGACGGCGTTCGCGCTGCAGCTCATGGCGGAGCGCAACGAGCTGACGACGCGCCACGGCCGCACGGCCTTTGCGACACTGTTGTTCCAGGACCTCGCGGTCGTGCCGTTACTCGCCGTCGTGCCGCTGCTAGGCCCGGGCGACGGTTCGACGGTCGGCTGGCAGGGCGCGCTGCGTGCACTCCTGGTGCTTGCCGTGGTCGTGGCCGGCGGACGCTACGTACTGCGCTACCTGCTGCGCGTCGTCGCGCTGTCGCGCGTGCGCGAGGCGCTGACGGCGGCCGCGCTGCTGATCGTGCTCGGCACCGCTCACTTGCTGGAACTCGCCGGCCTGTCGATGGCGCTGGGCGCGTTCCTCGCCGGTGTGCTGCTCGCCGACTCGGAGTTCCGCCACCAGCTCGAGGCCGACATTGAGCCGTTCAAAGGGCTGCTGCTCGGGCTGTTCTTCATCGCGGTCGGCATGTCGCTGAACCTGGCCCTGGTGGCCAGCTCGCCGCTGCCCGTCGCGGCCGCTGTCGTCGCGTTGGTGCTGCTGAAGTTCGCCGCGCTGTACGGTCTCGGGCGCTGGCACGGGCTGGACAACGCGTCGTCGCGCAGGCTGGCGCTAATGCTGTCGCAGGGCGGCGAGTTTGCGTTCGTCATCTTCGCCGTCGCCGTCGGCGCGCAGGTGCTCGACCCGGGCATCGCCGAGTTCCTGATCGTCGTCGTGTCACTGTCGATGGTCACGACGCCGATCCTGCTGCGTCTCGAGAACCGGCTGACGGCCTCGGCGTCGCAGCCGGAGGAGTTCGACGAGATACCGGACGAGCACAACCCCGTGATCATCGCGGGCTTCGGCCGCTTCGGCCAGATGACGGCCCGCGTGCTGCGCGCCCGCGGCATCGGCTTCACGGCGCTCGACGCGAGCCAGGCGCAGGTCGATTTCGTCGCGCGCTACGGCAACAAGATCTATTACGGCGATGCATCGAGGCTCGACCTGCTGCACGCGGCCGACGCCGACAAGGCGAAGATCTTCGTGCTGGCGATCGACGACGTCGACGCCTCGCTGCGCACCGCTGCGATCGTGCGCCAGCATTTCCCGCACCTGAAGGTCTACGCGCGGGCCCGCAACCGCAAGCACGCCTACCAGCTCATGGATCTCGGCATCGAGATCATCCGCCGCGAGACCTTCCTGTCGGCGCTGGACCTGACCGTCGAGGTGCTGAAGGGCCTCGGCTACGACGACGCCGAGGCGCGCCGCCTGGTCACGCGTTTCAAGGAGCACGACGAGCAGCGCCTGAACGAGCACCGGCACGCGCACACGGACGAGGAAAAGTTGCAGGCGCTTGCCAAGACTGCGCAGAAGGAACTGGAAGAGATGTTCCGGCGTGACCGGGAGGAGGGGGTCAGCGCATGAGTTCGTCCACGAAATGGCCGCTGTACGCGCTGCTGGCCTGGGCAGGCAGCATCCCGTTCGTCGGCGTTGCGTTACTGGCGCTCGCCGGGGTAGAGCGGCTGCCGCTGCTCGGCCCGCTCGACGGAATCGTTTCGAGCTACGCGCTGCTGATCGTGTCCTTCATGGCGGGCACGCACTGGGGGCTGGCCGTCGCGCACCTGCGCGAGCGCGTGAGCCGATTGTTGATTGCGAGCAACGCGATCGCGCTGGCGGCGTGGATCGGCTACCTGCTGGCGCCGGCCGACGTCAGCGCCGCGGTTTCGGCCGGCGCTTTCGCCGTGCTGCTCGCGGTCGACTATCGCCTGAAGGAGCGTCGCGCCATCGATGCCGCCTACCTGGCCGTGCGACGCAACGTGACGCTGGTGGTGATTGCAGCGCTGGTGCTCTTCGTGCTGGCCGGCTGACCTCAGCCGGTTTCGCCGCGGGCCAGCAGCTTGCGCGCGTCGCGCGGCAGGCTCGCGAGCCACTCGGCACCGGGGCGGCCTGACTGGCCGCCGAGCGCGAGCGAGCCGCGCAGCGAGCGGCCGAGCGCCGCGGCGAACAGCCGTTGGTAGTAGGGCAGCCGGCCCTCGTAGAACGGCAGTTCGTCTTCGAGCGTGCCGTCGCGCCCGAGCCGCTCGAGGAAACCCGCGTAGACGTCGACCAGCGCATCGGCGAGCGGCCCCGGCTTGCCGAGGTTCCCGGAGGGCTCGATCGACCAGGTGGAGTCGTCATGCAGCACGCAGGCGCCGACGTAAGCCTGCTTTTTTTCGGCCGAGCGCCACTCGTGGGGCGCAACGAGGCTCAGCCGCCAGCGCGAACCCTCGCGGTACAGGTGGTAGGTCTGGCCGTACGCCGGCTTGAAGCCGAAGTCCGCCGACAGGACCAGCAGCGACGTGAAGTAGTCCGCCAGCACGCGCCCCGGCGGCTTGGCGACGACGCCGCGCGGGCGGCTGTACTGCCAGTCGAGAAGCAAGACGGACAGGGCCGCGCCGGGGGGGGTGGGGGCGACACGCCGGCGCCCGGCGGCGGTTGCCCCACCCAC
>CALALV010000154.1 GCA_937925605.1 uncultured Woeseia sp.
CGCAGGCCACGTCGACGCCGTCACGGCCCGCCGCGAGGATCTCGCCCGGTCGGCCGCCGGCGCCGGCCAGCGCCTCGCTGCGCCAGCACTTGACGAGCTCGCCGTCGAGCTCGAAACGCGCGCCGGGAACCGGGTTGAAGGCGCGCACGCGGCGGTCGAGTTCCGCGGCCGGAAGTCTCCAGTCGAGCGCGCCGTCCCCGGCTTCGATCTTGCCCGCGTGGGTCGCCTTTGCATCGTCCTGTGGCTCGGCCGCGAGGCTGCCGTCCAGCAGTCCGGGTAGGTGCTCGACGAGCAGCTCGCCACCGAGGCCGGCGAGCCGGTCGTGCAGTTCGCCCGCGGTCTCGCGCGGCCCGACCGGGATCGCGGCACGCGCGTACACCGGCCCGGTGTCGAGTCCTGCCTCCATGCGCATCAGGCTGATGCCGGTCTCGGCGTCGCCGGCGAGAATCGCGGCCTGGATCGGCGCGGCGCCGCGCCAGCGCGGCAGCAGCGACGCGTGCACGTTGACGCAGCCGAGCCGCGGCAGGTCGAGGGCCGCCTGCGGGAACAGCAGGCCGTAGGCGGCGACGACGATCAGGTCGGGTTCGAAGGACGCGACCGCGGCGCGTGCGTCGGGATCTTTCAGCGTCGCGGGCTGCAGGACCTCGAGGCCCTGCTCGAGCGCGTACTGCTTGACCGGCCCGTGCGCGAGGCGCCGGCCGCGGCCCTTCGGGCGGTCCGGCTGGCACAGCACGGCGACCGGCCGTCGGCCGGACTCGACGAGCGCCGCCAGGGAGGCGAGTGCGAACGCCGGCGTGCCGGCGAAGACCAGGCGGGCGTCGCTCACGGGTTGGGGGGTGCCGTCAGAGCACGGCCGCGGCCGCCGGCTGGCGGCTGCGACGGTCTTTTTCGAGGCGTTTGCGAATGCGCTGGCGCTTGGCTTCGGACAGGTAATCGACGAACAGCTTGCCGTCGAGGTGGTCGATCTCGTGCTGGACACAGATCGCGAGCAGCCCTTCCATCTCGCGCTCGACCGTCTCGCCGTCGCGGTCGAGGTAGCGGACGCGGATGTGCTCGGCGCGCTCGACTTCCTCGTAGTAGCCGGGCACCGACAGGCAGCCCTCCTCGGAGACGGCGACGCCGTCCTTCTCGAGGATCTCCGGGTTGATCAGGGCATGCGGGTCGTTCTTTTCCGCGCTGACGTCGGCGACCAGCAGTCGGCGGTGCACGTCGACCTGGGTCGCGGCCAGGCCGATGCCCGGGGCCTGGTACATCGTCTCGAACATGTCGTCGATCAGGCTGCGCAGCTCGTCGTCGACGGTGTCGACCGGGACGGCCTTGCGGCGGAGGCGCGGATCGGGAAATTCCAGTATTTTCAAGATGGCCATGATGTTTGCTGGCTAGTTTTGCGTAGCTTCCTACAAATTTACTCTAAAGTTTTGACTTAATTGAATAAGATAGCGGACAATCCCGCCTGTTGTGTTGCCGCGGAAGGCCGTGCCGGGGGTCGAATTGTGACACGGTTGGCAGCTTGTGCCGTGGCCAGGCGACATATTATACATCGCCTGTTTCCGACAGGACCGAATCCACAACGGAGCCGCCGTCGATCATGATTTCCAGCACCCTCCGCCCGTCAGCCGCCAGCCGCCTCGCCGTCCTAGTGATCGGCGCGTCGCTCGCCGGCTGCTCCATGAACCCCTTCGCCGGTGACGACGAGGGCCAGGCGCGGCAGCCGGTGCGCACGAGCACGGCGCCTGACCGGTCCACGTCGCTCGACCCGTCTGCCAGCACCAGCCCGGCACGCAGTGAGACCGCGCCCGCACAGAACGTTCAGTCGCTGACGCCCGTGCCGCTCGCCGCCGGCGCGCCGGACGAGTACGTCGTGCAGCGCGGCGACACGCTTTGGGACATCGCCGAGACCTTCCTCGACGACCCCTGGTATTGGCCCGAAGTCTGGTATGTCAACCCGCAGGTCGAGAATCCACACCTTATCTATCCCGGCGACGTCCTCGCGCTCGTGACGATCGACGGGCGGACGCGCATCACGACGCTGCGCGGCTCGGCCTACCGGCTGTCGCCCAGCGCGCGCATCACGCCGCTCGACGACGCGATCACGTCGATTCCCTACGAGCAGATCGCCGCGTTCCTGTCGCGCGGCATGGTGCTCGAGCGCTCGCAGATCGAGCAGCTCCCGTACATCCTGGCCACGCGCGGCAACCGCATGATCGCGGCCGCCGGCAACGACGTCTACGTCCGCGGCGGCGAGCCGACGACGCCGGGCACGCGCTTCTCGGTCGTGCACGTCGGCGACGAGCTGGTCGACCCGGACGACAACCGCGTCGTCGGCTACCAGGGCCTGTTCATCGGCGAAGGCGCGCTGACCCGCGGCGGCGACCCGGCAACGGTCACGCTGACGGACACGAATCGCGAGGCGCTGGCCGGCGACCGGCTCGTGCCGGAAACGGTCGACATCCCGCTGAACTTCTTCCCGAAGGCGCCGGAAGTCGACATCGACGGCCGCATCATCTCGGTCGTCGACGGCGTGTCGCTGATCGGCCAGTACCAGGTCATCGTCATGAACCGCGGCGCCCGGGACGGCCTCGCGCCCGGCGACGTGCTGACCGTGTTCCAGGCGGGTGAAACCGTGCGCGACCGCTACGCGAACCGCTCCTTCCTGTCCACCGGCAACGGCATCCTGGGCGGCCTGGGCGGCGAGAAGGTCAAGCTGCCGGACGAGGAAGCCGGCACGGTCATGGTCTTCAAGGTCTATGACCGCATCGGCTACGGCCTCGTCATGGAAGCGACCAGCGACATCCACGTGCTCGACGCGGTGCGCAGCCCGAACTGAGCCGGCTGCTGCACGAGTACCCGGGGCCGGTCACCGCGCGGTGACCGGCCCTTTCTTTTGTTGGAGAAACGGCACGATTCGGCCGCTTGCGCTCGCCGACCGCGGCGGGCAGGGTGGCGCATGCCGACTGTCGCCCGCGAAGCCACGATGACCGACGAACTCCGCGCCTGCCTCGCCCTGTCGCTCGCGCACGTCGGCGGCGCACAGCTCGAGTCGCTGTACGCCGCGCACGGCAGCGCGGCGGGCGTGCTCGCGGCCGGCGACACGGAGCTCGCGAGGCACGGGCTGTCCGCCGACAGGATTCGCGCGCTGCGCCGCCCCGACGCGGCCTTGCTCGAGGCAGCAGTCACCTGGGCCGAGGTCGACGGTCACCACCTGGTGGTCGCGGGCAGCGACGACTACCCGCCGCTGTTGCGCCAGGTCCGCGACTGGCCGCCGCTCCTGTACGTCAACGGCAATCCCGGGGCCCTGCAGCTGCCGGCGCTCGCCATCGTCGGCAGCCGCAACCCGACGCGCGGCGGACTGGACACGGCGCGCGGTTTCGCCGCGCATCTCGCGAACTGCGGCTTCGTCATCGTCAGCGGGCTCGCGCAGGGTATCGACACCGCCGCGCACGAGGGCGCGCTCGCCGCGCCCGGGCGCACTGTCGCCGTGCTCGGGCACGGCATCGACCGCGTATACCCGGCGGCGAACCGGGACCTCGCGCACCGCATCGCCGCCGACGGCGCGCTGGTCAGCGAATACCCGCTCGGCACGCCGCCGCGCCCGGAGCATTTCCCGGCGCGCAACCGGCTGCTGAGCGGCCTCGCACTCGGCACGCTGGTCGTCGAGGCGGCCCGGCGCAGCGGCTCGCTGATCACCGCGCGGCTGGCGGCCGAGCAGGGCCGCGAGGTGTTCGCGATCCCGGGCTCGATCCACAACGCCCTCGCGCGCGGCTGCCACCGCCTGATCCGCGACGGCGCCAAACTGGTCGAGAGTGCAGACGACATAATCGCCGAACTGGGTCCGCTCGTCGGCCACCTGCGCGAGCAGCAGGCGGCGCCGGCGGCCGTTCCGCGCGAGGCCGTGAAACGCGACCGGGATTACGACAAGTTGCTGGATGCAATGGGATTCGACGCGGTGAGCGCCGACGAGATCGCGTCGCGCAGCGGATTGACGATCGAACAGGTTTCATCCATGCTCCTTATACTGGAGCTCGAAGGCGACATCGAAGTTCTGCAGGGCGGACGATACTCGAGACTGCTCCCGGGCTGATTCGCAACATCGATTCGCAACATCAAGGAGCCGCTCCAGGCATGAAAGAAAACGTGCTCGACGTGCTGATGTATCTCTTCGAGACCTACATCGACGCGGATGAGGAACCCGAGCCGAACCAGAACGTGCTGCGCGGCGAGCTGGTCAGGGCCGGATTCGGGGCGCCGGAAATCGACCGGGCGCTGGACTGGCTGGACGGACTCACCGACAACCACGACAGCCTCCTGTTCGGCCCGCAGGCCGCGCACGGTACCCGCATCTACAATCACGTCGAGACCGCAAGGCTCGACGTGGAATGCCGTGGCTTCATCGCCTACCTGGAACAGATCGGGATCCTTTCGCCGATGCAGCGCGAAATCCTCGTCGAACGCCTGCTCGCGCTGGAGACGCCGGACATCGACGTCGAGCAGATCAAGTGGGTCGTCCTGATGGTGCTGTTCAGCCAGCCTGGCCAGGAACAGGCCTACGCGCGCATGGAAGACCTGGTGTTCGAGGAGAACACCGGCCTCCTGCATTAAACCTTTGATGCTGCCCTGATTCGGGTGCGGCGCCCCGGCCCGCTCCTTGACACACTGCTGACGAGCAGGTAAACGAACCGCGGCACGGGCTGCGGTTTTTTCGTCTCCGGCCCGTCGCAAGCTTCACTGGGCACCTCTGTAACGGAATCAGCATGTCGCGAAACCTCGTGATCGTCGAATCGCCCGCCAAGGCGAAGACGATCAGCAAGTACCTTGGCAAGGACTTCGACGTCATGGCCTCCTACGGCCATGTCCGCGACCTCGTGCCCAAGGAGGGCGCGGTCGACCCGAGCGCGGGCTTCGCGATGAAGTACCAGGTCATCGAGCGCAACGAAAAGCACGTCAACGCGATCATCCGCGCGCTGAAGAAAGCCGAGGCGCTGTACCTCGCGACTGACCCGGACCGCGAGGGCGAGGCGATTTCCTGGCACCTGATCGAGATCCTGAAAGAAAAGAAGGCGCTGAACGACAAGCCGGTGCACCGCGTCGTCTTCCACGAGATCACCAAGGGCGCGATCCAGGAAGCGATCGACCACCCGCGCGGCATCTCCGACGAACTGGTCTGCGCGCAGCAGGCGCGCCGCGCGCTCGACTACCTCGTAGGCTTCAACCTCTCGCCGCTGCTGTGGAAAAAAGTCCAGCGCGGCCTGTCCGCCGGGCGCGTGCAGAGCCCGGCGCTGCGCATGATCGTCGAGCGCGAGCTGGAGATCGAGGCCTTCAAGCCGCGCGAGTACTGGACCATCGAGGCAGACGTCAGCAAGCAGGAACAGCCCTTCGTCGCCCGGCTCACGCGCTACAACGGCGACAAGGTCGAGCAGTTCAGCTTCGGCAACGAGGATTCCGCGCGCGAGGTCGAGAAGACCATCAACGCGGCAGCCTCCGGCGTCCTGACCGCGGTCAAGGTCGACAAGAAACAGCGCCGCCGCAATCCGGCCGCCCCGTTCACGACCTCGACGCTGCAGCAGGAGGCGTCGCGCAAGCTCGGCTTCAACACGCAGCGCACGATGCGCGTCGCGCAGCGCCTGTACGAAGGCATCGAGCTGCCCGACGAGGGCAACGTCGGCCTTATCAGCTACATGCGCACCGACTCGGTGACGCTCGCGCAGTCGGCGCTAGACGAAATCCGCGACGTGATCCGCGATCGCTACGGCCGCGAGAACGTCCCGGAGAGCCCGCGCGAGTTCAAGACCAAGGCCAAGAACGCGCAGGAAGCCCACGAGGCGATCCGCCCGACCTCGGTCGCACGCACGCCGGAGTCGCTGAAGGGCAAGCTCGATCGCGACCAGCTCAAGCTGTACACGCTGATCTGGCAACGCACGATGGCCTGCCAGATGGTGCCGGCGGTCTACGACACGGTCGCCCTGGACCTCGTGCCGGGCGACGTGCAGCCGGACGAGACGGCGCTCGCGGACTACCCGCAGATGCTGCGCGCCAACGGCTCGGTCCTGGTCGAGCCCGGCTTCATCGCCGTTTACCAGGAGGGCACCGACGACAAGGACAGCGACGACAGCGACCGGCTGCTGCCGGAAATCGCCGAGGGCGACCGCATCGCGCTCGACAAGCTGCGGCCCGAGCAGCATTTCACCGAGCCGCCGCCGCGCTTCACGGAGGCGAGCCTGGTCAAGACGCTCGAGGAATACGGCATCGGCCGGCCGTCGACCTACGCGAGCATCATCGCGACGCTGAAGAACCGCGAGTACGTCGAGATGGACGGCAAGCGCTTCATCCCGACGGACATCGGCCGCATCGTCAACGGCTTCCTGACCGAGCACTTCACCCAGTACGTCGACTACGACTTCACCGCGCGCCTCGAGGACGACCTCGACGAGGTCTCGCTCGGCAAGAAGGACTGGGTGCCGCTGCTCGAGAACTTCTGGACCCAGTTCTCGGACCTGGTCGAGCACAAGGAAGAAAACGTCACGCGCGAGCAGGTGGCGATGGCACGCGAACTCGGCACCGATCCGAAGAGCGGCAAGCCGGTCACCGTGCGCATGGGCCGCTACGGGCCGTTCGTGCAGATCGGCACCAAGGACGACGAGGAGAAGCCGAAGTTCGCAGGCCTGCGGCCGGGCCAGAAGATGAACGAGATCACGCTGGCCGAGGCGATGGAGCTGTTCAAGCTGCCGCGCAAGCTCGGCCACACGCCGGACGGCGAGCCGGTGTCGGCGAGCGTCGGCCGCTTCGGCCCCTACGTGCGCTACGGCGACAAGTTCGTGTCGATCCGCGATGACGACCCGTACACGATCGAGCTGCCGCGCGCGCTCGAGCTGATCGAAGAGAAGAAGATCGCGGACGCCAACCGCATCATCCAGGACTTCGAGGAAGAAGGCATCCAGGTGCTGAACGGACGCTACGGTCCCTACATCACCGACAAGGCCAAGAACGCGCGCGTGCCGAAGGACCGCGATCCGAAGTCGCTGACGCTCGAGGAGTGCAAGGAACTGCTCGCCGCCGCGCCAGTGCGCGGGCGCCGTGGCAAGAAGAAGGCGAGCAAGAAGACCGCGGCCGCCGCGACGAAGAAGAAGGCCGCGAAGAAGAAGACAGCAAAGAAGAAAGCCGCCAGGAAGAAGACGGCGAAGAATTCGAAAAAGAAGAAAAAGAAAAAGGCCGCGCGCAAGTCGGACGACACGGGCGGCGGGAACGAAGCCTCTTGATGGCGCTGCGCCGGGCCGCGCGCATCCTGCGCGAAGGCGGCGTCGTCGCCTACCCGACCGAGGGCGTGTACGGCTTCGGCTGCCGGCCGGACGACGCAGCGGCCGTAGCGCGCATCCTCGACATCAAGCAGCGTGACGCCGCGCAGGGCCTGCTGCTGATCGCGGACGACATAGGTCAGCTCGAGGGCTGGGTGGAGCTGCCGCCGGGCGCGCCCGACCTGCGTTCCCCGGTGGACCGGCCCGTCACCTGGATCGTCGGCGCGACCGAGGCCGTCCCGCCCTGGATCCGCGGCCGGCACGCGGGCGTCGCCGTGCGCATCACCTCGCACCCGGTGGCCGCGGCCCTCTGCCGCACGGCCGGCCTGCCGCTCGTCTCCACGAGCGCCAACGTCGGCGGGCGACCGCCGGCGCGCAACCCGTACGTCCTGCGCCGGCTGTTCGGTTCCCTGGTCGACTGCATCGTCCCGGGCCGCTGCGGGCCCGCGGGCGGCCCGTCCGAGATCCGCGACCTGGCGAGCGGCCGGGTACTGAGGCCGGCATGAGCGACGATCCGATCCGCCTCGATGCCGTCGAGCAATTCCTGCGCGGACTGCAGCAGGACATCTGCACGGCGCTCGAGGACGCCGACGGCGAAGGCCGCTTCGAGCGCGACGCCTGGCGGCGGCCGGGCGGCGGCGGCGGCGAGAGCCGCGTGCTTACGGCCGGCCGCGTGTTCGAGCAGGCCGGCGTCGGTTTCTCGCACGTGTTCGGCGACGCGATGCCGCCGTCGGCGACGAAGACCCGCCCGGAGCTCGCCGGCCGCGCGTTCACGGCCATGGGCGTGTCGCTCGTGCTGCACCCGCGCAACCCCTACGTGCCGACGACGCATGCGAACTTCCGGTTCTTCACGACCGTCGGCGACGAGCAGGCGCCGGCCTGGTGGTTCGGCGGCGGCTTCGACCTGACGCCCTACTATCCCTTCCACGAGGACGTGCTGCACTGGCACCGCACGGCGCGCGACGCCTGCGAGCCCTTCGGCGAGGATTACTACCCGCGCTACAAGGCCTGGTGCGACCAGTACTTCTTCCTGAAGCACCGCGAGGAGACGCGCGGCGTCGGCGGCCTGTTTTACGACGACCTGAACGAGCCCGGCTTCGAGGACTCGTTCGCGTTCACGCGCTCCGTCGCGGGCGCGTTCCTGCCCGCCTACCTGCCGATCGTCGCGCGTCGCAAGGAGACGGACTACGGCGAACGCGAGCGCGAGTTCCAGCTGTACCGGCGCGGACGCTACGTCGAGTTCAACCTGATCTACGACCGCGGCACGCTGTTCGGGCTGCAGTCCGGCGGCCGCACCGAGTCGATCCTGATGTCCTTGCCACCGCGGGTGCGCTGGGAGTACAACTGGAGCCCGCCGCCCGGCTCGCCGGAGGCGGCGCTGTACAGCGAATACCTGCGCCCGCGCGACTGGCTGGGCGAGGCCGACGCCTGACGGGGGTGCAATGTCCTGGATCGACGAAATCGGGGTCGACGACGCGGACGAGGAACTCGGGCGGATCTACGCCGAACTGATCGAGAAACGCGGCAAGGTCTCGAATATCCTGAAAGCCCACAGCCTGCATCCGGCCGCGCTGCAGATCCACCTCGACCTGTACATGACGCTGATGTTCGGCCGCTCGGGGCTGTCACGTGCGGAGCGCGAGGCGATCGCCGTGGTCGTCTCGGCCAGCAACGACTGCGAATACTGCGTGCAGCATCACGTCGAGGCGCTGCGCCGCCACCTGCGCGACGAGGACACGCTGCAGACGCTCGCGGGCGCCGAGAACCTGGACGCGCTGGAGCCGCGGCTCGGCAACATCGTCATGCACGCCGAGAAGCTGACCTCGGCCCCCGGCGCGATGACCGAGAGCGACCTGCACGACCTGCGGGCCGTCGGCCTGTCCGACCGTGACATCCTCGACCTGACGCTGATCGTCGGCTATTTCAACTTCGTCAACCGCATTGCGATGGGCCTCGGCGTCGGCTTCGACGCGGCGGAGCTGAGCGGCTACCGGGACGAGGCCGACGCCTGAGCGGTTCCCGCCGAACCCACCCGCCAAGCCCGGTCTGTTTGCCTGCCGACGCCGGCCCGTTCCGCCGCGCAGGCGACCCGCCAACCCCGGTTTATTTTGCCGGGCAAACGGCCGACAATGAGCGTCCGTTCGGCCCGATCCGCCTGCCCGTGACCGCGAGAATTTCCTTCCTGATCCTGAGCCTGTGCGCGGCCGCCGCGGCGTCCGCGGTCGAGAACGAGTTGCGCCCGGGCGGGCCGCTCGGCGCCTACGAGTTCGCCGAGGAAGACACGCAGTCGCGCAAGGTCTACATCGTGCAGCTTGCGGAGCCCGCGGCCGTCAGCTACGTCGCGGCGCAGGCGCCCGGCGTCGCCGGCAAGCCGGCAGGGCCCGCACGCTTCGACAGCCGCTCGGCGCTGGTGCAGAACTACGCGGGCAAGCTGGCCGCCGAGCAGGCGCGGGTCCTCGCGAAGGCCGGCCCCGGCGCGACGCAGCTGTACAGCTATCGCTACAGCCTGAACGGCTTCGCCGCGGTGATGACGCCGGCGCAGGCCGGCAAGCTCGACAGCCTGCCGGAGGTCGTCAACGTCTGGGAAGACGAGATCCGGCCGCTCACGACCAACTTCAGCCCGGAGTTTCTCGAGCTGTATGACGCCGACAACGGCCTGCGCGGAGCCGAGGGCCTGGACGGCGACGGCGTCGTGATCGGCGTCATCGACAGCGGCATCGTGCCCGAGCACCCGGCGCTCGCCGACCGCCGCGAGGCGCCGCAGCCGCGGCTGTGCCGCACGACCTGGGGCGAGAACAGCCTGCTCGGCCGCTGGCTGTGCCGGCGCTTCCGCCGGCTACCGGACGTCGTGCTGTTCGAGGCGCCGGAAGACTGGAACGGCAGCTGCGAGGCCGGCCCGCAGTTCGCGGCCGACGCCTGCAACAACAAGATGATCGGCGCACGTTTCTACGTCGACGGCGCGCGCAACTCGGGACCGATCGACTCCGGCGAGATCTTCTCGGCCCGCGACGTCGACGGCCACGGCACGCACACGGCGACGACCGCCGCCGGCAACCGTGCCGACGCGTCGATCTACGGCACTTTCATGGGCCGGGTCGAGGGCATGGCACCGCGCGCGCGCATAGCGGCCTACAAGGCCTGCTGGCTGCGGCCCGGCACGACCCGCTCGAGCTGCAACACCTCCGACCTCGCGCTCGCGATCGATGACGCGGTCGCCGACGGCGTCGACATCATCAACTACTCGGTCGGCAGCTCGATGCGTGACACGACGGCGCCGGACGACGTCGCGCTGATGGCCGCAACGAAGGCCGGCGTGCTGGCGGTCGTCGCGGCCGGCAACGACGGCCCGAACCTCGCGACGCTCGGCTCGCCGGCCGGCGCGCCCTGGGTGCTGACCGCGGCCGCGTCGAGCCGCGACGGCCAGCACTCGCTCGAAGCGGTCGAGATCACTGCACCGACCTCCCTGGCCGGCAAGTACGCGGTGCGCGAGGCCGCGTTCAGCGAGCCGCTCGCCGACGCGGGGCCGATCGACGCCGAGCTGGTGCTGGCCGACGACGGCGACGACACGCTCGCGAACGGCAGCGCCGGCACGACCTTCGACGCCTGCGAGCCGCTGGTCAACGACGACGAGATCGACGGCAAGGTCGCGTTCATCCAGCGCGGCGGCTGCACCTTCGACGTCAAGGTCGAGAACGCGGAAGACGCCGGCGCCATCGCCGCGTTGATCTTCAACGTGGCGGGCGACCCGATCGTCATGACCGGCAGCAACGAGTCCGGCATCCCGGCACTGATGATCGGCCAGGCCGACGGCAACCGCATCCTCGCGGAACTGGACGACAACAAGGCCGTGCAGATCGTGCTCGACAAGTCGCTGTTCCTCACCGTCGAGGACAGCGGCAACGTGATGGGCGGCTTCTCGTCGCGCGGCCCGGCGCCGATCCAGGACGTGCTGAAGCCGGACGTCACGGCGCCCGGCATCAACATCCTCGCCGGCTTCACGCCGGACGCGGCGAACTCGGTGCAGGGCGAGAACTACGCGTTCCTGACCGGCACCTCGATGTCGACGCCGCACGTCGCGGGCGTCGCGGCGCTCTTGAAGCAGGCGCACCCGGACTGGTCGCCGGCCGCGCTCAAGTCGGCGCTCATGACGACGGCCTACCAGGAAGTCGACAAGGAGGACGGCGCGACGCCGGCCAACCCGTTCGACTTCGGCGCCGGCCACATCGCCCCGAACTCGGCCAACCGCCCGGGGCTGGTCTATGACGCGAGCGCCGACGACTACGACGCGTTCGCCTGCGGCATCGACTCGCCCGGCGTCGATACCGTGCGCTGCGACGAGCTGGAAGCTGCGGGCCGCAGCTTCGCACCGACGGCCTTCAACCAGCCGTCGATCGCGGTGGCCCGGCTGACCGCGAGCGCCACGGTCAACCGCCGGGTCACGAACGTCGGCGAGGACACGGCGGCCTATAGCGCGAACGTCGTGGCGCCGCCCGGCATCCTGGTCCGGGTGGAGCCTGCGAGCCTGTCGCTCGCGCCCGGCGAGTCGGCCGAATTCACGGTCACGTTCGACTACGACAGCGGGCCGCTCGACACCTGGCGCTTCGGCTCGCTGACCTGGACCTCGGACGAGCACAGCGTACGCAGCCCGCTCGCCGTGCGGCCGGCCTCGCTGGTCGCGCCGGCCGAGGTCGTAGGCGCCGGCAGCGACGGCACGCTCGTCTTCCCCGTGACCTTCGGCTACGACGGCAGCTACGAGGCCCGCGTGCACGGCCTGCGGCCGCCGCTGGTCGTGCGCGGGCAGGTCGCGCAGGACGCGGACAAAACCTTCGAACTGGCCGACTCGGGCAGCGGCGCGACCGCCCACACCTACGCGGTGCCGGCCGACCAGGCCTACCTGCGCTTCGCGCTGTTCGACTCGCTGACCGACGGCCAGGACGACCTCGACCTGTACGTCTACTACTGCCCGGACAACGTCAACTGCACGCGCATCGGCGAGAGCGGCGGCGAGACCTCGCGCGAGGAGTTCAACGTGCTCGTGCCCGGCGCCGGCACCTACGTCGTGTTCGTGCACGGCTTCGAGACCGACAACGTCGCCGGCGGTCCCGGCGCGGTCTACGACATCGTCGCCTGGCAGTTCGGCCTGAACGACGATCCGGGCAACATGAGCGTCAGCGCGCCGGCCGTCGCCACGGCCGGCGAGACCAGTGACCTGACCGTGACCTGGACCGGCCTCGACACGGGGACGATCTGGCTCGGCGGCATCTCGCACACGACGCCGTCCGGCCTGATCGGCATCACGGTAGTGGACATCGTCAACTGATGACGGCCCCGGCGCGCCTCGCGGGCCTCCTGTGCCCGGTCGTCACGCCGTTTCGCCCGGACCTGTCGCCCGACCCGAAGCTGCTCGCGGCCCGCTGCCGCTGGCTGCTGTCGCAGGGCAGCGGCCTCGCGGTCTTCGGCACCAACAGCGAGGCGAACTCGATGTCGGTCGACGAGAAGATCGCGCTGCTCGAGTACCTCGTCGACGACGGCATCGACCCGACCCGGCTGATGCCGGGCACCGGCTGCTGCGCGCTGCCCGATACGGTGCGGCTGACCGCCGCAGCCGTGCGGCTCGGCTGCGCCGGGGTCCTTGTGCTGCCACCGTTCTACTACAAGGGCGTCAGCGACAACGGGCTGTACGCGAGCTTCGCCGAGGTGATCGAGCGCGTCGGCGACGCGCGGCTGCGCATCTACCTGTACCACATTCCCCCGGTGGCCGGCGTCGGCATCGGCCCGGCGCTGGTCGAGCGCCTGGTCTCGAGCTGGCCCGGGACCGTGGTCGGCATCAAGGACAGCTCCGGCGACTGGGACAACACCCGGGCCATGCTCGAGCGCGGCTGGGACGACTTCCGCGTGTTCGTCGGCAGCGAGACCTTCCTGCTCGCGAACCTGCGCTCAGGCGGCGCCGGCTGTATCTCGGCGACGGCGAACGTCAACCCGGCACCGATCGCCCGACTCTGCGCCGAATGGCAGGCCGACGACGCCGAGGCGCAGCAGCGACGGCTCGACGCGGTCCGCGCCGTCGTGCAGCGCCAGCTGATGATCCCGGCACTGAAAGCCGTGATCGCGCACTACGCCGACAACCCGGAATGGCGGCGCGTCCGACCGCCGCTCGAGGAACTCGAGCATGCGGCCGCCGGCGAGCTGGTCGCGGCACTCGAGGATCTCGGCTTCGCGATGCCCGGCCTCGCCCCGGCCGAGAGCCGCCGCTAGACCTGCCGGCCCAGCGCGACGATCTCACGGTAGCGGAAGCAAGCGGTGAGGTGGTCGTTCACCAGGCCGGTCGCCTGCATGTGCGCGTACATGATCGTGCTGCCGACGAAGCGGAAGCCTCGCTTCTTCAGGTCCTTGCTGAGCGCATCCGACTCCGCCGACGTGGCGGGGACGTCGGCGTCGCGGCGGCAGCGGTTCTGTTTCGGCTTGCCGCCGACGAAGCGCCAGATGTAGTTCGAGAAGCCGTCGAACTCCTCCTGCACGTCGAGAAAACAACGCGCGTTCGCGACCGCCGAACGCACCTTCAGGCGGTTGCGCACGATGCCCGGGTCCTGCAGCAGCTTTTCGATGCGCGCGTCGCTGAAGCGCGCGACCTTCTCGGGGTCGAAGTCGGCGAAGGCGCGCCGGTAACCGGCGCGCTTGTTCAGGATCGTGGACCAGCTCAGGCCCGCCTGTGCGCCTTCCAGCACCAGGAATTCGTATTGCTTCCGGTCGTCGGTGACCGGCACACCCCACTCGCTGTCGTGGTAGTCGATGTAAGCGTCGTTGAAGCCTTCGCACCAGGTACAGCGTTTCTTCGGACGCGGCATGGCGTTCTCCCGCTCGGTCCTTGCAGAGACTAGCAGTCCGCGGGCGGTCGCGGGAGCGGCGAAACGGGACCCCGCGCGGACATTCGCGCCGGCGACAGGCAAAAAAAGCCCGCGGTTTCCCGCGGGCTCTCGTTGCGGCTACAGCCGTGGACGGTCAATCAGACCGCGCCACCGCACTTGCCCTCGCCGCACTTGCCTTCTTCGCCCTTGTCGCCGCCGCAGCTGCCTTCGGCGTCCTTGTCGCCGCCGCACTTGCCTTCGCCGCACTTGCCCTCGGCGTCCTTGTCGCCGCCGCAGCTGCCTTCGGCGTCCTTGTCGCCGCCGCACTTGCCTTC
>CALALV010000155.1 GCA_937925605.1 uncultured Woeseia sp.
GTCACTAAAGATCAATCCGCACCGGCCGGGAGTGGTGCTGTCGAGTGCACGGGGCGGATTGGGGTTCGACAAAACGGCAGGATTGCCGTTTTGGACGCGCGCAGCGCGCCGCGCAGCGGCAGCCGCCAGGGATGGCGGCCGTCAGTCCCGTCCAGGGATGCCTGTATCTCGCGCCGATCCAGAGAGTCACTAAAGATCAATCCGCACCGGCCGGGAGTGGTGCTGTCGAGTGCACGGGGCAGATTGGGGGTCGACAAAACGGCAGGATTGCCGTTTTGGACGCGCGCAGCGCGCCCCGCCCACCGATCAACCCGCAGCCCGCGGAACTTGGCCTGCCACCCCGGGTCGAGTATCATCCCCGGCCTGCATTTTCAGGGCTTTATGGCCTCCACCGGCCGTCCGGCCGCAACCGCTTTCCAAATAATCGACCATGCTGCAAAACATCCGTGACCGGTTCACCGGCGGTTTCGCCGTCGCCATCCTCGCGCTCCTGAGCGTGCCGTTCGTCTTCTTCGGCATCAACTACCAGTTCATCGGTTCAAGTTATGCCGCCAAGGTGAACGGCGACGAGATTTCGATGCTCGAGTTCGAGAACGCCTACCGCCAGCAGCTCGCGCAGTACGGCGAATTCGCCGCCCAGCTGCCCGACGAGATGCGCGCGATGCTGCGCGAAAACGTGCTCGACAACCTGGTCTACGACACGGTCGTCGACCAGTACCTGGCCGAGTCGAATTTCCGCATCACCGACGAGACGATCACGCGCTTCATCCAGGGCGCGCCGGAGTTCCAGGTCGACGGCCGTTTCTCGAAAGACGCCTACTACGGCTGGCTGGCCGAGCGTGGCATCGATCCCGTCGCTTTCGAGGCGAACCAGCGCATCGGCCTGCGCCAGAGCCAGCTGCAGCGCGGCGTGGGGGCAACGGCCTTCGTCACGCCGGCGGAATACCGCCGCTACCTGAACCTCGTGCGCGAGGAACGCGAAGTCTCGGTAGCCACCTTCGACGTGGACAGCGTCGCGGAGACGATCGAGGTCAGCGACGAGCAGGTCAGTGCCTACTACGACGAGCGCCAGGACGAGTTCCGTTCGCCTGAGAGCGTCGACATCGCCTACGTGGAGCTCGACCGCAACGAGCTGGCGGCGCAGGTCGAAGTCAGCGAGGAGGAACTGCGCGAGTACTACGACGTAGCGTCGGCGCGCTACCTGCAGGACGAGCAGCGCCGGGCGAGCCACATCCTGATCGAGTTCGGCGACGACGAGGATGCGGCCGGGCAGCAGGCGACGGCGCTCGCAGAGCGAGCCCGCGCCGGCGAGCCGTTCGCGGACCTCGCCCAGCAGTATTCGGCCGACGGCCTGACCTCGGGGCAAGGCGGCGACCTCGGCCTGCTGACCCGCTCGCAGTACCTGGAGGGTCTCGGCGACGCGGTATTCTCGATGCGTACCGGCGAGATCGCGGGGCCGGTGCGCACCGATTTCGGTTTCCACGTAATTCGCCTCGACGACGTGCAGCCGGGCGGCCCGCTGCCGTTCGAACAGGTCCGCGCCGAACTCGAACGCGAGCTTCGCGACGAGAAGGTCGAGGACACCTGGCGCGAGCGTGAGCGCGCGCTGGCGGACGCGTTGTTCGACGCCGACGAGATCGGGACGATCGCCGCCGCGGTCGGGCTGCCGGTCGAGCGGGCCAGCGGTTACACGCGCCAGGGCGGCGAACCCTTCGGCAACAACCAGGCGGCGATCGATGCGATCTTCGACGAGGCCGTGCTGCGCGAGGGCCGCATCACCGACCTCATCGAACTCGACGCGAACCGCGCCGTGGCCGTCCAGGTCGAGACCTACAACGAGGCAGCGCCGATGCCGCTCGAGGACGTGCGCGAGGACATCGTGGCGCGCATCCGGGCGGACCAGGCCCGCGCGATCGTCAGCGAACGCGCGCAGGCGCTCGCGAACGCGGTGCGCGACGGCCAGGCCTTTGCGGCCGCGGCCGAAGCCGCGCAGGCCGACGAGGTATCGTCGGCCGTCATTCGTCGCGATGCCACCGAGGTCGACCCGAACGTCCGGGCCGCCGTGTTCCGTGTGAAGAAACCGCAGCCGGGGACACCGCGCGTCGGCAACGTGCAGACCAGCACGGGCGACGAAGCCGTGTTCGCCGTGACCGGCTACGCGCCGGGCCGGCCGGAAGCCATACCGGTCGAACAGCGCGACGAGGCCAAGCGCAGGCTCGCGGCACAGACCGGGCAGGCGGACTACACGGCGCTCGTGCTCGAGCTGACCCGCCGCGCCGAGGTCACGCGCAACCGGGACGCCATCGCGCAGCAAACGCTGTTCGACTGATCCCGGCACGGCCCGGGGGCGATCTGGTGTAACATGCCGGCCACGTGTGGGTGCGCCGTGCGGCGCGCCGTGTCTGCAACGGGGGAAGCATGACCAGACTCGCACTGCACTGGCAGATCCTGATCGCGATCATCCTCGCCGGTTTCGCCGGCGCGTGGGTCAATTACCTGATCGGCCAGGGCGTCGAGGATCCGAGCATCCTCGGCATCAGCGTGCTGTCCGTGTTCGACTACATCGGCACCATGTTCCTGAACGCGCTGAAGATGATCATCGTGCCGCTGATCTTCTCGTCGATCACGGTCGGCGTGGCCGGCATCGGCTCCGGCGGCAATCTCGGCGCGCTCGGCGGCCGGACGCTCTTGTTCTACCTTGCGACGACGGTCGCGGCGATCATGGTGGGCCTGGTCCTGATCAACCTCGTCGGCCCCGGCTACGAGGACGGCGAGCCGGTCGGCGACATGCTCGGCCTCGACGCGAGCGGCGAGCAGATCGCCGACGTGGCCGAGGGCCGCGGCCCCGGCGACATCGCCGACGTGTTCCTGAGCATGATCCCGGACAACATCGTCGAGGCGGCCGCGAACCAGAACATGGTCGGCATCATCTTCTTCGCGCTGTTGTTCGGCTACTTCATGACTAAGCTGGACGACGAGTTCGCGAGCCCGCTGTACAACTTCTGGGACGCCGTGTTCCACGTCATGATGCGCATGACCGAGTGGATCATGCTGTTCGCGCCGATCGGCGTGTTCGGGCTGGTCGCCGAGGTCGTGGCCGAGGCCGGCTTCGAGGGCGTGCGGCCGCTCGCCGTGTTCGCCGTGACCGTGACCGCGGCGCTGTTCACGCACGCGCTGGTGGTCCTGCCGCTGCTGCTCAAGTTCGTCGGCAAGGTGCCGCCGTACCGGGTGTTCCCGGCGATGGCGCCGGCCATGCTGACGGCTTTCTCGACCGCGTCCTCGTCGGCGACGCTGCCGGTGACGATGCGCTGCGTCGAGGACAACGCCGGCGTGTCCAACAAGATCTCGAGTTTCGTGCTGCCGCTCGGCGCCACCGTGAACATGGACGGCACCGCGCTCTACGAGTGCGCGGCGGCGATCTTCCTGGCCCAGGCCTACGGCCTCGACCTGACCTTCGGCGTGCAGTTCTCGATCGTCGTGATCGCGCTCCTGACCTCGGTCGGCGTCGCCGGCGTGCCCAGCGCGTCGCTGGTCGCGATCGCCATCATCCTGGGCGCGGTCGGGCTGCCGCTCGAGGCGGTCGGCGTGCTGATGGTCTTCGACCGCATCCTCGACATGATGCGCACGAGCCTGAACATCTTCGGCGATTCCTGCTGCGCCGTGATCGTCGCGCGGCTGTCGGGCGAGGAGACGAAGCTCGTCGACCAGCCGGCCAGCTGACCGGCGGGGCGCCGGCGTGAGCGCGCTGCCGGGCCT
>CALALV010000156.1 GCA_937925605.1 uncultured Woeseia sp.
CGCCGCCGCACTTGCCTTCGCCGCACTTGCCCTCGGCGTCCTTGTCGCCGCCGCACTTGCCTTCGCCGCACTTGCCCTCGGCGTCCTTGTCGCCGCCGCAGCTGCCTTCGCCGGCCTTGTCGCCGCCGCATTTGCCTTCGCCACACTTGCCTTCTTCGCCCTTGCCTTCCTTGTCGCCACCGCACGAACCTTCACCGGCGCCGAGCATGTAGCCCGCCGTCAGCGACTGCATCGCGAACGGGTTTGCGCCCGTGTCCGCGTTGACTGCGCTCGTCAGTGCAAAGGAACCGGCCAGTGCGGCACCGACGGCCAGCGCAACGGGTTTTGCTACTTGCTTGTCAGACATGTTCATCTCCTGCCTCTGGTTATCATGCCCAAGCGGGCATCGTTTTCGCCCTCTCCCGGGCATTGGGTGTCAGTGATTCCGTCGCCTTGCCTGGCGATCACGTTTTCCATTTCACTGAGTCGATCACTCGTTCCTCGATTTGCTCGAGCGATTCGTCGCGTTCGCCGATTATCGCAACGCTGCCGTCGCCGACCGGCAGGATCACGCCATTGACCGCGCGGCCCTCGAGCGGGATCGCGGCATCGACGTGCTCCTCCGGCATCAGCAAAAGCGTGACGGGTCCATGTTCCCCCTGGATGACGAGGTGCGGGATGACCCGGCCGTTGATCACGCAGCTGCGTGCGTAAGTAATGAGGCCGAGCCCGGGCGCGACATCCACTTCGTTCCTGTTGACCACGCTGGACAGGGTTCGTTCCGGCACGGCGACATCGGTGACCACGAGCGAATGCGGCTCGTGGTCGAGATGCGCGACGACCTGGTCGGCCAGCGAACGCTCGTCGACGCCGGAGCGGCCGAGCTGCAGGCCGATAAAGGCGGCGAGCGCCAATCCGGCCGCGAGGCCGAACCAGGCCGGCGTGCCGAAGCGCGGCCGGCGGCGCAGCTCGACCACCTTGTCGGCGCCGGCACCCGGCAGTTCCGGCAGTTCCGGCAGTTCGATATCCGGCACCGGCAGCGCGAGTGCCCGCGCGATGCGTTCGTCGAGCGCGCGCAGTTCGTCGCGCAGCGCCCGGCAGTCGGCGCAGCACTCGGCGTGTTCCTCGCCACCGTCAAAGTCGCCGGCCGGCTCGGCGGCGATCGCGTCGCGGTAGGTCTCGCAGTTCATGTCCCGTTCGTTCATTCCGTCAGTTTCCGAGATCCCTGTCGAAGCGCGCCTTCAGTTGCAGGCGCGCCCGGTGCAGCCTCGTCAGCACCGCGCCGGGTTTCAGGTCCATCAGCCCGGCTATCTCTTTCGCGCTGTAGCCCATCAGGACCTGCAGCACCAGCGGCTCGCGGTACTCGTCCGCCAGCCCGAATATCGCGGCCCGCATGTCGTCCGTGTCGGTGTCGTGACCGTCGGCGATCATGGCGGCCTGCGCCGGCGTCAGCTCGTCGACGTCGACCGTCTCGAGTCGCTTGCGCTCGTAGTAGCGCGCGTGCTCGCGGCGGGCGATCGTCAGCAGCCACGGCTTCGCGGCGGCGTCTTCGCGCAGCGAATCCAGCGACTTCCATGCACGGAGCAGCGTTTCCTGCACGACCTCCTCGGCCACCTGCGGATCGCGGCTGAGCCACGCCGTGTAGCGCCAGAGGTCGGCATGCAGCGTCGCGACGAGCCTGTCGAAGCGGCGCCTGCGCGCCTTGCCGGCCGATTGTTCCGTCATCGCAGTGGACCCGGTGGTATTCGGATTTATTACCCTGGGGAGGGATTTTTTTGATGGAAGCGTGGAAACCCTACCGAAATACAGGGAAAATCCAAGCTTAACCATTAGTTGCGACCTTTTATGAGCGATTTCCCGCGCGCCGGGTTCCCGGCGACCCGGCTCCGGCGTACCCGCCGCACGGACGCCCTGAGGCGTCTCGTCGCGGAGACGACGCTGTCCGCGTCCGACCTGGTCCTGCCGGTGTTCGTGCTGCCCGGGGAGGGCCGTCGCGAGACGGTCGAATCCATGCCCGGGGTCGAGCGACGGAGTGCGGACGGCATACTCGAGACCGCCCGCGTGGCGGCAGGGCTCGGCATCCCGGCGCTGGCGCTGTTCCCGGTCATCGACGCGGCCGACAAGACGCCCGAGGGCGACGAAGCCTGGAACCCGGACGGCCTGGTCCAGCGCACGGTACGGACGCTGAAGTTGGCGCTCCCGGAGCTCGCGATCATCACCGACGTCGCGCTCGACCCGTACACGACTCACGGCCAGGACGGGATCATCGACGACGACGGCTACGTCCTGAACGATCGCACGGTCGAGGTCCTGACGCGGCAGGCCGTGTCGCACGCCGAAGCCGGCGCCGACGTCGTCGCGCCCTCGGACATGATGGACGGGCGGATCGGCGCGATCCGCGGCGCGCTCGAGGCCGGCGGGCACGTCAACACGCTGATTCTTTCCTACGCGGCGAAATACGCGTCCTGCTACTACGGCCCGTTCCGCGACGCGGTCGGCTCGGCCGGCAACCTGGGCAAGGGGGACAAGCGCAATTACCAGATGGCGCCCGGCAACAGCGACGAGGCGCTGCGCGAGGTTGCGCTGGACCTGGCCGAAGGCGCCGACATCGTCATGGTGAAGCCGGCGCTGCCCTACCTCGACATCGTGCAGCGGGTGCACGCGAGCTTCGGCGTGCCGACCTTCGCCTACCAGGTCAGCGGCGAGTACGCGATGATCCGCGCCGCGGCGGCGAACGGCTGGCTCGACGAGCGGGCCACCGTGCTGGAATCGCTGCTCGCGATCCGCCGCGCCGGGGCCAGCGCGATCCTGACCTACTTCGCGCTCGACGCCGCGCGCTGGCTGGCCGATGACTGACGCCGGGGGCAACGCGTGACGGCGCCCGACCGCTACGGCGTCATGGGCTATCCCGTCTCGCACAGCCGTTCGCCGGTCATTCATCGCCTGTTCGCGCTGCAGACCGGGCAGCACATGCAGTACGAACTGCTGCAGGTCGCACCCGACAAGCTGGAGCCGGCAATCCGCCAGTTCCAGCGCACCGGCGGCCGCGGGCTGAACATCACCGTGCCGCACAAGGGCGAGGCCGCGCGCCTGGCCGACGAACTGTCCGAGCGCGCCCGGCTCGCCGGCGCGGTCAACACGCTGGTGTTCAAGGACGACGAGATGTTCGGGGACAACACCGACGGCGTCGGCCTACTGCGCGACCTGACCGTCAACCTCGACCTCGAACTCGCCGGGAAGAACCTGCTGATCCTCGGCGCCGGCGGCGCGACGCGCGGCATCCTCGGTCCGCTGCTCGACGCGAAACCCGCGAGCGTGACGATTGCCAACCGCACGCTGGACAAGGCCGAGGCGCTCGTCATGCAGTTCTCGGGCGACGTGCCGATCTCTGCCTGCCGTTTCAAGCAGGTGCCGAAGAACGCGGACTTCGACCTGATCATCAACGCGACCTCCGCGGGCCTCAAGGGCCAGCTGCCGCCGTTCCCGGACTGGGCCGTCACCGCCGATACCTGGTGCTACGACCTTTCCTACGGGCTGACGCCGACGCCGTTCAGCACCTGGGCGCAGGCGCAGGGCGCCGCGCGTTCGGTCATGGGCTGGGGCATGCTGGTCGAACAGGCCGCGGAGTCCTTCCACCTGTGGCGGGGCGTGCGGCCGGACACGCTGACGGTGCTGAAGCAGATCGCGATCAGCGCATAGTCACCAGCTCTTCCGCGCTGGTCGGGTGGATAGCCACCGTGTCGTCCAGGTCCTGCTTCCGCGCGCCCATGCGGATCGCCACGGCGAAGCCCTGCAGGATCTCGTCGACGGCGTCGCCGATCATGTGACAACCGACGACGCGTTCGTCGTCGCCGGCGGTGACGAGCTGCATCGTAGTTTTCACCTTGTGCTCGCTCAGCGCGTAGACCATCGGGTTGAAGCGCGAGCGATACACGCGCACGTGCTCCCCGTACTGCGCCCGTGCCTCGGTCTCGGTCATGCCGACGGTGCCGATCGGCGGATGCGTGAAGATCACGGTCGGGATCGTCCGGTACTCGAGGTGCCGACCGGGCATGTCGCCGTACAGCCGGTCGGCGAGGCGGCGCCCCGCCGCGATCGCGACGGGCGTCAGCGCGGCGCGGCCGGTCACGTCGCCGAGCGCGAAGATGTGCGGCACGTTGGTCGCCTGGTAGTCGTCGACCGGGATGAAGCCGGCGCTGTCGGTCTCGACGCCCGCCGCGGCGAGATCCAGCGGAGCCACGTTCGGCGAACGGCCGATCGCCCACAGGATGCCGTCGACCGGTCCCGCCGTGCGCCCGTCCGCCGCGTGCAGCAGCAGGCCGCCGTCGCTTCGTTCGGCGCGCGCCGGCACGAATCCGGTGACGAAGCGGACGCCGTCCGCCTCCATCGCCGACTGCGCCTCGGCACCGAGCATCGGCTCGAAGCTGCGCAGGATCGCGTCCTTGCGCACGAGCTGCGTCGTCTCCGAGCCCAGCGCGTTGAACACGCCGGCCAGCTCGACGGCGATGTAGCCGCTGCCGACGACCGCGACCCGCGCGGGCCGAGACTCGAGCTCGAAAAAGCCGTCGGAGGTGAAGCCGAGCTCCGCGCCCGGGATGTCGGGCAGCGTCGGGTAGCCGCCGGTCGCGATCGCGATGCGTTCGCCGCGCAGACTCTCGCCGTCCACGTCGAGCGTGTGCGGATCCACGAAGCGCGCGGTGCCGCGCACGAGGGTGACGCCGCGGCGCTCGAGGTTTCCCGCGTAGATGCCGTTCAGGCGCTCGATGTAGGCATCGCGCCGGGCCTTCAGCGCGCGCCAGTCGTGCCCCTGCCGCTCCAGCGCAAAGCCGTAGTCGCGCGCCTGCTCGAGCCCGTGCGCGTGGTGGGCGCCGTACCACATGACTTTCTTGGGCACGCAACCCACGTTGACGCAGGTGCCGCCGAGCGGCCCGTTCTCGACGATGGCGACGCTGGCGCCGTACTCGGCGGCGCGCTGCGCGTGCGCGAGCCCGCCGCTGCCGGCGCCGATGACGAGAAGATCGTATTGCTGGCTCACGGATACTCCCTGTTACGCTTCAATTGCGGCCGGTGCGCGCGCCTGTGCTAACATGCGCCGTTAATTTTTTGCCCGAAAATCAATGAACAACCCGATTCTCGACACGGCCGGACTGCCGCGTTTCCGCGACCTCGAGCCGGCCCACGCCCTGCCCGCGCTGCGCGAGCTTATCGCAGCACACCGGCAAAAGCTTGCCGGCCTCACCGACGACGAACAGGCCCGGGATTTCGATTCCCTGGTCGTGCCGCTCGAGGACATGGAGCACGAGCTGCGCCGCGTATTCTCGCCGGTCACGCACCTGCAGGCCGTTCTCGGCGATCCGGGCTGGCGCGACGCGTACAACGAACTGCTGCCGCTGATGACCGGGCACCGTACCGAGATCGCGCAGAACCGGGAGCTGTTCGACGCGTACGCGACCGTCGCGAAGACGCTCGGCGACGACGCGCCGCAGGCGCGGCGCACGCTGGTCGAGCACGCGCTGCGCGACTTCCGGCTCGGCGGCGTCGATTTGCCCGACGACAGGAAATCCGAGTTCCGCGAGATTCGCGGGGAACTCGCGAAGCTGCAGGCCGAGTTCGAACACAGGGTGCAGGACTCCACGGACGCATGGCACCTCGACCTCGACGAGGAGGCCCGGCTCGACGGCCTGCCGACCCCCGTCGTCGAGCGGGCCGCGCGCGCCGCGCGCGACGCCGGCCGCGAGGGCTACCGGCTGACGCTCGACTTCCCGACCTGGCTCGCGGTCGCCACGCATGCCGCGGACCGGGAGTTGCGGCACACCTTTTACCGCGCCTGGGCGACGCGCGCCTCGGCCGAGGCCGACGACCCGCGCTGGGACAACAGCGAGCACATCGAGCGGATCCTCGCGCTGCGCCATCGCATGGCCCGGCTGGTCGGCTTCGGCAACTACGGCGAGTACTCGCTGGCGACGAAAATGGCCGGCGACACGGGCGAGGTCATCGACTTCCTGCGCGAGCTGGCGGCCAAGACCCGGCCCGCCGCCGAGCGCGAGATGCGCGAACTCGAGGAACTGGCCGGCGGCCCGCTCGAAGCCTGGGATGTCAGCTACTGGCTCGAGAAGCTCAAGCAGAAAAAGTACGCGATCTCCGACGAGAAGCTGCGCCAGTACTTCCCGGCCGAGCGCGTCAAGGCGGGCCTGTTCGACCTGGCCCGGCGGCTGTACGGCGTCAGCCTGGAGCGCGACGACGAGGTGCAGACCTGGCACCCGTCCGTGCGCTACTACAGGGTCCGCGACGACGAGTCCGGCGAGGAGATCGGCGGCTTCTACACGGACCTGCACGCGCGCAGCGGCAAGCGCAACGGTGCCTGGATCGACGAGTGCGTCGTGCGCAAGAACCTGGACGGCGAACGCGTGACGCCGGTCGGCTACCTGGTCTGCAATTTCCCGCCGCCGGACGAAAACGGCGTATCGCTGCTGACGCACACGGACGTGGTCACGCTGTTCCACGAATTCGGGCACATGCTGCATCACCTGCTGACGCGCGTGGACTACCCCGGCATCGCGGGCATCAACGGCGTGCCCTGGGACGCGGTCGAGCTGCCGAGCCAGTTCATGGAGAACTTCGCCTGGCACCGCGACGTGCTGGCCAGCGCGTCCGGTCACTACGAGACCGGCGAACCGCTGCCCGGCGAGATGTTCGAGCGGCTGCTCGAGAGCCGCCACTGCGGTGCCGCGCTGGCGATGCTGCGGCAGCTCGAGTTCGCGCTGTTCGACTTCCGCATTCATGCCGAGTACGACCCGGAGCGGGGCGCCCGGCCGCTCGAGATTCTCGACGAGGTGCGCCGCGAGGTGGCGCTTGTCACCCACCCCGATTACAACCGTTTCCCGCACAGCTTCGTGCATGTCTTCGCCGGCGGCTACGCGGCCGGGTACTACAGCTACAAGTGGGCCGAGGTGCTGGCTGCGGACGCCTTCTCCGCGTTCGAGGAAGCGGGCATCTTCGACCGTGCGACCGCCGCGCGTTTTCGCCGCGAGATTCTCGAGGTCGGCGGCAGCCGCGACATCATGCAGGGCTTCGTCGCCTTCCGCGGCCGCAAGCCGACACTGGACGCGCTGCTGCGTCACGCCGGGATCGACAGGGCCGCATGAAGATCGCGACCTGGAACGTCAACTCGCTCACGGTACGCCAGCAGCAGGTCCTCGACTGGCTGGAAAGCGAGAAGCCGGACGTGCTGGTGCTGCAGGAGATCAAGCAGGTCACCGACGCATTCGACGCCGACGCATTCGCCGGGCTCGGCTACGAGGCCGTCGCGAACGGCCAGAAGACCTACAACGGGGTGGCCACGCTGTCGCGCTCGGCGCTCGAGGAGGTCGAGACCGACATTCCCGGCCTCGACGACCCGCAGCGGCGCGTGCTGGCCACGACCACCGGCGGCGTCCGCGTCGTCAACCTGTATGTGCCGAACGGGCAGGCGGTCGGCTCGGACAAGTACGAGTACAAGCTCGGCTGGCTGGCCGCGCTGCGCGACTGGCTGGCCGACCAACTGTCGCGCCACGAGCTGCTTTGCGTGCTCGGCGACTTCAACATCGCCCCGGACGACCGCGACGTTTACGACCCGGAGAAGTGGGGCGATGCGATCCTGTGCAGCCCCGGCGAGCGCGCCGCGCTGCGCGAGATCACCGGCCTCGGGCTCGACGACGTGTTCCGCCGCTTCGAGCAGCCGGAAGCGGCGTTCAGCTGGTGGGACTACCGGGCCGCCGGTTTCCGGCGCAATGCCGGGCTGCGCATCGACCTGATCCTCGCGAGCCCGGCGCTCGCGGAACGCTGCGCCGCGAGCTGGATCGATCGCGAGCCGCGCACCTGGGAAAGGCCTTCCGACCATACCCCGGTAATCGCCGAATTTCGCATGTGACACGCCGGCGCGGAATGTGACATATTCCCGGAATTATGTGTCACAGCCGATTACCCGCCCGGTATATTATTGATTCCGGGCTGGCCGCCGCTCCCGTGGCCGGGTGCGACGCCGGGACCCGCCGCGCCACCGATGCCCCAGAATAACAACAACAGGGAGAGGCGCCTCTTGTCGCAGGACCGACGCAACGACTACGACGTCACGAACACGGTGCAGGTCAGCAGCCCGGCCGCCGTGCGCGATGCCGTGCGCGAGCTGTACGCGACGACCTACCCGGGCGCGCCCTTCGACAAGCTGTGGCTCGCGTTCTACGACTTCGAGCGCCTGTACACAGGCCGCTTCCCGGGCTATCTCGGCTGCGACACGACCTACCACGACACGCAGCACACGCTGGACATGACTCTGGCGCTGGCACGGCTCGTCGCCGGCTACGAGCGCAGCGTCGAGCCGGAGGACCGGCTGGGCGCGGAGCGCGCCCGCATGGCAATCATCACGTCGCTGTTCCACGACGCGGGCTACATCCGCCACGCGGAACGCGACCGCGAATTCGAGAACGGCGCGGAGCTGACGCTGAACCACGTCACGCGCAGCGCGGACTTCCTCAGGCGCTACCTGCCGGAGCTCGGGCTGGCCCGCGACGCCGCGATCGCGAGCATGATCGTGCACTTTACCGGCTACGAGCTGGACCTCGACTCGATCGAGCTCGACGACCCGCGCGACACGCTCTGCGGTCACCTGATCGGCACGGCCGACCTCGTCGCGCAGATGGCGGACCGCTGCTACCTCGAAAAATGCCGCGACCGCCTGTACAAGGAGTTCGTGCTCGGCGGCATCGCGATCGAGAACGCCCAGCCGGGACAGTTCACGGTGCGCTACGAATCGGGCCAGGACCTGTTGCGCAAGACTCCGGACTTCTACCAGCACGTGCTGAAGACGCGGCTGCAGGCGAAATTCAACCGCGCCTACCGCTACTTCGAGGTGATCTTCGACGGCCAGAACCCGTACGTCGAGGCGATCCGCAACAACATGCAGCACCTCGTGCGCGTCCTGAAGTCCGACGACTGGCGCCTGCTGCGCCGCAGCCCGCCGTTCTTCACCGCCGACAAGGAAGCCCCGCGGCAGCTCGACGAACTGGTGACGAGCCAGCTGCGCCAGGTGCCGCAGCGGCACGACGTGGCCGAGGGCTACGTCACCGCCTGAAGCGCCTCGCGGACGAAGTCCAGCCGGTCGTTGCCGAAGTACAGCTCGCCGCCCACGAAAAAGGTCGGCGCGCCGAACGCGCCGCGGCTCACCGCCTCCTCGGTATTGGCCTTCAGCTCGTCTTTGATCGCCTGGTCGCTGCTGCGCGCCAGCGCGCGGTCGGCGTCCAGGCCCGCGGCGGCGGCGAGCTCGCGCAGCACGCCGGGGTCGCTCAGGTCGCGGCCCTCGATCCACATCGCGTCGAACAGCCGCCGGTGCAGTTTTGCGAAGCCACCGTCGTGCTGCGCGACCAGTGCGAGCCGCAGAGCACCGAGCGTGTTCTGCGGGAACCTCGGGTTCATGCGAAAACCGATACCGTAGCGTCGTGCCCAGCGCTCCAGGTCGCGCCGCAGCCAGGCGCCGCGCGCCGGCAGGCTGGCCGGCGGCTTGTTTTCGGTCGCCTGCATCACCGCGCCGAGGAACATCGGCCGGTAGACGATCTCGGCGGCGCCGAGCGTCGCGAGCTGGCTGTCGGCCAGGTAGGAATAACTGCTGACGTAGTCGTAGAAAAACTCGAGTCGCTTCCCCATCGTTCTCCGTCCTCAGGGTGCCTGCATCGGCACGAAGCGCGGCCGCGCGCGCACCCGCTCGATCCACTTGCCGATCGCGGGATAGCCGGACAGGTCGAAGCCACCTTCGTCCGCGATATGCGTGTAGGCAAACAGCGCAATGTCCGCCAGCGAGTAGTCGACGCCGGCGATATACGGATGCCGTTCCAGCCGCTGCTCCATGATCGCGAGGGCGCGCTCGCCGGGCTCCCTGCGTGCCTCGAGGTCCGCCCTGCGCTCGGGCGGGTTGCCCAGGTATTTCATGATGAAACGCGAGGTCGCGATGTAGGGCTCGTGGCTGTACTGCTCGAAAAACATCCACGCGAGAATCTCCGCGCGGGCGAAGCGCGTCGCGCCGGCCAGCACCCGGCCCTCGGCCAGGTAGGACAGGATCGCGTTCGACTCCGGCAGGCAGAGCCGGCCGTCGATGACCAGCAGCGGGATCTTGCCGTTCGGGTTAAGCCGCAGGAACCCGGGCGTGCGCGTATCGCCCGCGAGGATATCGACCTCGCGCCATTCGTAGTCGATGCCGAGTTCCGCGCACAGCAGCTGCACCTTGTAGCAATTCCCGGAGCGGGAATCGCCTAACAGGAGCAGGCGCTGCGCCACGCGCGGTACCTCAGGCCTGCCGGGCGCGCCGCAGCGCCGCCGCCTGGCCGCGCTTGAGCCGGCGGTTCGAGTAGAAGGCCGCGAGGATCGCGGCGAAGACCATGTAGATCAGGCCGATGACGCCGAACTCGCGGACGATAAAGGTCTCGACCGTGTACAGCGAGATCTCGTCGACGAGCCCGAGCGCGTTCATGCCGAACTCGCGACCGGTCAGGAACAGGGCGTTCAGGAAGCTGCCGACGGCGGCCGCGACGGTCGCGATCGCGGCCGCGACCGCGGCGTACGCGAGGCCGAGTCCGCGGCCGTAGCGCCGCATCGCGAGACCGATCAGCATGCCCTGCAACATTGACACCCACGGGAAGTAGCGGTCGAACAGCAGCCCGGCCCAGACCCACAGCGCCATCGCCACGAGCGCCGCGACCGCGGCCGCGAGCGTACCGCGGGCGAGGTCCTGTTCCGCCAGCAGCCGGCGGCCGTCGGCGGCGGTCGGTGGCGTGCGGCTCTCGTCGCGTTGTCGGGTGAAAATCTTCAACATCGGGCAGGCGGTCCATGTTAGGGGATTTGTCGGTGCAACGCGATTACGGCGCCGTCACGGTGCAAGGTACGCGCGTGGCCGGCGCGGCGCGATCATGGTTTTCCGCAATGCGCGTGCACCAGGCGGGCCGCGACGAGATCCTCGAGCGCGCAGCCGACGGACTTGAACAGCGTGATCTCCGCCGCGCTGCCGCGACCGGCGCGGCTGCCCGCGGCCAGCTCGGCAAGCTCGGCGACGATGTCGGCAGCCGTGATCGCGCCGTTCGCGATGCCCTGCACGAGCTCGCCGGACTCGGCGAGTGCGCCGTCGCGGGTGTCGACGTAAACGCGTGCCCTGCCCAGCGCGGCATCGTCCGCCTCGCGCATGGCGGGCGAGTAGGCACCGACGAGGTCGAGATGCTGCCCGGGCCGGAGCCAGGCACCTTCGACCAGCGGCTCGCGCGCGAGGGTCGCGCAGCTGATGATGTCGGCCTCCGGCACGGCGGATTCCAGCGAGCGCACCGCGGCGGCGTAGACGCCGTCGGCGGCAAGGCCGGCCGCCAGCGCCTCCGCCTTGCCGGGGTCCCTGCCCCAGACGAGCACGCGCGCCAGCGGGCGGACTGCGCGATGCGCGGCGACGAGGTGCGGTGCGAGCCGGCCCGTGCCGACCATCAGCAGCGTGCCCGCGTCCTCGCGCGACAGGTAGCGCGAGGCAAGCGCGGAGGCCGCCGCCGTGCGCCGGAGCGTCAGCTCGGCGCCGTCCATGACCGCGAGCGGCACGCCGCTTTCCGGGTCGAGCAGCAGGTAGGTCGCGCTGACCGATGCCAGGCCACGCTCGGCGTTGTCCGGGAACACGCTGGCGATCTTGACGCCGAGCGCCTGCCCGGGCTGCCAGGCCGGCATCAGCAGCAGCGTCGCGTCGGCACGCCCGGGCACGGGCAGGTCGTGGTGGGCGCGCGGCGGCAGGCCGTAGTCGCCGCGGAAGGCCTCGTCGAGCGCGTCGATGAGCGGCGCCCATGGCAGCGCGGCCGCGACGGCGGCGCGGTCCAGGTTCAGCACGACTGGCAGGCAGGGAACGGCATGGCCCGAGTATACGCAGGCCGCGCGAGCCCGGACGCTGGCGCCGCCCGGCGCAGCGTTTATCATCGGCGCTTTGCCCCGACCGCCACGAGACATGGTCGCCACCGCCCTGCCGCCGCTGCGCCCGCCCCGATGACACGCTTCCGCACACTGTTCGACGCACCGCTGCCGGTGGTCGGCGCGATCCGCCTGCCGCCGCTGCCGGACCGGCCGGGCTCGCCGGGCATCGACGCCATCGTCCGCTTCGCGCTCGAGGAGTTCCGCGCGCTCGCCGACGGCGGCGCCGACGGCGCGCTGATCGTCAACGAGCACGACGTGCCGCACCGCGTCCGCGCGCAGCCGGAGACGATTTCGGCGATGAACCGCGTCGCCCGCGCCCTCGGCGAGCGCAACAGCGTACTCGTGCTCGGCTGCCAGATCCTGCTGAACGATCCGATCGCGTCGCTCGCGGTCGCCCGCACCAGCGGTCTCGACTTCATTCGCTGCGATCACTTCGTCGACCCGATGGAGCGCGCCGACCACGGCGTCATGGTGCTCGACCCGGACGGGCTGATCGCGTTCCGCGCGGAGATCGATGCCGACGATATCCTCGTGCTGGCCGACATCCAGGTGCGTCGCTCCACGATGATCGAGGAGCGCAGCCTGCGCGACTCCGCGCGCGAGGCCGGCCTGCACCGGGCCGACGCGATCATCGTCACCGGGCCCGACACCGGCAGCGCGCCGTCGGCCGACGACCTGCGCGACGCGCGCGCCGGCATCGACGACAGCGGCGCCGGCGTACCGCTCTTGCTCGGCGGCGGCCTCGACGCCGACAATGTGCAGGAACTGCTGCCGCTGGCCGACGGAGCGATCGTCGGCAGCGGCATTTCCGCGAACGATCGCATCGACGCCGATGCGGTCGGCCGCCTGATGGAGACCGTCGCGCGCTTGCGCGCGGCAAGGAGTACGGAATGAACAAGTGGCTGGGCATCGCCGCCCTGCTCGTCACCGCCAGCGCCGCCGGACAGGACTTCAGCGCGGAGCGCCCGAGTTTCAGCTCGTCGCCGCTCGCGCTCGCGACCGGCTACTGGCAGCTCGAGGGCGGCTTCCAGTACTTCAAGGCCAGTGACGACGTCGACGGCTTCTCGCTGCCGAACGGCCTGCTGCGCTACGGCGCCGGCGAGCGCGCCGAGATCCAGCTCGGCTGGACCGGCTACGCGCGCTTCGACACGTCCGGCGGCGACGTCGACGGCTTCACGGACGCGAGCCTCGGCGTCAAGTGGCAGCTGAGCGAGGACAACGCGACCACCCCGCTCGCGCTGTTCGCCGGCGTATCGCTGCCGGTCGGCGGTGACGAGCTGTCGTCCGACGAGCTCGACCCGGCCGTCGGCCTGTTCTGGGGGCACAACGGGCGCGTGTCGCTGTTCGGCACCGTGCTGCTCAGCGAGTCCGCCAGCCAGACGACGATCGGCAATGCCGTCGGCATCAACCTGCCGCTGGAACGCCGCTGCAATCACTGCAGCGCCTACCTCGAGTACGTCGGCATCCACGCGGAAGGCAGCGGGCCGCAGCACAGCCTGAACGGCGGCTACGCCTGGATGACGCGGCCGAACCTGCAGTTCGACGTCAACGCGGGCTTCGGCCTGAACGACCGCGCCGCGGACGGTTATTTCGGCTTCGGCGCTGCGTACCGTTTCTGAGCGATTCCTGCTGCAAGCGCGGTCGCTGCGAGGCTTCCGCGCCACTCGGCTGACACGAAAGTCCTGCACCTGGCGATCCTCGCGGTCGTCTGCCGGGGCCTGACAGGCTGTTCGTCCGGACGTAAATTCTTCGTTAACTGTCCGGGTCGCGGGCGCCGGATGCCCGTCGGCCGTGCGCGGACCGTTGCCGGCTCCGAATGGCCTGCCCGCGGTTCCCGCCGCGCGGGCCTACTCGCTGCGCCCGGAGTCGCGCATCTCCTGTTCGCTCGCGGATTCCTTCAGCTTCTGCTGCTGGTCGGTGCGCAGCGTCTCGTGCACCGCCGCGGCGATGCGCGAGTGGTCCCAGGCGGAATTGAAGCGCAGCACGTTCGACATCAGCGCGGCCAGGTAATGCAGCCCGTCCTCGCCGGGCTGCTCGACGATCGCGACCGAGTTCATCATGTTGCGGACGTTGCCCAGGTACTTGCCGCAGCGGAAGCCCTCCTCCGGCCGGCAGGAGTACAGCGAGCCGCTCTTGAAGAACACGGCGCTGTCGGACAGTTCGGGCGCGTACGCGTAGCGGTAGCGGCGCTTCGTCAGGTACATGAACTTCTTCATCTGCAGGCTCGACCAGGCGTCGACCAGCCGGCCCTGCTCGAGGCGGAACAGCAGGCGCGCGAGTTCGCGCGGCGTCGCGTACGAGGTCATGCCCGGCACCTTCGCCTTGCCGGCGCCCGTGAACATCGAGCCCTGCCGCAGCCGGTCGGTGTCGATGCCGGCCGCGGCCAGCGGCTCGGTGGCGACGGCCTGCGCCAGCTCGCCGAGTTCGCGCTTCGGCGTGTCGCGGAAGAAGCGCTCGCGCTCCTCGGCGCTGACGGGATAATCCGCGCCGTAATGGCGGACCAGCATCGCCTCGCGCCAGACGACGGTGCCGGCGCCGTTGGCCGAGGCCGAGATCGCGTGGTCGATCCACTCGGAGAGCCGGAAGCTGTCGCCGGAGACGATGACCGAGAAGCGGTTGCGCTGCTCGCCCTCCGACCACTTCGGCACGATGTGCACCTCGTTCGTGACCCAGCTGCCGGCCGGGACGACGGTCTCGCGCAGGATGCGGGCACGCTCGGCCGGGTGCGGGAAGGCCTCGGCCAGCGCGTGGAACAGCGCCAGCATGCAGACGAGCTTGCCGACGCTGCCCGGGTTCTGCTGCAGGTCCGGGCGCAGGCCCGCCCAGCGGATCGCGTCCGGGTCCGTGTAGTCGACCAGCACCATCGAGTAGCTCGGGTCGCGCTGGCGCAGCATCTGGGTCAGCGCCGCGCTGAGCAGCGGGTCTTCCGGAAGCTCGTCGAAGTCGGGCCCCGAGTAGTTCAGCAGCTGCAGGCGGATGTCCGCGCCGCTCCAGAGCTGCCCCGGCACGAGCTTCGCGCCGCCCTGCGCCTGCTGCTGCAGCAGGTAGCCCTCGAGGCGGCGGATGCCGGAGTCCTCGCCCTCGTCGAGCGGGTAGGCGTAGAGCGGCGTCGCCAGCGTCAGCGCCAGGGCCGCGACCGCAAGCCGCGCGCTCACGGGCCCGCCCCGGCCGGCGCTGCGGCCAGCTCGACGGCAGGCGGTGCCGCGTCCGCTGCTTCCCGTTCGCCGAGCAGGCGGGTCACGACGGCGTCGGCGGCGCGGCTGCCGCGCTCGACCAGCGGCCGGATCTGGAACAGCGTCAGGCGGCCGACGACGAAGCCGAACTCGATGTCCCAGGGGCGCTCGCGGCCCGCGTCGTCGAGCACCGGCTCGTACTTGTCCGCGACCTCGGCGGCGAGCCGCCGCAGCGCGTCGATCTCGTCGGCGGTCAGCACCGGCCCGGCCGGCGCGTCCGCCCAGCCGACGCCGCCGGTCGCCGCAAGCTGGCGCCGGTACGGCGCCTTTGCCTCGCTGACGAGCTCGACCGCGTCCGGGTGAATCACGAGCGTCTCGGCCGCCTCGCCGGCGACAGCGCCGCCGACGCCCCAGGCGGTCGACACGGTCATGCCCGGTTCGCCGCGCTCGACGAGGTTCGCGGTGACGAGCACGCCCGACTTGTCGGCCGGCACGCTCTGCATCAGCAGGATCGAGGCGTAGACCTGGTCGGGGTTGGTCAGCACGGACGAACGCCAGGCCAGCGCGCGCGGGCTCAGAACCGAGCCCCAGACGCGCGGTACCTGGGCGAGCTGGCGTTCGCGGCCGACGACGTTCGGCACGGTCTCGTTCAGGCCCGCGCCGGTGAACTGCGGCAGGTCCTCGACGTTCGTATCGGAGCGCACGAACACGCCGTGGTTCTCGTCGCCGCCGAACTCCTGCTGCATCGCTGCGAGGATCGCGGCGCGCGTCTCCGCCGACAGTTCGAGCTGCGCAATCGCCGCGCGCACCTCGGCCAGTTCCGCGAAGGTCTGTTCCTGGTCGGCGCTGCCGTCCGCCTGCGCGGCGAAGGCCGCGCGGATGCGCTCGTCGAGCCCGGCCTCGGCGAGGTGCGCCGCGTACACGCCGAACGGGATCGCGAGCGCGGGCGCGACCCGGCCCGGGAACAGCCGGTTCAGTTCGCCGAGGTTCGCGGCCTTCGGCCCGACCACGCGGCCCGACAGGGAGCGCGCGAGCTCGGCGAGCGGCAGGATACGGGTAACCGTGAGGTCCGGCGGCGGCACCGTCAGCGCGACCGGCGCGTCGTCGGTGGGGACCTCCAGCAGCGCGGCGACTTCCTCGTCGACGGCGCGCAGCACGACGTTGCCGTCGGCCGCGACCGCGAGCACGACCTCCTGCCCGGCGAGCGGCTCGAGCAGCTCGAGCGCGTCCGGCGCGATCGCGACGTTCGGGATCGCGAAGTTGCGCGCGAGCAGCTGCACGTGCGAGACCGGGCTGCCCTCGCCGAGCGTCAGGATGCCGGCGACCGGCGCGAGCTCGGCGGTCGTTTCCGGCAGCACGACGATGTCGCCGGTCGTCATCGTCGCGCGCTCGACCTCGTCGAGGCTCGGGTAGATGCGCAGCACGCCGCGCGCGAGCCCCGGGTTCAGCGCGATGGCCGTCGGCAGCGGCTCGCCGCCGACCTCGACGACCTGGCCGCCGAGGCGCGCGACGTCGGCCGCGAGCAGCCGGAGCGTCGTGCCGAGCAGCCAGACCGGCGAGCCGCGCAGCAGGTCGTCGCTGAAGCGGGCCGCGCGCGCATCGAGCGCGCTGTAGTACGTCAGCGCCTCGGCGAACGCGTGGCGGATCGTGCCGGCTGCCCAGCCGGGCACGCGACGCAGGCGCGTGATGACGTCCGCGTAGTCGGCGAACGAAACCTCGGTGCCATCGAGGCCGTTGATGCCGGCGGCAACGTGGTCACGCTCGCCGGCCGACAGCAGCCCCGCCGCGTAGCCGCAGTCAAGCAGTGCTCGCGAGGCATCGAGCAGGTCTGCGCGGGTCCAGCCACCGGCGCGGTGCCGTTCCATGAACACGAGCTGCAGCTCGGTCTCCAGCCCCTGCAGCGCGTCCACGAGGCGCAGGCGGCCGCGCGCGTCGAGCGCCGGCAATACGTTCGCGCGCGCATCCGCGAGTGCCGTGCACAGCCCGGCGACGCGCTGCTCCGGCGGAGCGGCGAGCGCGGCCGCCACCTGCGCCCGCCACGCTGTAGCGGCGGGCCGCGCGCCGAGCGCGTCGAGCACTACCGCGGTGCGCGCCTGCCGGCCGGCCTCGCCGTAGAGCTGCTCGAGTCCCGACACCAGTTCGGCGCCGAGTTCGCGCACGGCGGGGTCGGTGCGGCCCTCGAGCCAGGCGGCCAGCCGGCGCGCCGTTCCGGCATCCGGCGTCGTGTAGATCTCGGTGGTCGCCGTATCATTAAAAAAAAAAAGCTCGGCGAGCTCGACGGCCTGCCGGCGTACCTGCCGGGCGATGTCGGAGTCGTCGCCGTGCGGAACGCTGCGCGCGAGTTCCCGCACCAGCAGGAAGTTCCGGTTGACCCAGTCGAGGTCTACGAGCAGCGCCTCGAGCAGCGCCCGGCCGGCGGCCTGCTCGTCCTCGAGCTGGACGCGGCCGCGGTAGCCGAGCGCGCGCTTCAGCACCCAGCCGCCGTCGACGTCGACGAGGTAGCGCTCCAGCGGCAGCTGGCGCAGGCGCGTGCGCCGCGGCGGGTCGTCGAGCACCTCGGTCAGCTCGAGCGCGGCGAAGATCGTACCGACCGACCAGCCGAGTTCGGCGAGGCGCTCGCGCGCCGGCGAGTACACGGCGTGCTGGCGTCCGCCGCCGCGCTCGCGGCAGGCGAACGCGACCGGCGGCTGCACGCTGCCGTCGTTGCAGAACCAGGCGATGCGGCTGTACGGCCCCCGCGGGCTGGATTTCATTTCCTGTACAATCCGCTGCGCCTCGCTCAGGCCCTCCGGGCCGGGTGGATCGAGAGGCGCGGCCCCGAGTGTCACCGGCCCGCATAGCAGGAACGGCAGCCACCACCGTTTGGTCCTGGCACCACGATGAATACCGACGTCCGTCATGCCGAGCGCTACTCCGTTTTTGAACGGTTCCTGAAACTGTTCGCGGACGTCCGGCCGCAGGAAGGTGCGACCTCGCTGATCCTGATCGCGAACATCTTCCTTATACTCACGGCCTATTACCTGATCAAACCCGTCCGCGAGGGCTGGCTGGCGATCACCGACATCGCCGGCTTCACCAAGCTCGAGGTCAAAGCATACTCTGCGTTCGCGCAGAGCGTCATGCTGGTCGCGATCCTGCCGGTTTACGCGATGCTCGCCGCACGCTGGCCGCGGCGCCAGCTGATCGTGCGGGTCGGCGGCGCCTTCGCGTTCGCGCTGATCATGTTCTGGGCCAGCCAGCCGGGCATGCTGTTCGGCAGCGTGCCGCTGGTCGGCATCCTGTTCTACCTGTTCGTCGGCATCTTCAGCGTCACGCTGGTCGCGCAGTTCTGGGCGTTCTCGAGCGACGTGTACGGTCCGGAGCGCGGCGCTCGCCTGTTCCCGATCGTCGCGATCGGCGCGGCGCTGGGCTCCACGTTCGGTTCCTGGCTCGGCGAGCGCCTCGTGCGCATGCCGGCGGTCGAGGCCTTCGACCTGATCATCTTCGCGATGTTGCCGCTCGGCATGGCGCTCGCGCTCGCCTCGTGGATCGACCGGCGCGGCACCTACGGTTCACCGTCGAGCTGGACGACCGACCGCTGGGACCAGCCGGCCGCGCCGCAGTCGGGCGACGGGCCGTACAAGCTCATCCTCAAGCACCGCTACCTCGCGATGACCGCCGCGATGATCATGGTGTTCACCTGGGTCGTGACGAGCGGCGACAACATCCTGTTCAGCATCGTGCAGAAATCGCTCGCCGATGACCTGTCGCAACTTGCCGACAACCCGGTCGCCTACCAGCAGGCGCTGCGCGAGGCGACCACCGCGTTCTACGGCGACCTGTACTTCTGGATCAACCTGATCACGCTGTTCCTGCAGGCCTTCGTCGTGTCGCGGATCCTGAGCGCGGGCGGCATGCAGGCGCTGCTCCTGACCACCCCGTTCATCTCGCTGGCGGCTTATGCCTCGATGATCTTTCTGCCGATCCTCGGATTGATCAAGATATTGAAAGTGGCCGAGAATTCCAGCAGTTACTCGATCCACAACACGGCCCGGCACATGCTCTGGCTGCCGACCTCCAAGGAGATGCTGTACCAGGCCAAGCCCACGGTAGACACGCTGTTCGTGCGCCTCGGCGACGGGCTCGCGGCGCTCACCATCCTGGTCGGTACCCGCGTTTTTTCGCTTGAAAATTTCGGCTTCGTCGTGATTAATATCGCGCTCGTACTGGTCTGGATCGTCCTGAGCACCTACCTGCAACGCGAGCACCGCCGCTGGCAGAAAACCGCCGAGCGGCCGCCGCCCCGGCCGTCCGAAGTCCCTTCCTGAGGATCTCTTTCGTATGCGTCTACTCCTGGTATCAGCGTGCGCGCTGCTGCTTGGCGCTTCGATGCCTGCCGGCGAATGGCAGCCCCTGTATCAGCGGGTCGACCCCGGGCTGCAGGCCGCGCTGGAAAAGCGGCTGAACAGCAACGGCGAATGGGCCCGGCTGATCCGCAACAAGAAGATGGCGATCGGCCTCGTCGACATGAGTAACGGCACGCCGCGCTTCGCCCGGGTGAACGGCAACCACATGATGTACGCGGCGAGCCTGCCGAAGATCGCGATCCTGCTCGGCGTGTACGCGTCCTTCGAGGACGGCTCGCTCAAGGAGACGCCGTCGATTCGCAAGGACCTCGACGACATGATCCGCGTCTCCAGCAACCCGGCGGCAACGCGGCTGATGGACCTGGTCGGGATGCGCAAGATCCAGGCGGTGCTGCAGGACCCGCGCTACGGCTTCTACGACGAGGACCGCGGCGGCGGCCTCTGGGTCGGCAAGCGCTACGCGGCGAGCGGCACGCGCATCGGCGACCCGATGCACAACATCTCGCACGGCGCGACCGCGACGCAAGTCTGCCGGTTCTTCTACCTGCTGGCGACCGGCCGGCTGATCAGCCCGGAGCGTTCGCAGCAGATGCTCGCAAACCTCGAAAACCCGGGCCTGCACCACAAGTTCGTGGCCCCCGCCGAGCGGCGCGCGCCGCGTGCGACGCTGTACCGCAAGTCCGGCACCTGGCAGAACTGGCACTCGGACGCGATCATGGTGCACGGCACGCGCTGGCGTAACTACATCCTCGTCGGGCTGATCGAGAGCCCGAACGGCGAGCGCATCCTGCGCGAGGTACTGCCGGCGATCGAGGAGATCATCGTGCCGCCGGAGTTCGCGGCCTCGATGGCCGACTGATCAACGCCGCTCGGTCTCGAGTACCAGCCAGTCGCCGTAGCGCTCGTTGACCTGCGCTATCGGCACCGCGATAACCGCGGGCGTGTCGTAGGGATGCCGTTCCTCGACACGGGCGGCGAGCGCGTCGAAGTAGTCCGCGCGCGTCTTGACGAGTAACGGCACCTCGGATTCCCGCTCGACCGCCCCCTGCCAGCGAAAGACACTCTGCACCTTGCCGAAGATGTTTGCGCAGGCCGCGAGGCGCTGCTCGACGAGGTCCTCGGCGATGCGCTGCGCGACGTCGGGCGACGGGCAGGTGATCCATACGTCGATGAACTTCATGCGCTGCTCCGCGTAGTCCTGTGCGCGAGCCAGTTTAGCTGACGGCGGGACCCGTCGTCCGCAACCACGGTCCCGCCGGACGGCGCGCTGCCGGCAGCCGCGCGTACGTTTCGCCGCGCTTGCACCCGCCCCCCTGTTCGCCGGGAAACCGCAGGCGAACAGGGTCGCGGTCCGTTGCGCCGCGACCGACGGTATGCCGTCCGCGGCTGCGCGCCGCGTGAGCCTCGGTACGAGCTGTCGACCGCTCGGATCGAACGCTACATGTACGGCGACATCAGCGCTGCGGCGGAATCGCGCAGTCGCTGGGCCAGGCTGCGCTTCTCGAGTTCCCCCCAGGTCAGCGGGCGGCTGTCTACCGCGACTTGGTCGATGTAGTCGCAGACCGCAGTGTTGAGGTCCTCCGAGAACACTTCGACACCGAGCTCGAAGTTGAGCCGCAGGCTGCGCGAGTCGAGGTTGGCCGAGCCGATCAGCGTGTAGGCGTCGTCGATGCAGAGCAGCTTCGCGTGGTTGAACGGCGGCGGCTGGTAGCAGACCTCGATGTCCCAGCGCAGCAGTTCGCCGAGCACGTTGCGATTCGCCCAATGCACGTAGGGAAGGTTGTTCTCGCCGGGCAGCACGATACGAACGCGCACGCCGCGCAGCGCGGCCGAGGCCAGCGAGGCGATCAGGTCGCGGTTCGGCAGGAAGTACGGCGTCATGATGTCGACGGTGCGCTCCGCGGCGCTGATCGCCGTGTGGATCGTTGCAGCGAGCGCGTCGAGCTCGTCGTCGGGCCCGTCCGGGACAATGCGGCACTGCATGTCGCCGCGCTCGGCGCCCGGAGTCTCGGTCACGACCGGGTCGCTGCCGTCGGTGGCGAAGTGCCAGTCGCTGCGGAACAGGTTGCCGAGGTCGGCGATGACCGGCCCGCGCAGCGCGAAGTGCACGTCGGAGACTTCGCGTGGCCTGTCGTCGAGCAACGTGTGATGGTCGCTCAGGTTCATGCCGCCAGCGTAGGCGACGTCGTCGTCGACGATGAGGAGCTTGCGGTGGTTGCGCAGGTTGAGATGAATGCTCGGCGGCAGCAGCTTCGGCGGCAGGAAACGCGCGGTGCGGATACCGCGCTTCGCCAGCGAACGGGCGACGCGGCGGAACGCGTACAGCTCGCCGACGCCGTCGATCAGTACGCGCACGTCCGCGCCGCGCAGGTGGGCGGCTTCCAGCGCGTCGGCGAAGGCCTGGCCGGTCTTGTCGAGCTTCAGGATGTAGGTGGCGAGAAACACGCGTTGCCGGGCCGCGGCGATCGACTCGAGCATCGCCGGGTAGGCCTGCTCGCCGTTGAACAGCGGCTGCACGAGGTTGCCGTCGGTGGCCGGCCTGCCGGTGATTCGCAGACCGACGTCGCGCAGCCCGAGCTCGCCCTCGGCAGAGGGCTGCGAGCGACGCGTGCCGGCCTCGTAGCCGACGTGCAGGAAGCGCCGTTTCAGGTCCTGGCCGCGCGAGCGGACGCGGTTGATGCCGAACAGGAAGTAGGCCGCGGGCCCGCCGTAGGGAATGAAGATGCAGGCCATGATCCAGCCCATCGCGGCCCGCGGGTCGCGCTTGTAGAGCAGCGCGTGGTAGACGCCCCAGGCCGCGGGGCCGATGTGAAACAGGACGAGGAGGACGGCGGTGGTCGTCATGCTGGGTAAGGACTATAGCGCGTTCGACGCCTCCCGAAACGCTGTGCAAGAATGGCGGGGCCCCGGCCCGGATGAGACCCGCATGCTGCACGCCGTCATCTTCGACGTCGACGACACGCTGCTGCACTCGATGGCGGACGACGACCGCCTGTACCGGCAGGCGATCCGGGACGTGCTCGGGGAGGGCGTGCGCTTCCGCGAGACGCTGGCGGACTACGAGCACGTCTCCGATACCGGAATTCTGCGGCAGGTGCTGGCCGACAATCGGGTGGCCGACGCCGAGCGTCACTTCGACGTCATCCGCGAGCGCTTCCTGGATGCGCTGGAACGGCACGTCGAGCAGCACGGGCCGTTCCGCGAGATCGAGGGGGCGCGCGAGATGCTGGAACGCGTACGGGCGGCCGAGCAGTACGCGGTGGCGCTCGCGACCGGCTGCTGGCGGCGCTCGGCAGAGCTGAAACTTAGGACCGCGGGCTTCGAGCTTGACGGGATTCCGCTGGCGACGGCCGACGATGCGGTCGAGCGCGTGGGCATCATGCAGCATGCGCTGCGCTCTCTGGGCAGCGACTTTGCGAGCGTGACCTACTACGGCGACGGGGTATGGGACCGCGAAGCCTGCCGTGCACTCGAATGGACCTTTCGCCCGGTCGGGGCGGCGCTGGGCGGGCTCATGGCCTACCACGACGAATTCAGGACCTGATTGACGAAGCGGGGGCGCGGCCACCGGGGAGCAGCGATGTGAAGATTCTCGGCATACGGCACTGTGCAGTCAGCGAGGCGGCGGAAGAATTCGCGGGCCTGCTCGACGCGCTCGGCCTGGAGCGCATGCCGTTCGACGACGGCAACGGCGGGGGCTTCAGCGGCGCGATATTCCCCGCCGGGTCGAGTTGGATAGAGCTGTGGCCGGCGGGCGACGGCATGCCGGCCGGGACGATGCTGCAGATCGTCGTCGACGATGCGGATGCTTTCGCCGCGCATGCGCGGCAGAACGGGCTGGAGCCGAAGGGGCCGACGGACGCGCACGGGGAACGAATCTATTTCCTGGCGGCGCCGGGCGGCATGAACATCTCGTTCCAGTCGAAGGTGCGCTGACCGGCTGCGCCGAGCGGCGGCTGGTCGCCGGGATCGAGACGGCCTGGATTTTCATGGCGCGGGCAAGGCTCTTGTCTCTCGCAGTACCGACCGGCGTGTGGCGCGTTAATACCTTGCATGAGATCGCTTCGCATAGATTGCCAATGCGATATTCGCAATGATATCCAGTTCGCCAATCGTGTTTTCAGTGACTTGCAAGCCTCGCAGCATGATATTCAGCGAAAGCGTAAACTTTGATTCGTGCGTTTTTGTTAGGTAATTAGAGTTAGGCGTCATGCCGACCTATTCGCCAACCGAGCTCGACGCTGTCGTTCAGGCC
>CALALV010000157.1 GCA_937925605.1 uncultured Woeseia sp.
CGACGACCGCGGCAAGCGCGGTCGCGTAACTCGAAACGGCAAGGTCCACGGCGTCACGGCGAAAGGCGGACAGACCGGCCCAGCGTAGCGGCCCGGGCGCGCGGCTCACCGTGACGCAGGTCACATCGGCAGGCCGGCGGCGGACCGGCATCTGTGAGTCAGGTCACGGAGCCGCGCGGGTGCGGAGAGTATGGTCGGGCGAATCACGGCGGGTGCCTGTGCGGCATCCCGGGAGGACGACAAATGAAAACAGGGATTTACCGGATTCTGGTCCTGGCCGGGGCGCTCGCGCTCGGCGGCTGTGCGTCGATGAGCGCTGACGAGTGCCTGCTCAGCGACTGGCGGACCATCGGCTACGAGGACGGTGCCAGGGGCTACACCTCGGATCGTCTCGGCCAGCACCGCAAGGCATGCGCCAAGCACGGCGTCGCGCCGGACTTCGACGAGTACCGGGCCGGTCGCGAGGAGGGTCTGCGCGAATTCTGCCAGCCGTCACGTGGCTTCAGCCTCGGTTCGAACGGCGGCCAGTATTACGGCGTCTGTGCGTCCGACCAGGAACCGTATTTCCTCGACGCCTACAAGCGCGGCCAGCACCTCTACTCCTTGCGGTCGAACGTGCAGGCCGCGAACTACGCGATCAGCTCGCGTGAAAGCGAACTCGAGCGCGTCGAGCAGCAGATCCGCGACACCGAGGCCGCGCTGATCCTGGCGGATACCCCGGCCGAGGAGCGCGTGCTGATGCTCGTCGACCTGAAGGAACTGTCAGAGGAGGCGGGCCGGCTCGAGGCCGAGATCATCGACCTGATCGAGGAGCGCGCCGACCACGAGAACGAGCTGGCGAACTACGAGGCCATCCTCGCCGACACCGGCTACTGAGTCGGGTCCGGCTCCCGGTCGCCGCCGCGGCGGCGGTCGGGACTCTCGCGCCGGTCCTGTTCGCGGCGGGTCGACGACCCGCCGTAGCCGCCCTGGAACGGGCTGCGCCGGTCCTCGCCGCTGCGGCGGTCCCGGTGGCGCGCGAATCGGCAATGGCAGGTATGTGCATCGCAGCCCGGCAGCGGCAGCGTCGGCGCCGTGGCCGACAGGAAGCGCTGGCCGTGCAGCGCGCGCGCGGCATCGCAGGCGTCCGGGCGGGCGCGGATCGAGATGGCGTGGAAGCGGCCGCTGCCGTCCGGATTGATATCCGGCCGCGGTCCGCGGCGCGCGTCGGCGCCACGCTGCGCGCGGCGCCAGGCGACCAGGGCCGGCAGCCCGGCAAGCAACGCGACGACAGCGATGACGAGCATCGTCTGCACCAGTAAACCCCCGATCCATGACGACAGGCCCATGACCGGCATGCGCGTTCTTTGCGCGCTCAGTTGCCTGTCATTGGCTCCGCCGCTTCGATCAGGACGACCCGTGCGTCACGGGCTGACTTCCGTACGTTCCTCGACGCCAAATGTAGCTGTTAGACCGGCTCAGCGCGACCCGTCGGAGGGCTGCCCCGTGGTCGACCGCGATTCCGCGTTGCGCTCGGTCCAGAAATGCGCGTTGCGCAGTCCGAACTTCTCCGGGTCGAAGGTGTAGTGCTCGACTCCCTGGCGACGCTGCGCCTCGTAGTCGCGCAGTGCCGTAAGCGCTGGTTTCGCAACGAAAAATATGATCAGGATCGCGATGATGTTGAGCCAGGCCATCAGCCCGACGCCGATGTCGCCGAGTCCCCAGGCCAGGCTCGCCGTGCGCACTGCCCCGTAGAACACCGAGGCCATCAGCCCGAGCTTCAGAGCGAACATCATGCCGGGCACGCGGACGTAGCGGCGGATGTAGGCGACATTCGTTTCCGCAATGTAGTAGTAGGCGAGCAGCGTCGTGAACGCGAAGAAGAACAGCGCGATCGCGACGAAGGGCTTGCCGACGCCGGAGACGACGCTGTCGAGCGCGTACTGGGTGAAGGCCGGGCTGTTGGGGTCGAGCTCGACCGGGACGTTCTGCACCAGCAGCGTCACGCCGTCCGGGGCATAGACGTTGTAGGCGCCGGTGATCAGGATCATGAAGGCGGTCGCCGAGCAGACGAACAGCGTGTCGATGTAGACCGAGAACGCCTGCACGAGGCCCTGCTGGGCGGGGTGTTCGACCTCCGCCGCCGCGGCCGCGTGCGGCCCGGTGCCCTGGCCGGCCTCGTTGGAGTAGATGCCGCGGCGGACGCCCCAGCCAATTGCCGCGCCGAAGGCCGCCTCGGACGTAAACGAGCCCGCGACGATCATGCCGAAGACGCGCGGTAACTCGTCGATATTGAGCGCGATTACGGCGCAGGCCGTGACGATGTAGGCGAGTGCCATGAACGGCACGACGATCTGGGTGAAATGGGCGATGCGCTTGACGCCGCCGAAGATGATGAAGCCGAGCACGGTGACGACGCCGATTGCCGTGACGATCTTGGTCACGCTGACCGTGCCGACGACGGTGTCGACCACGGTCTCTGCCCCGAACGCGACCTCGGCGGCCGAGGAGATGCTGTTCGACTGGACGCCGGGCAGCAGCAGGCCGGTGGCAACGATCGTCGTGATCGCGAACAGCCAGGCGTACCACTTCTGGCCCAGCGCCTTCTCGATGAAGTAGGCCGGGCCGCCGCGGTACTGGCCCTCGTCTTCTTCCTTGTAGATCTGGCCGAGCGCGGACTCGACGTAAGCCGTGGACGCGCCGAGGAACGCGACGACCCACATCCAGAACACCGCGCCCGGACCGCCGAAGCCGATTGCCGCGGCCACGCCGGCGATGTTGCCGGTGCCGACGCGTCCCGACAGCGAAACGGCGAGCGCCTGGAAGGTCGAGATGCCTTTCTCCGAGGCCTGGCCGCGGAACAGCAGGCGGATCATCTCGCGGAACAGGCGGACCTGGACCAGCCGGGTCTGGATCGAGAAAAACACGCCGGCGCCGAGCGCGAGCCAGACCAGCGCGGGACTCCAGATGATGCCACTCAGGGTATCGACGACTGCTTGCATGGATCGGCCTTCTTATCTGCTTTGGTGAGCCGCAAGCGCGACAGTCTACCGGAATTGCCCGGGCGGGCCATGGCCGGCCGGGCCGTCCCGGCGGACGCCCACCGATTCGGCCATGGCCCGCACGCGATCTTGGTTTTTTTGCAACAGTTTGCCGTGCGCGGTTGACAGCCCCATAGCGTCAGGCTATGAAGTACCCGAAATCTAACGATTTCGACGGGCGCGGGGCGCCCCTGCAGCCACGGACGGTCGCATTCGTTTCGTTTGTCCCGTGCAACAGTCGAACCGCTGCACAAGGGGATAAACATGCCGGTCATCCGCCCGAGCCCGACCCGGACGCGCCGCGTCCTTCCGTACTGCGTCGCACTGCTCCTGCCGTTCCTGCTGCCCGTGCAGGCCAGCGCCCAGCAGGACAGCGCGGAGCCCATCGAGGAAATCGTCACGACCGGGTCGCGCATCAGCCGCGATCCGAACCTGGCCGGCGCGCTGCCGGTGCAGTCGATCGACGCCGACGAGATCCAGCTGTCCGGCGAGTTCTCGGTCAGCGACATCGTCAACGACGTCCCGGCGCTGCTGTCGTCGGTCACGTCCGAGGGCTCGCAGGACAACGGCGCTGCCTTCGCCGACGGCGCACAGGTGCTGAACCTGCGCGGCCTGGGCTCGAACCGCACGCTGACGCTGGTCAACGGCCGCCGGCACGTCGGCGGCGTGCAGGGCTCGGCGGCGGTCGACGTCGGCTCGATCCCGATGAAGCTCATCGAGCGCGTCGAGGTTCTGACCGGCGGCGCCTCCGCCATTTACGGCGCGGACGCGGTCACCGGCGTCGTCAACTTCATCACGAAGGACGACTACGAGGGCTTCGGGGTCGACGTCAACTACGGAATCTCGTCGGAAGGCGACGGCCAGCAGCTTGCCCTGACCGGAATCTGGGGCATGAACTTCGCCGGCGACCGCGGCAACGTGGCGATTGCGCTCGACTGGCGCACCGACGAAGGGCTCAAGGTGACCGATCGCGAGGGCGGCGAATTCGTAGGCTCGGCCCGCGACTGGGTCAACCCGGACCTGCGTTTCCAGATCGGCGACATCGACGCGAGCGCGACGCCGAACTTCGCGCAGTACTTCAATTACTTCACGACCGGCCTGATCAACTATGGCCTGCCGATCCCGAGCGAGGCCGACTTCATCGCCGACTACAACGCCGAGTTCGGCGTCGACCCGGTACTGACCGACGCGGAGCGCGCGTTGATCGCCCGCGCGGCGAACGCGCCGCAGCGCGCCGTGCTGCCGGGCCGCACCTTCCCGTTCACATCCGGCTACGGCTACATCATCCCGGGCAACCCGTTCACGTTCGCCGGTTTCGACCCGCTCACGCCGATCGACCTCGACGGCAACGGCACCCCGGACTGCCTGGACAGCTTCACGGGCTACAACTCGGTGTTCGGCGCCGCGTCCTTCGGCGTCATCGGGGGCTGCTGGAACGTCGAGGCGGACGGCACCTACCGGCCGGTGCGTGACGGCCTGGTCGCGACCGGTTTCCAGGGCTTCGGCGGCGACTCGTTCAACACGATCCAGAACGCGCAGGGCGACATCGTGCCGCCCGACGACAAGATCATCCTCAACGTGCTCGGCTCCTACGAGCTGTCGCCGGACACGAGCCTGTTCGGCGAACTGAAGTACGTGACCCAGGAGACCGACACCGGCGGCCTGCCGAATTCGTTCTGGGACCTGCTGTTCGGCGCCCCGGACAATCCCTACCTGCCGGCCTTCATCCTGCCGACCGCGATCGCGACCGGCGGCGTCGCGATCACGGTCGACCCGCTGCACTTCGACCAGTTCACGGCGACGGAGCGCGACACGGTGCGGGGCGTCGCCGGCATCGAGGGCACCTTCGAGAACTCCTGGACCTGGGAATTCAGCCTGAACTACGGTCGCTACGACCAGCGCATCGAGACCAGCAACGCGATGATCAACGACCGCTTCTTCGCGGCAATCGACGCGGTCATCGATCCCGGTACCGGTCAGCCCGCCTGCCGGGTCGACGTCGACCCGAACGCGCCGGCGCAGAACACGCCGTTCGAAATCCCGGCCTACGAGGCCGGCTATTTCACGTTCACGCCCGGCGCCGGGCAGTGCGTGCCGCTCAACATCTGGGCCGGGCGCCCCGGCGTTACCCAGGAAGCGCTCGAATGGGTGACAGTCGACAACTGGAGCGACCTGACGATCGACCAGTTCGTTGCCTCGGCGATCTTCACCGGCGACAGCGCTGACTGGTTCGAACTGCCGGCCGGTCCCGTGCAGTTCGCCGCCGGCATCGAATACCGCGACGAGTCGTCCGATGCGAAGTTCGACCCGTGGCAGCGCGGCGTGATTCCGGACGGCTCGATCCTGCCGGCCGGCTCGAACATCAACGACGTGTCCGAGAACACCTCGCTCGTGTTCCGGCCGCAGATCGCGACCCGCGACGAGAAGGGCAGCTACGACGTCGTCGACGTGTTCGTCGAGGCCTCGTTCCCGCTGCTGACCGACCGCCCGTTTGCCCGCGAGCTGTCGCTGGACATCGCGGCGCGCGTCGCCGACTATTCGACGATCGGCAACACGACAACCTGGAAGACGAATTTCCTCTGGGCGCCGGTCAACAGCTTCGCGCTGCGCGGCTCGGTCTCCGAGGCGGTGCGCGCGCCGAACATCACCGAGCTGTTCGGTCCGGAGGTGGGCACGACCTTTCGCCCGGCCGACCCCTGCGACGCGGCGCAGATCCAGGCGATCCGCGACGACGACCCGGGACTCGCGCAGAACATCCAGGACAACTGCGTGACCGCGTTCGGCGCGATCGGGCTCGATCCCTTCGATGGCAACGGCAACTACGTCTTCGCCGATCCGCTGTCGGCGTCCTTCGGCGGCGTGACGGGCGGCAACCGCGAACTGCAGGAAGAGACCGCCGAGACCTTCACCGCGGGTTTCGTCTTCGAGCCGGAGTTCCTCGAGGGCTTCAACCTGACGCTGGACTACTGGGACATCACGATCGAGGATGCGATCGAGGTCGTGACCTCGCAGAACATCGTCGACGGCTGCTACCAGGGCGCTTCGCTGAACCAGAATTTCTGCCAGCTGTTCACGCGTAACAGCAACCCGAACTCTGCGCAGTTCGGCGGCTTCAACTTCCTGCGTTCGACCAGCATCAATTTCGCCAAGATCGAGACCTCGGGCTGGGACTTCTCGGCCCAGTACGCTTTCGAGGTCGGCGCGCACGGCTTCGACGTGACGCTGCAGGGGACCAAGGTCGAGGAACTGAACGACTTCACGAACCCGACGGACCTCACCGAGGTCAACCCGGAGCTCGGCGAGGTCAACCGTCCCGAACTGGCCGGCAACGTCTACCTGAACTGGTACTGGGGCGACCTGCGGGTCGGCACGCAGTCACAGTTCATGGACGAGCAGCTCGTGAGCTTCGTCGAGATCGAGACTGCGCAGACGCTGTACGGCGACGCGGTGTTCATGGACGCGTTCTGGCAGCACGACCTCAACTTCCGCTACCAGTGGGACGACAACCTGACGCTGTACGGCGGGGTGCGTAACGTCACCGACAAGGACCCGTTCGCAACGGACTTCGCTTTCCCGGCGAGCCCGCGGGGCCGGTTCTTCTTCTTCGGCGTCGACTACCAGATGTAATTGAGGGGAGAGCCTCGCAGAGAGAGGCCGGCCGGGGCGCTGCGGCGCCCCGGCTTTTTTTCGGGTCGCCGCGGCGCCCGCTCAGTCGCCGGTATCGCGCCGCGCCGGCTGCAGGTTGTCGCGCAGGAACGTCGCCAGCGTCCGGTACGCGACGACCTGGTTCGCGGTCTTGCGAATCGAGTGGCCTTCGTCCGGGAAGCGCAGGTAGGTCACGTCGTTGCCGGCAGCGCGCACGGCGCGCACCAGCCGGTCGGACTCCGCGACCGGGTCGCGCGGGTCGTTGGCGCCGTGCCAGACGAGCAAGGGCACGTCGATGCGGTCCGCGTTATTGATCGGCGAGTTCTCGGCGTAGAACTCGCGCCAGCGCGGCTCGCTGATGTCGCCGTACTCGATGCGGTCCGAGGCCTGGAGCGCGGGCGAGGCCGATTCCAGCGCGCGCACCCAGTCCGATACGCCGACGAAGGACGCCCCCGCGTCGAAGACGCCGGGATAGCTGCCGAGCACGGCGTTGACCATGTAGCCGCCGTATGAGCCGCCCATGACCGCGATGCGCTCTGCGTTCACGTCATCGCGCTTCGCCAGGTAGTTCACCGTGTCGACGAGGTCGCGCACGGAGTCGAGCCGAAGCTCCTGGTTGTCGAGCCGCGCATAACGCTTGCCGAAGCCGGTCGAGCCGCGCACGTTGGGCGCGAATACGGCGATGCCCGTGTTGACGAGGTACTGCTCGAGCGGCCGCCACGACGGCCGGCTCTGGGAACTCGGGCCGCCGTGCACTTGCACGACGACGGGTGGCGGTCCGTCGGTCGCGCCGGACGGCGGCAGGTACAGCAGGCCCTGCAGTTCGACGCCGTCGCGGGCCGGGTAGCGGACCGATACCGGGGCCACGAAGCGCTCCGGGTCGAGTCCGCCGAGCGGCGCGTCGACGACCTGGTTCAGCGCATTGTCGTCGAGGTTCCAGGTATGCACGTCGCCCGGCGTGGCCGGGCCGCTCGTGCGTATGGCGAGCAGCGCCGCCGCTGCCGCGATATCGAGCGAGTAAACGCCGTCCGGCAGCGCGGGGGCCGGGATCACCCGGCCGGTTTCCAGGTCACGGACCGCGAGGCGGGCAAAGCCGTCGACGTTGACGGTCCAGGCCAGCCAGCGCCCGTTGCCGCCGAGGACGACGTCGCCGACGTCGTGCGGCGGCGTCTCGAGGTATTGCAGTTCGCCGCTCGCGAGCTCGTACCACGCGAGGCCCGCGAATTCGCGGTCCAGGTTCGTGGCGAGATAGAAGCCGGCGCCGTCCGGCCGCCACTGGAAGTCGCTGAACGCGGCGGCGATCTCGGGTCGAAACAGCGGGCGCAGGCTGCCGTCTGCTACGTCGAGCAGGTAGACGTCCTGGGCATCCTCGCCGCGTGCTTCGGTCACGACGACGAGCGAGCCGCCGGGCTGCCAGGCATCGGGGTAATAGCCGTAGCGGCCTTCGAACACGCGGCGCGTCTCGCCGCTCGCCACGTCCGCGACGTAGATGTCGTAGTCGCGGCCGTTGCGCTCGGTGGACGAGTAGACGATCTCGCCGCCGTCCGGCGAAAACGTGCCGAAGGAACGGAACGCGCTGCTCTGCGGCAGCAGCACGCGCTCCGTGCTGCCGTCGCGTGCGAGCAGGTAGTAGCCCTCGCGCTCGTTGCCCTCAGCATCGCGGCTGACGAGAAGCTGCTCACCGTCCGGTGACCAGGCGAAGAACGTGATGCCGCTGCCGTAGGTCAGCTGCGACGGGAATCCGCCGCTTGCCGGAACGCTCCACAGCTGCGGTTCGCCGGTAATCGCCCACTCGAAGGCGAGCGTGCGGCCGTCCGGCGACAGCTCGATGTCGGTCGCGCCCTTGGCGAGCAGGTAGCGCACGATGTCTGCGGGCTCCTCGCCAGCGAGACCGACCGTGACCGGGCCGCTCACCGGGATGTCGTCCGGGTTGTCCCAGAGTTCCGTCGCCTGCGCTCCGCCCGCGCACAGCGTGAGCAGCAGGACTGCGTAGCTTGCGTTGCCCATCGACGTCTCCCAGAATGACTTTCGCGGACGCAACATGATGGCGATCGCCCGGCCGGTCGGCAAGCGCGGTCGGCCTCGACGGATCATCGCGACAGGAGGCGATCTCATGCAGACCATGCCTGGACTGGTATTCCTCGGGCTCACGGTGGCAGCTCTTGGCGCGAGCGACGCGGTCGCCGAGGACAGCTATATCCGGGCGGGACGCCTGCTCGACGTCGTCGAGGGCGAGCTGCTGCGCGACCGGGTCATCGTCGTTCGCGACGAGCGAATCGCCGGCATCGCGGCAAGCGAAGACATCGACATCCCGGAGGGCGCGGAGGTCATCGACCTGTCCGGTTACACCGTGTTGCCCGGGCTGATCGACATGCACGTGCACCTGGTGGGCAACGCCGAGGCGCAGGGCTATGCGCAGCTCGCCGATTCGCTGCCGCGCGCCACGCTGCACGGCGCCGCCAATGCGCGCCGCACGCTGGAGGCCGGTTTCACCAGTGTCCGCAACGTCGGCGCGGGCGGTTTCGCGGACATCGCGCTGCGCGACGCGATCGACGCGGGCGACCTGCCGGGGCCACGAATGCGTGCTTCCGGGCCGTCGGTCGGCATCACCGGCGGGCACTGCGACTCGAACCTGCTGCCCGCGGAGTACGAGGACTATTCGGGTGGCGTCGCCGACGGACCCTGGGAAATCCGCAAGCGCATCCGCGACAACATCAAGTACGGCGCCGACGTCATCAAGTTCTGTGCAACCGGGGGCGTGCTGTCGAGGGGCACCAGCGTCGGCGTGCAGCAGTACACGGAGGAGGAAATGGCGGCGCTGGTCGACGAGGCGCAGCGCCGCGGACGGCGCGTCGCCGCCCACGCGCACGGGACCGAGGGGATCAAGGCGGCGATACGTGCCGGCGTGGATTCCGTGGAACACGCGAGCCTGATCGACGACGACGGCATCCGCCTGGCGCGCGACGCCGGCACGTTCCTCGTGATGGACGTCTACGTCAGCACCTACATCCTGGAGATGGGCGAGGCGGCGGGCTTCTTGCCCGAGTCACTGGAGAAGGAACGGATCGTCGGCGAGGCGCAGCGCAACAACTTCCGCAAGGCGCACGAGGCGGGCGTGCGGATCGCGTTCGGCTCCGATGCCGGCGTCTACCCTCACGGCATCAACGCGCGCCAGTTCGCCTACATGGTTCGCTACGGCATGACGCCGCTCCAGGCTATCCGCGCGGCAACCGTCGACGCGGCCGAGTTGCTCGGCTGGCCGCTCGACGTCGGCCGCATCGAGGAGGGCGCCTACGCGGACATCATCGCGGTGCGCGGCAATCCGCTCGACGACGTCCGCCTGCTCGAGGACGTCCGCTTCGTCATGAAAGGCGGCGAGGTCCACGTCCGCCGCTGAGCCGCCATAGCGGCCTACCAGCAGTCGCCGTCGGGATCCGGCTGCGCGAGCCGCTGTTGCGCCGCGTCGATCGTGAACTCCTGGCAGTCCTCGTCGCCCCCCTGGCTGTTGTCGACCACCGGCACGGCCCGGGCCGTAAAGCCCTGGCCGTCGGCCGCGTCGACCGTGACCGTGTAGTAGCCGGCCGCGCTCTTGCCGCCGTCGAGGCCGAGCAGTTCGACGTCGGTTGTGTAGGTGAAATTGGACATGAAGTACTGCTCCTGGTTGGCGGCCAGGCGTTCCAGCGCGGAGGTCGCGTCGGTGCGTCGCGAGCGCTGCTGGTAGTCAGTAAAGCTGGGCAGTGCGAGCATGCCGAGTATCGCGACGATGGCAGCCCCGACGAGGACGTCGACCAGGGTCTTGCCGCCTGCCGCTGCAGGCCTGTGGAACATGACGGCAACCTCCCGCTATGTGCTTTTAGTTATGCGTGGTCGCGGGCACCCGGAGCAGCCCGCTTTGCACTTGCCGTGTCTTTCCGAGTATAGGAGATGCGATCTGCTTCGCCAGACAGTCAGGCCGCGGAGGACGGTGGTCCCGACAGGGCGATGCCCGGTGGTCGAATCGCAACAGGGGTGACATGCCGAGGAGAGGACTTGAACCGGGTCTGCAGGCTTGCCCGGCGAACCGATCCGGTCGGTTTGGACGCCGCGGGATTCCCGTTCGGCCGGCAGCACCCGCGAAGTAAACGGGGCGGCGCGATGGCCGCATGCGCCACCCTGGAGGCGGTCTGTTCGCGGTCGCGAATTAAAAAAGGGGCCTCCCGGCGGGAGGCCCCTTTTTAAATTTGGTGCCGAGGAGAGGACTTGAACCGGGTCTGCAGGCTTGCCCGGCGAACCGATCCGG
>CALALV010000158.1 GCA_937925605.1 uncultured Woeseia sp.
GGCCTGAACGACAGCGTCGAGCTCGGTTGGCGAATAGGTCGGCATGACGCCTAACGTCTAAGCTCACCCGCACTTGACGCAGGTCGCCTGGAGCGGCAGCGCAAGGCGGGCTGGGTCAAGGGACGGGTGCAGCGCATTGTTAGGCCTCTTCCATGTCGAACAATCGGCTTGCGAGAGTCTTTACCAAAGATTCTTCCGAGCCGAACAACGTGTAGTGATTGATGTTGTAATCGTTCAAATGAATCAACGCCTCTTTTCGAATGCTTCTTGGCAGGATGATCTTGAAGAGTAAGTCTTGGTTCTGTCGATCAAGTTGAAAGACATCTTCATGCGAACAGAATGTATGCGATTTACGCGGCTCTTCCCAAATCGTTGCAATTGAATACCAGGCCTTCTGAAAGAAATGCCGGGTATGCGTTCTCACATAAGGGCCTTGAACGCTGATTTGCGGCGCACCACCCCAGCCACTCTTCGTCCGTTCGGGCCTCTCGATATAGCAGTAGACTGCAGAATTGGAGTCATGCGCATCAATCAACGCGAAGTATGCGGCGATGAAGGGCGACTTTGTCCAATCAAGCAGGGGCGACGGAAATCCGAGATGGCGCAAGTATACGAGAAACGGGTAACCAGGCAGATGAACGCTAAAAGCGCGCTGTTTCGCTTCTACCTCTTCGACCATTTCAGGCCATTCGGGAAACCCCCAATCACTACCAGTGTGAGATTCGAGTTCCGCAACGATTTTCGACGCAATCGTTCCGTAGTGTTGAACGGTAATCTTGTCCGAAGTAGCACGTTCGAGCGTGGTTGCTAGGGGCCACTTTTCGTCCGCCTGGCCGCGAAAAAGTATGCCGATTTTTTCGTCTAGCACCAGTTCGCCAATCTCTATCCTGTGCCGATCGTAGGTCGCCCGAATCTCGTCGATCACCTTTACGAATCCACGCCACGTTCGGGGCCGAAAGACTTTCATAGAGGCCTAACCAAAAGTAGTTGGTGGAAATGTCAGGAGAAAATGAAGCATAAGCGCAGTTTTAAGTGTTGTTATAGGCTTCAAGTGTTTGATTAGCTTACTTGGCAGGAATGATATTTTGCAAATAAGGCCGGGTGAGAATTTGCGATGGAAAAGACGCTGTTTTCGGTCTTTCGCGATACCTGCCGCACCCACCACTACAGCTACCGCACCGAAGAAAGCTACCTCAAGTGGGTCCGCCGCTTCATTCACTTCCACGGTGGCCGCCACCCGCGCGACATGGGCGCGCCGGAAGCCCAGGCATTCCTGACCCACCTCGCGACGGAAGGACATGTTTCCGCCTCCACGCAGAACCAGGCCCTGAGCGCGATCCTGTTCCTGTATCGCAAGGTACTCGACATCGAGCTGCCGTGGATGGACGACATCGTCCGGGCGAAACGCCCGGTCCGCGTACCCACGGTCCTGACCCGTGACGAGGTCGCCAGGGTCCTGCGCTGCCTGCAAGGCCGTGACTGGCTGATGACTGCCCTGCTCTACGGCAGCGGCCTGCGCCAGATCGAGTGTCTCCGCCTGCGCGTGCAGGACGTGGACTTCGACTACCTCCAGCTCACCGTGCGCGACGGCAAGGGCAACAAGGATCGCCGGACGATGCTTGCCGAATCGCTCGTGCCGCACCTCCGGCGCCATCTCGAATGGCTGCGCAGCGTCCACGAGCAGGATCTCGCCGCCGGGCGGCCGGGCGTATCCCTGCCATACGCGATCCAGCGCAAGTACGTGAGCGCAGCCCGCGACTGGCGGTGGCAGTACCTGTTCCCGGCCTCGCGCTATGCGTACATCGCCGAAAACAACGGCCCGCGTCGCCACCACCTGCACCCGACGGCGCTGGCCCGTGCGGTCAAGCTCGCCGTGCAGCAGTCAGGCATCGACAAGCGTGCGAGTTGCCACACGTTCCGGCATTCCTTCGCTACTCACCTGATCGAGTCCGGCTACGACATCCGCACCGTGCAGGAGCTGCTCGGCCACGCCGACGTCAGGACGACGATGGTCTACACGCACGTGCTCAAGCGTGGCGGTCGCGCCGTGAAGAGCCCGGCGGACCTGCTGGCGGGCACGCTTCCCGGTGAAGCCAGGCCGGACGCCGCTCCGTCCCGCTAGCCCAGCCGCCTGATCCCCACCGCGTGCCGGATCTCGTCGAGGAACGGCACCGACAGCTCGCGCGCCCGCTCCGCGCCCTTCCTGAGCTCGGCCTCGACGATCGCCGGATCGCCGATCAGCCGCCGGTACTCGTCCCGCGCCGGCTTGATGTGCTCGTTTATGTATTCGAACAGGAGCTGCTTCATCTCGCCCCACGCAATGCCTTCGGCATAGCGGCGCTCGATCTCGCGCACCTCGTCGGGCGTCGCGAACGCGCGGTAGATGTCGTACAGCGTCGAGCCCTCGGTCTCCTTCGGCTCCCCCGGCTCCAGGCTGTTCGTCTTGATCTTCATGATCAGCTTGCGGAGCTTCTTCTCCTCCGCGAACAGCGGGATCGTGTTGTTGTAGCTCTTCGACATCTTGCGGCCGTCGAGCCCGGCCAGCGTCGCCGTGTTGTCGTCGATGACCGGCTCCGGCAGCGTGAACAGCTCGCCGTAGTGGTGGTTGAAACGCCCGGCGATGTCGCGCGCCATCTCGACGTGCTGCTTCTGGTCGCGTCCCACCGGCACCTTCGTCGACTTGAACATCAGGATGTCCGCGGCCATCAGGATCGGGTAGCTGTACAGCGCCATCGTGATGCCCTTGTCCGGGTCGCTGCTCGCGCTCTCCTCGTTCGCCTGCACCGCCGCCTTGTAAGAGTGCGCGCGGTTCATCAGCCCCTTCGCGGTCATCGCCGTCAGTATCCACGTGAGCTGCGGGATCTCCGGGATATCGCTCTGCCGGTAGAAGATCGCGTTTGACGTGTCGAGCCCGAGCGCCAGCCAGGACGCGGCGATCTCGAGCGTCGAGCGCGCGATGCGCTCCGGGTCCTCGGCCTTTGCCAGCGCGTGGAAGTCGGCGAGAAAATAGAAATTCCGGTTGTCCTTGTCCCTGCTCGCCGCGATGCCGGGGCGGATCGCGCCGACATAGTTGCCGATGTGCGGGGTCCCGGTCGTCGTGATACCGGTAAGGTAGATGTCCTGGCTCATGCTGTCAGTACCCGGCCGCCTGGCCGTCCTTCCTGGATTCCGAGGCGCCGTAATACACGCGTTGCTTTGCATCCCACATCACGGCCTGGTAGCCGCCGTAGTCGCCCGGCCGCTCGGCGATGCGGTGGCCCATCGCCTCGAGCTTCTCCCGCACGTCCGCGCCGATGCCGGACTCGAGGTAGACCGTGCCGCCGTCTGTCATCGTGCCGCCGGTCGGCTGCGACGAGCCGGCGTGGCGGATGCGCGCCGCGTCGCCGGCCTCCTGCAGGTTCATGCCGAAGTCGATCATGTTGACGAGTATCTGCGCATGCCCCTGCGGCTGCATCGAGCCGCCCATGACGCCCATGGCCATGAACGGCTCGCCGTCCTTCATGACGAAGGCCGGGATGATCGTATGGAACGGCCGCTTGCCCGGCGCGTACACGTTCGCGTGGCCTTCCTCCAGCGTGAACAGCGCGCCGCGGTTCTGCAGCATGAAGCCGAGCTCGCCGGGCGTCATGCCGGAGCCGAGCCCGCCGTAGTTGCTCTGGATCAGCGAGACCATGTTGCCGTCCGCGTCCGCCACCGCGAGGTAGATCGTGTCGCCCTGCTCGAGGCGCGGGCTGCCGGCGGGGTAACTGTCCGCTGCGCGCTCCGGCGAGATCAGCTTGCGGCGCTCGGCCGCGTACTCTTTCGAGACCAGCCCGGCGAGCGGCGCATCGTAGAAATCCGGGTCGGCGAAGAACTTTGCGCGATCCTCGTAGACCAGCTTCTTCGCCTCGACGAAGGTGTGAATGTACTCGGCCGAGCCGAAGCCCATCGCCGCGAGGTCGTAGCCCTCGAGCACGTTCATCAGCTGCAGCGCGGTGATGCCCTGCCCGTTCGGCGGCAGCTCGTACAGCTCGTAGCCGCGGTAGTTCGTCGACCAGGGCTTGACCCACTCCGACTCGTGCGCGGCCAGGTCCTCGTAGGCGAGGTAGCCGCCGTGCTCGGCCATGTAGTCGCCGATCCGGCGCGCGATGTCGCCCTCGTAGAAGGCGTCGCGGCCGCCCTTCGCGATCTGCCGGTAGGTCTCGGCGAGCCGCGGGTTCCGGAAAATCTCGCCTTTCCTCGGCGCGCGGCCGCCCGGCATGAAGGTCCCGGCGACGCCCGCGTACTCCTTGCGCGACTCGACGCCGCGCTCCCACAGCCACGCGATCAGCTCGCTGACCGGGAAGCCGTTCTCGGCATAGTCGATCGCCGGCTGCAGGAGCTCCGGCATCGGCAGGCGGCCGTAGCGCGCGTGCAGCTCGTACCAGCCGTCCACGGCGCCGGGCACGCTGACCGTCAGCGGGCCGAGGTAGCGAATTTCGTCGAGGCCGCGTGCGCGGAATTCGTCCAGCGTCAGCGACCGCGGCGAGCGCCCCGAGGCGTTGAGTCCATGCAGCTCGCGCGCCTCGGCGTCCCAGACGATCGCAAACAGGTCGCCGCCGATGCCGCAGCCGGTCGGCTCGACGAGCCCGAGCACGGCATTCGCGGCGATCGCCGCGTCCACCGCGCTGCCGCCGGCCTTCAGGACGTCCAGCGCGACCTGGGTGGCGAGCGGCTGGCTGGTCGCCGCCATGCCGTGCGGCGCAATGACCTCCGAGCGCGACGCGAACGGCGCGCCGCTCAGGCGGTCGTATCCCGGGGCGTTCGCGCTAGCCATCAGCAACGACGCCAGAAGCAACAGACGGTTCATACATGGTCTCCGCGCCCGTAACGGCCGGGGCCGGCCGCGGGCGGCCGGCCGTGAAGAGCCGCCAATGATGCCGAGTTCGCGCGGGGATTGAAACAGCCGGCCGCGGCCGCGCCACTCGCCCGGGCCGGTGCCGAGCGGGTATCATGCGGCGATGAAAGGCAATGATGCAGGCGCCGCGCAAGGCGCTCACTACCCCGCCCACGTCGAGACCCTCAAGGCGCGCCACGACCGCGCGCTCGAGATCGCCGGCGCGAGCCACGCGGTGATCTTCTCCGGCGCGCCGAAGCTGCGCTTCCTCGACGACAACTACTATCCGTTCACGGCCAACCCGCACTTCGTGAGCTGGCTGCCGCTCGTCGACACGCCGCACTGCTACCTCGTGTACACGCCCGGCGAGACGCCGGTGCTCGTCTACTTCCAGGAAAAGGACTACTGGCACGCGCCGCCGGCCGCGCCGGGCGGCTTCTGGCCGGAGCACTTCGACGTCCGCATCGTGCACGCGCAGGACGAGGTGGACGAACACCTGCCGGCGGACCGGGAAAAATGCATCCTGATCGGCGAGATCGACGAGCCCGGCCAGGCGCAGGGCATCGAGCGGGTCAACCCGAAGTCGGCGCTGAACCACCTGCACTACGACCGCGCCGCGAAGACCGCCTACGAGCTCGACTGCCTGCGCGCGGCCTCGCGGCGCGCGGCCCGCGGCCACCGCGCCGCGGAGCAGGCCTTCCGCGCCGGCAAGTCGGAGTACGACATCCATCTCGACTACTGCCGCGCCGTCGGCCACACCGAGCCGGAACTCCCCTACGGCAACATCATTGCGCTGAACGAGCACGGCGCGGTGCTGCATTACCAGCACCAGGCCCGCGAGGCCCCGGCCGTGCTGCGGTCCTTCCTTATCGACGCCGGCGCGCGCGTGAACGGCTACGCCTCCGACGTCACGCGCACCTACGCCAACGGCGACGCCGGCTTCGCGGAACTGATCGGGGCCATGGACGAGATGCAGCAAGGCCTCGTCGCCGAGGTGCATGCGGGCGTCGACTTCGCCGGGCTGCATATCGAGACGCACCGCCGCCTCGCCGGGCTGCTGAACGACTTCGGCCTCGCCCGCGGCAGCGCGGACGCGCTGATCGAGAACGGGGTCACGGCCGCGTTCTACCCGCACGGCCTCGGCCACTACCTCGGCATCCAGGTACACGACGTCGGCGGCTTCATGGCCGACGCGAGCGGCACGACGATCGACCGCCCGAGCGGCCATCCGTTCCTGCGCCTGACGCGCACGCTCGACGTCGACCACGTCGTCACGATCGAGCCCGGCCTGTACGCGATCGACATGCTGCAGGAAAACCTCGAAGGCACGCCCGGCGCCGCGATGGTCGACCGCGAGCGCGTCGCCTGGCTGCGCGACTTCGGCGGCGTGCGCATCGAGGACAACGTGCGCGTGCTCGAGAACGGGGCGGAAAACCTCACGCGCGACGCTTTCGCCGCGCTTGACTGACACGGCGCCCGGCTAGGGCGCGAACTCGTCCATCGTCTCGGCGAGCGCGAAGTCGCGCTCGCTGATGCCGTCGCACTCGTGCGTCGTCAGCTGCACCTTCACCTTGTTGTATACGTTGAACCACTCCGGGTGGTGATCGGTCTTCTCGGCGACCAGCGCGACGCGGGTCATGAAGCCGAAAGCGTCGGTGAAGTTCGCGAAGTGGAATTCGCGCGTGAGCTTGCCGTCCTGCAGTGACCAGCCGGGCAGGTCGCGCAGGCGGCCTGCGATATCGTCGTCGCTGAGTCGGTCGACCATGCGTAGCTCCTCGGGTCTCGGGTGAACGGGCGGGCTCAGCCCTGCGGATCGGGGTCGGCGTCGGTGGTGCCGCGCATGCGTTCCTTGAGCTCGCGCTTGACCCGGCGGCCACGGCGGTTCAGCGCCGGCTGCAGCGCGCGGCCGAGCGCCGGGAACAGGTAAGACAGCGTGGTCAGCAGACCGCTGACCGGCGGCATCGAGCGCTCGCGCTTCTCGTTCAGGCACAGGTCCATGATCACCTGCGCGACCTCGTCGGCGGTGCTGAGCGGTTGCGAGAACGTGATGTCGGCAACCTGGTCGATGTTCTCGAGGATGAAGCCGGTCTCGATCGGGCCGGGCGACACTGCCGCCAGCTTGATGCCGGTACCGCGCAGCTCCTCGGCCAGCGCGAACGTGAACGCGCGCAGCCCGAACTTGGTAGCGGAATAGGTCGCCGCGTTCGGCACGGGCGTGCGCCCGGCGAGCGAGGCGACGTTGATGATCGCGCCGTTGCCGGCGCGCTGCAGGTACGGGATCGCGAGCCGGCACAGCAGGATCGGCGCCTTCAGGTTGACGTCGACCATGCGCGCGAGGTCCTCGGGCGCCTGTTTCTCCACCGGGCCGCGGGCGTGGTAGCCCGCGTTGTTCACGAGGTAGTGGATGTGCTCGAAGTCGTACTCGGCCTTGCGGAAGACCGTGACGCAGGCGTCCTCGTCGCAGACGTCCATGGCCGCGATGCGCACCTCGGTCTGCGGTCGCAGCTCCTCCGCGATCGCCTCGAGCTTGCGCTTGCCGCGCGCAACCAGCACGAGGCGCGCGCCGGCCGCGGCGAATCGGCGCGCCGTGGCGGCGCCGACGCCCTCGGAGCCGCCCGTGATGATGACGGTCTTGTCGGAGAAATTCGCGGGGCTGTCCACCCGCGCAGTCTAGCGGAAATCGTGCAGGCTTTGGCCGCGCTCAGAAGCCCAAGTAGCCGCGCAGCTTGCGCCAGAGGGACGACTCCCAGCCGTAGACCTCGAGCTGCTCGGGATCGTAGCCCGGATCCGGCAGCACGCCGGAGGCCGGGATCGGCTCGTTGGCGGCGACGTCCTCGGGACGCAGCTCAAGGCCGCCGTGACGGGCGTCGCCGAAGTCGGTCAGGCCGTCGACCGCGAGGTTCGCGCAGGGCAGCACCTCGTCGTCCACGATGTCCTCTAGGAACACCGCGTCGGGATCAAAGGCGTCCCTGCCCAGCACCACGCACTCGGAAAAGTCCTTCTCCTTGCTGATGGTCCTGCTCCGTAAGCTCCCTGGAGACGCCTGTCACCTTAGCGAATCGCGCGCGCCGGGGCTGTGAGAGCGTTCACAGGCAGGCACCGCGGACGGCGTTCGGATTATGTCACCTGGCCTTCGTCCGTTGGCCGCCCACAGTGCGGACAGCAGTTATCCTGCCGGCGCAGCAGCGCGCGGACCTGTTCCGCGTCGAGGATCTGGCTCGCGGTCAGCGACCCGAGGTCCAGCGAGCGCCGCAGCTCCTCCAGCTCGCCGGCCTCGTCCGGCGTCAGCACCCCGTCCTCCCAGGCCGACTCGGAACGGCGGCGGAATGCGTCCGCGCGTAGCCTGAGCTGCTCGGTGAAGGCCGAGGCGAGGATGCCGGTCGGCAGCGCGACCATGCCGACGCCGACGACCGTGATCGCCGCGCCGAACACCTTGCCGCCCACCGTGACCGGCGTGACGTCGCCATAGCCGACCGTGGTCAGCGTCGCGAAGGCCCACCACATCGCCGCCGGGATGCTGGCAAAAGCCTCCGGCTGTGCCTCGCGCTCGAAGTAGTACATGCCCGTCGCGGCCAGCAGCATGACGATCAGCAGCACGCTGAGCGCCGCGACGAAGGACCGGGCGTTGTCGCTGAACGCGCGCCTGAGCGTCTCGAACGCGGCCGAGTAGCGGGTCAGCTTCAGCACCCGCAGCAGGCGCACGGCGCGCAGGAAGCGCATGTCGCCCGGGCCGGCGAGGCCCGCGGCGACCAGGTAGAAGGGCAGGATCGCGAGCAGGTCGATCAGTGCGGTCGGGCTTGCGAGGTAGCGCAGCCGGCGCCGCCAGGCGGGCCCGTCGCCTTGCGCCTCGACGGCGGCCCATGCGCGCAGCAGGTACTCGGCGCTGAACACGGCGATCGTGAACAGCTCGAACAGCCGGAAGGCGTCGCGGTAGCGTCGGTTCAGGCTCTCGACGGACTCGAGAACGATGGCCAGCACGCTGAGTGAAATCAGCGCGACCAGCACGGCGTCGACGACCCGGCTCGCCCGGTCGCCGCGGCCGGCCGGCTCGAGCAGCCGGTGGGCGAGCACGCGCAGCCGC
>CALALV010000159.1 GCA_937925605.1 uncultured Woeseia sp.
GCCGCGCCCGGGATGGGAACGGGCCGCTTGTCCTGCGGTCACAGCATCTGTCAGCATGCCCGCGCGAGCGACTGCCAGGGAGACCCCGATGTTCAAACACGCTACCGGCACGGCCGGCAGACCCGCGCTGCGGCACGCGTTCGTGGCCGCCGCCCTGATCGCGACGATGTCGATGGCCGGCTGCCGCGCCGGCGGTGCCTCCGCCGACCCGGCGGCCGTCGCCGACGTCGTCGTCTACAAGACCCCTTACTGCGGCTGCTGCAGCGACTGGGTGGCGCAGCTCGAGCGCGACGGCCTGACCGTGACCGCGATCGACGTCGACAGCACGGCGCCGGTGCGCGACGAGCTCGGCGTGCCGGCGCGGCTCGGCTCCTGCCACACGGCAAAGGTCGGCGACTACTGGGTCGAGGGGCACGTGCCGATCGACCTGGTGCGCCAGCTGGTCGAGGAGCGGCCGGCGGGGATTCGCGGTCTCGCGGTGCCGGGCATGCCGATCGGCTCGCCCGGCATGGAAGGGCCGAATCCCGAGCGCTACGCCGTGCTCGCGCTGGACGACGACGGCTCCGTCCGGGTCTACGCCGAGCGCGACGGCGCCGCGCAGCCGCCCGACTAGTCCCGCCGCGTCGCCGGCGCAAAAAAAAGCCCCGCACCGCGGGGCTTTCTCGTGCCGGGGCAAGCGCCAAGCGCGTCAGGACGCCTCGGCCGCGTCGATGGCCTCGCAGCCGCAGACCTTGCGGCTAGACAGCCGGTTGCCGGTCGAGTTCGAGCGCTCCGAGACCTTCTTGCAGACCCGCTCCTCGCCGGTCGGGCAGGAACCGCCCGCGGCGGTCGTCTGGGTGCCGGCGCAGGCGGACAGCGTCAGCGTGGCGATGAGGGCGAGCAGGGCGGAAGTCGGGCGCATATCAGGTCCTTTGGCTGCGGGGTGATAAAGGGCGGCATCTATAGCGGATTCGCCGTTGGCGCGCAATGCACAGGCCGCCCCGGCCGGGCGCGTCGCCCGCGGAACGCTGCGACATATAACCATAATGCATACGGTCCCGCCGGAATCAGGCTGCGGCTGCGCGTCCCGGCTCGCCGCCCCGGCGCGCGAGCGCCAGGTACACGGCCGGCACGACGAACAGCGTGAACAACGTGCCGACGCCGAGGCCCGTCGCGATGACCAGCCCGATGTGAAACCGGCTGACCGCACCGGGGCCGCTCGCGAGCAGCAGCGGGATCATCGCCATGATCATCGCGACGGTGGTCATCAGCACCGGGCGCAGGCGGATGGCCGCGGCCTTCTCGATCGCCTCGCGGCGCTCGAGCCCGTCGTTGTAGCGCAGCTGGTTGGCGAACTCGACGATCAGGATGCCGTTCTTCGAGATCAGCCCGATCAGCGTGATCAGCCCGACCTGCGTGTAGATGTTCACCGTGGCGAGGCCGAGCGTCATGAAGATCAGTGCCCCGGCGATCGACATCGGCACGGAGACCAGGATGATCAGCGGGTCGCGCCAGCTCTCGAACTGCGCGGCGAGCACCAGGTAGATGACGACGATCGCGAGGAAGAAGGTCACGACCAGCGCGCTGCCCTGCTCGGCGAACTGGCGGGACTCGCCCTGGTAATCGATCGAGAAGCCCTGGCCCAGTTGCTCCGCGGCGGCCTGCTGCAGCACGGCGAGCGCGTCGCCGAGCGAGACGCCGGGCGCCGGGCTGCCCTGCAGCGTCACGCTGTTCAGCTGCTGGAATTGCGTGCGCTGGCTCGGCTCGACCGACTCCTCCAGTGTCACGAGCGCCGACAGCGGCACCTGCTCGCCGCTGTCGGCCGGCAGGTAGTAGTCTTTCAGGCTGTCGACCGTCAGTCGCGCGTCGCGTTCGAGCTGCGGGATGACCTTGTAGCTGCGGCCCTCGAGGTTGAAGCGGTTGACGTAGCCCTCGCCGAGCATGACCGACAGCGTGCGCGCGATGTCGCGCATCGTGATGCCGAGATCGCCGGCCCGGTCGCGATCGATGACGAGCGTCGTGCGCGGACGCGAGTACTCGATGCTCTTTTGCAGGAAAGCGAACTGCCCGCTCTGCATGCCGGCGCCGATCAGCGTGTCCGCGGCCTCGTCCAGCCCGGTGAAGTCGCCGGGCGACTGCAGCACGAACTGGACCGGCAGGCCGCCCTGGTTGCCGGGCAGGCTCGGCCGCGGGAACACGCCGACCTGCATGCCGGCGACGCGGCCGACCGCCTGCTGCAGGTCCGGCTGGATCTCGAGGATGAAACGTTCGCGCTCCGACGGCGGCAGGACCTTGAAGCCGCCGAACACGGTATTCGGCGAGCCGCCCATGCCGAGGAACAGGAAGCTGGTGTGTTCCTCGGGCAGCGTCGCCATCTGCTTTATCAGCTCGCGGGTGTAGAACTCGTTGTACTCGAGCGTCGCGGTCTGCGGCATCCGGCCCTGCATGAACAGGATGCTCTGGTCCTCGACCGGGGCGAGCTCTTCGGGCGTCGTGACGAACATGAAGTAGATGCTGACCAACACGCCGGCCGCGAAGGTCAGCGTCGCGGGCACGTAGTCCAGCGTCGCGTGCAGGCGGGCCCGGTAGCCGTTCGCAAGCCGCTCGAAAAAGCGTTCGACCGCGGACTCGAAGCGCCCGGGTTCGCCGTGGCGGCTCAGCACCTTGGCCGACAGCATCGGCGACAGGGTCAGTGCGACGATGCCGGAGACCAGCACGGCGCCGGCCAGCGAGAACGCGAACTCGGTGAACAGCGTGCCGACCAGTCCGCCCATGAAGCCGATCGGCGCGTAGACCGCGACCAGCGTCGTCGTCATCGCGATGATCGGCAGGCCGATCTCGCGCGCGCCCTCGATCGCCGCGTCGAAGCGCGACTTGCCCATCTCCACGTGCCGGTGCACGTTCTCGACGACGATGATCGCGTCGTCGACGACGAGCCCGATCGCGAGCACCATCGCGAGCAGGGTCAGCAGGTTGATCGAGAAGCCCATCAGCAGCATCAGGAACACGCCGCCGACCAGCGACAGCGGCACCGCGACCGCCGGCACGATTGCGGCACGCAGCGAGCCGAGCGACAGGTAGATCACGACCAGCACGATCAGGAGCGCCTCGACCAGCGTCGTGAACACCTCGTCGATCGAGTCCTGGATGTAGGTGCTGGCGTCGTAGGCCACGTTCGCCGTCATGACGGCCGGCAGCTGCGATTTAACCTCTTCCATGGCGGCGCGCACGCGCCCGGCGACGGTCAGCGGGTTCGCGCCGGGCGCGGGCCGGATGCCGATGACCGTGCCCGGCGTGCCGTTGAACCAGCTGATCGAGTCGTAGGTCTCGGAGCCGAGCTCGACGCGGGCGACGTCCTCGAGGCGCACCAGCGTGTCCTCGTCCTCGCGCACGACGAGCCGGCGGAAGTCTTCGGCGGTGCTGACGTCGGTCGTCGCGGAGAGGTTGGTCGCGACGTACTGGCCCTTGGCCTGGCCGACCGCGGCCAGGAAGTTGTTGGCCTGCAGCACGTCGGCCACCTGCGCGGCCGATACCCCGAGCGCCGCCATGCGCGCGGGGTCGAGCCAGATGCGCATCGCGAACTGGCGGCTGCCGAACAGCTCCGCCTTGGCGACGCCGGGAACCGCCTGCAGCTTCGGCTGCACGACCCGCAGCAGGTAGTCGCTGACCTCGGAGACGCTCATCTCGGCGCTCGTGAAGACGATGTACATCAGCGCCGTCTGGTCGCCGGTCGTCGAGTCGATTACCGGGTCCTCGGACTCGGCCGGCAGGATGCCGCGCTGGCTCGCGACCTTGGCCTGGATCTCGGCGACCGCGGCGTTCGGGTCGTAGTTCAGCTCCATGTGCGCCTCGATCGTCGAGACGCCCTGCGAGCTGCGGCCGATCAGGAAGTCGATGCCGGAGGCCTCGGCGATCGCCTGCTGCAGCGGGGTCGTGATGAAGCCCTGGATCAGCTCGCTGCTGGCGCCCGGGTAGGCGGTCGAGACCGTGACCACGGTGTTGCTGGTCTCGGGGTACTCGCGCAGTTCGAGTGCCGTGAACGAGCGCAGCCCGATGACCAGGATCAGCAGGCTGACGACGCTCGCCAGCACCGGCCGGCGAACGAAGATGTCCGTGAAGTTCATGAGCGCGGGGCGCCCGCGTCGGCCAGCTGGCTGTTGTCGATCGAGAGCGGCTGGCCGTTGCGCAGCTTGTTGTGGCCGTCGACGACGACCGTCGTGCCGGGCTCGAGGCCGCTCGTGATCTCCACCCGCCCGTCACGCACGCTGCCGGTGCCGACCTGGGTCAGGCGCGCGGTCGGCGTGCCGTCGCGGTCCTCGACGACGTACACGGAGCTGCCGTAAGGGTTGTAGGTCACGGCGCGCTCCGGCAGCGTCAGTACCGCGTCCTGCACCGGCAGCAGCGTGTCGACGTCTGCGAACATGCCCGGCCGCAGCAGCCGTTCCGGGTTGGCGATCAGCGCGCGGATGCGCACGCTGCGGGTCGCCTGCTCGACGCTGGGGCTGATCGCGTGGATACGACCTTCGAACTCGCGCTCCGGATGCGCCTGCACCCGCACGCGCACCGGCTGTTCCAGCGACAGCGTGTCCAGGTAACGTTCCGGCAGCGTGTACTCGGCGAAGATCGGGTCGAGCGCGACCAGCGGCACGATCTCGTCGCCGGGCGCGAGGTACTGCCCGGGGTTGATGCGCCGGATGCCGAGCTCGCCCGCGAACGGCGTGCGGATGCTCTTCTTGCGGATCGTCGCGCGCTTGGCTTCCAGGCGGGCGCGCGCGCTCTCGAGCGTCGCCTCGGCTTCGTCGAGATCGGAGCGCGAGCCGAGGTTGTCGCGCACCACGCGCGCGACGCGGTCGCGGGTCGTTTCCGCGAGGCGCAGGTCCGCCGCCAGCGCTTCCGCCTCGGCCAGGTCCACATCCGCGTCCAGCTCGACCAGCAGCTCGCCCTCGCCGATGCGCTGGCCCGAGTCGAAATGGATCCCGCGGACGATGCCGGGAACCTCCGCGGAGACGATGACGCCGCGGGTCGGCAGGATCGTGCCGACCGATTCGAGCGCCGGCTGCCAGCGCTCGCTCTGCACGGTCGCGGTCGTGACGACCGCGGGCGGCGGTCCGCCGCTGCCGCCGCTGCCGCCGGACTGCCAGTACTTCCAGCCGAAAACGGATCCGAACAATACGGCAAGCGCGGCCAGTACCAGCAGCAGTCTCTTGATCACGGTGACTCCGGTCGTCGGGTAGGAACGGACCGCCACTACCGACGGCCACGCTCTAGGCTAGCAGTACCGGGCTATCCAGGTCAGCGGCCGGCGGCATGTTTGGCGTATCAGCTTGTAACGGCCGCGGCCGCGTTGCCTACATCGGATCGACCTGCTGGCAGATGCAGATGTCCTTCTCGTTCAGGCGGCTGTCCTCGACCCGGCTGTTGGCGCTCGAGCCCTTGCAGACCAGGACCTGGCCGGACGGGCAGTCCCTGGCGCTGCGGCTGTCGGTCGCGGAGCTGTTGGCGGCACAGCCGGCCAGCGCCAGCAGTGCGGCGAGCAATGGAACGGTCGCGCTGCGCATCGAGTCCTCCTTCAGCGGATGTTGCCGACGCGCTCGCAGCGGCAGTAGTCGACGTCGTCGAGGCGACTGCGGTCGCCGACCTTGGTCGCCGTCTTGCCGTAGCACACGAGCGATTCGGGCGGCAGGCAGCGCTCCCTTGCCGGGCGGTCGGCCACGGCGGCGCTGCCGGCGCAGCCGGCCGTGACGAGCAGGGCCAGGGCGCCGGTGACGATCTTGCGGTCGATCATGACGATACCTCCAGGGGCAGCATGACGTCCCGGCTTAGACGCTGCCGGCGGCCTGCGGGTTCCGTGCCGGGGCCCGCCGCCGCGCCGGGCGCAGCCGCTGCCAGGCGCGGAAGCCGAGCAGCAGTGCGAGGATCAGCGCGTAGACCAGCGGCTCGCGGATGTCCTGCTTGACCTGCCACCAGTAGTGCCAGACGCCGAGGATACCGACGGCATAGACCGAATAGTGCAGCTGCTGCCAGCGCCGGCCGAGGCGCCGGCGCATGCCGTTCGTCGAGGTCGCGGCCATTGCCGTCAGCAGCAGCAGCGCGGTGAAGCCGAGCGTGATGAACGGCCGCTCGACCAGGTCCTCGGTAATAGCCGACCAGCGCAGCGACTGGTCCAGTACCAGCCAGACCAGGAAATGCACCGCGACGTAGAAGAACGCGAACAGGCCGAGCATGCGCCGGAAGCGCGTCAGCCAGGCGCGGCCGGTCACGACGCGCAGCGGCGTGACGGCAAGCGCGATCATGACGAAACGCAGCCCCCAGTTGCCGAAGTGGTCGAGCAATGCCTCGACCGGGTTGGCGCCGAGGCTGCCGGTGAGCCCGAACGTATCGCCGACCGCTTTCAGCGCGGGCAGCAGGCACAGCGCAAAGAAGAGCGGCTTGCCGACGTAGCGAACCCGGGTGAGCGTGTCCAACTGCTGCTCAGAAGTTGCGGCGCAGGTTCAGCCCGTCGTACAGGTGCGCGACCTGGTCCGCGTAACCGTTGAACATCAGGGTCTCCTGCTTCGGCGCGAACAGCCCGGCGCCGATGCGGCGCTCGAAGGCCTGGCTCCAGCGCGGGTGGTCGACGTCCGGGTTGACGTTCGCGTAGAAGCCGTACTCGTTCGGCGCGGCCATCGCCCAGCTCGTCCTCGGCATGTCCTCGACGAATTCCATCTTCACGATACTCTTGATGCCCTTGAAGCCGTACTTCCAGGGCACGACGAGCCGGATCGGCGCGCCGTTCTGGTTCGGCAGCACCTCGCCGAAGATGCCGACCGCGAAGATCGTCAGCGGGTGCATTGCCTCGGCGATCGTCAGGCCTTCGCGGTACGGCCAGTCGAGCACTCGCGAGCGCTGGCCGGGCATGCGGCTACGGTCGTAGAGCGTCTCGAAGCGCACGAACTTCGCGCGCGAGGTCGGGCCGAGCTGCCGGATCACGTCGGCCAGCGGAATGCCGACCCAGGGAATGACCATCGACCAGGCCTCGACGCAGCGCATGCGGTAGATGCGTTCCTCGAGCGTGTAGGGCTTGACGAAATCCTCGAGCTGGAACGTGCCGGTGCGCTCGGCGTGGCCGGCAACCTCGAGCGTCCAGGGCCTCGGCTCGAAGTCCTGCGCGTTCTCGTGCGGGTCGGACTTGCCGGTGCCGAACTCGTAGAAGTTGTTGTAGGTCGTGACGTCCTCGTAGCTGTTCGGCGTTTCCTCGGTGCTGAGCGGGCTCGGCTGGACGCCGGCGAGCTTCGCGCCGCGCGCGGCCGGCAGCTCGGCCGCCGCCGCGGCGCCGGGCAGGAACGCGCTGCCGGCGGCGATGCCGGCGGCGAGAAAGCGGCGCCGGTTGAAATAGTTGTCCGGGCTCGTGATTTCGGACGGCTTGACGTCCGGCGGACGGCGAATCAGCACAACGGTCTCCTGTTTCGGGTCTCCCGTAGTAGACCGGACCGGCGGGCCGGGTATTGCAACGATTTGTAACGCTGCTCACGAGGACCGCGGCCGGCGCATGCCGCCGCGCCCGTTCAGCGCCGCTTCAGGCCAGATCGGGCAAACTTTGCCGAAGATCGGGACTCCAAGAATACGGTGGCCGGTGCCGGGACGCGGCTTGAAAGGCGGGCGCCGGCCCACATTTCCCGGACAACGGGCGGTTTTCCGCCGGGTGAGAGACCATGCAGCACAGTGACCTGACAGGCAGTTCCAGCGTACGCGACTCGATCGCGACCGCAACCCTGCGCGTCGACATGATCGCCGACCTGGTCTGCCCGTGGTGCTACCTCGGCAAGCGCCGCCTCGACGCGGCCCTGGCCGCGGTCTACGGGCCGAGCACGCTGCGCTGGCTGCCATTCCAGCTCAACCCCGGCATGCCGGCCGACGGCATGGGCTTCGAAGAGTACCTCGCCTCCAAGTTCGGCGATCCCGCGCGCGTGCAGCCGGGCCTGGACGAGCTGACCCGCGCCGGCCTTGCCGAAGGCATTCGCTTTCGCTTCGACCTGATGAAGCGCGTGCCCAACACGCTTGACGCGCACCGCCTGATGCAGCACGCGGCCGGCGAGGGCGCGAGCACCGCCCGCGTCGCCGAGGGGCTTTTGTCCGGCTTCTTCGAGGAAGGCCTCGACATCGCCGATCGCGACGTGCTGGCCGACATCGGCGGCAATCACGGCCTGTCCCGCCCGGGCGTCCTGCGTGCGCTCGAGGACGAGTCCGGGCGCGCGCAGGTGCTGGCGCGAGAAGCCGAGGTGCGCCGCGGCGGCGTCACCGGCGTGCCGGACTTCCTGATCAACGACCGCCTCTTCGTCGTGGGCGCGCAGCCGACGGCCGTGCTCGTCGATGCGTTCGACCGCGCGATGTTCGGCGAGGACGGCGAGCAGCCCGTCTCCGAGTCGCTGCACTGACGCCGGTCGCGCTCAGCCCGGCGGGAAGCGCCGGCCGAGCCAGTCGAGCAGCAGCCGGTTGGTGTCGGCGGGGCGCTCCTGCTGGATCCAGTGACCGCAGGATTCGAGAACGTGCAGTTCGAGGTCGGGCACGTAGTGCTTCATCGCCTCGACCTGCTGCGGGTGGATGACGACGTCATTGGCGGCGCCGATGAACAGGGTCGGCACCTCGACGCGCTGCGGCACGCCCTCCGTCACCCGCCAGTTGTGGCTGAAGTTCCGGTACCAGTTGATAGGCCCGCGAAACCCGCCGGCCTCGAACGCGCGCGCATAGACGTCGAGTTCCGCGCCCGACAGCAGCGGCCTGCCCGGCGGCTCCTCGCGCGCGAACTGTTCACGCAGGCTGATGACCCTGAGCGCCGGCGGCAGCGCCTCGAAGCGCTCGCGCGTGATGACGTCGCGTCGCAGCATGCAGTCGATGAAGCGCCGCGGTTCGGCGGCGAAGCGGCGGTCCGCCTCGTCCGAGTCCTGGAAGTCGACGATGTAGAAGCGCTCGCCGAAGCGCTCGCGCATGAGCTCGATCGGGTCGCGCTCGCTGCGCGCGATGAACGGGATGCCGAGCGACGCTACGCCGCGCACGCGGCCGGGCTCGAGCAGCGCGAGCTGCCACGCGAGCAGGGCGCCCCAGTCGTGAGCCACGACCAGTGCCTCGCGTTCGCCGAGGGCGTCCAGCAGGCCGGTCACGTCGGCGACCAGGGTCTCGATACCGTAGGCGTCGACCGCTTCCGGCTTCGACGAGCCGCCGTAGCCGCGCAGGTCGGGTGCGATTGCCCGGTAACCCGCCGCCGCCAGTGCCGGCAGCTGGTGGCGCCAGGAAAAGGCGAGTTCCGGAAAGCCGTGCAACAGCAGCACGGGCGGGCCGTCGCCCGCGCTGTACACGGCGAGTTCTATGCCGTTCGTCGAGACCGGCTCGGGATCGGGGAATTCGATCATTCGCTTGAAATCGCCCGGGCTTGCGGCTAGTTTCACCTGCACGACGCCGAAGGGGAAGAGTACGCGGGCCGTCCCGGAGCGAGCGACCGGGGGACGGTGAGAGCCCCGGCACGACACCCGCCGAAGATCGCCCCCGAGTCGCTGCCCGAACCGCCCCGACGGGGCGCAGTAGACGCAGCCGGCCGCCCACGACCCGGGCGCAACGCGGCGCGGGACCCGGTCCCGCGCGAACCCGGGTGGTACCGCGACCGTTCCCATCGCCCCGGATGCCTCTGGCATCCGGGGCGTTTTCGTTTACCGAGAGTCGGCTATGAGTTTTTCGGAAGTTGCGAGCCGTTACGACGGCCCGGCACTGGAGCAGGAAATCCTCGCGTTCTGGCGCGAACATGACGTGTTCGCGCGGACGCTCGCGCAGTCGTCCGAACGGCCGACCTTCACGTTCAACGAAGGACCGCCGACCGCGAACGGCAAGCCCGGCATCCACCACGTGCTCGCCCGTGCCTTCAAGGACGCGTTCCCGCGCTACAAGACGATGCGCGGTTACCACGTGCCGCGCAAGGCCGGCTGGGATACGCACGGCCTGCCGGTCGAACACGAGATCGAGAAAGAACTCGGCATCTTCGACAAGAAGGAGATCGAGCGCCAGGTCGGTATCGAGGAGTTCACGCGGCGTTGCCGCGAGTCGGTCATGCGCTATATCGGCGACTGGGAGAAGATGACCGAGCGCATGGGCTTCTGGGTGAACCTCGACGAGGCCTACTACACGCTCGACAACGCCTACATAGAGAGTGTCTGGCACCTGCTGCAGCGGATCTGGGACAAGGGCCTGATCTACCGCGGCTACAAGGTCGTACCCTACGACCCGCGCATCGGCGCGACGCTGTCCTCGCACGAGCTGGCGCAGGGCTACCGCGAGGTCGACGACCCGTCGGTGTTCGTGCGCTTCCGCCTCGCGGACGAGCCCGGGACCTCGTTCCTGGTCTGGACCACGACGCCGTGGACGCTGCCGTCCAACCTGCTGCTCGCCGTGCACCGCGACGTGGACTACGTGCACGCCGCGCTGGCCGGTGAGACGCTGATTCTCGCCGAGGCGCTCGCGCCGCGGGTACTCGAGGGCCACGACTACGAGATCGTCAGGCGCGTCAAGGGCAGCGAGCTGGTCGGCCTGCGCTACCAGCGGCTGTTCGACTACCTCGAGGTCGAGGGCGACGCGTTCCGGGTCGTGCACGCGGACTTCGTCAGCACCGAGGACGGTACCGGCATCGTGCACACGGCGCCGGCCTACGGCGTCGACGACCTCGCGCTCGGCCAGGAGCACGGCCTGCCGGTCGTGCACGGCGTCGGCCAGGACGGCCACTTCGTCGACGCGGTCGAGCCGGTCGCCGGGCTGTTCTTCAAGGATGCGGACAAGCCACTGATCCGCAACCTGAAGGAGCGCGGGCTGATGTTCCGGGCGGAGACCTACCGCCACAACTACCCGTTCGGCTGGCGCACCGGCGATCCGATCATCTACTACGCGAAGCACGCCTGGTACATCCGCACCTCCGATTTCCGCGACCGCATGGTCGAGCTGAACCGGACCATCAACTGGGTGCCCGAGACGATTCGCGACGGGCGCTTCGGCAACTGGCTCGAGAACAACGTCGACTGGGCCCTGTCGCGCGAGCGCTTCTGGGGCACGCCGCTGCCGGTCTGGACCGACGGCGACGACAATTACCTGTGCGTCGGCTCGGTGGCCGAGCTGGAGAAACTCACGGGCCGCAAGCTCGACGAGCTGGACCTGCACCGGCCGGCCGTGGACGAGATCACGTTCGAGAAGGACGGCTGCGAGTGGCGGCGCGTGCCGGAGGTGATCGACTGCTGGTTCGATTCCGGCGCGATGTCCTACGCGCAGTGGCACTACCCGTTCGAGAACAAGGAAACCTTCGACACGCATTTCCCGGCCGACTTCATCTGCGAGGCCATCGACCAGACGCGCGGCTGGTTCTACACGCTGCACGCGATCGCCACGCTCGTGTCGGACAGCGTGGCCTACCGTAACTGCATCTGCTTGAGCCACATCGTCGACAAGGACGGCAAGAAGATGTCCAAGTCGCTCGGCAACATCGTCAATCCCTACGACGTGTTCGACACGGTGGGCGCCGACGCTCTGCGCTGGTACTTCCTCGCGCGCCTGTCGCCGGAGGCGCAGAAGCGCATCTCGGTCGACATCGTCGCCGACGTCGCGAGCTCGTTCATCAACACGTTCTGGAACACCTACGGCTTCTTCGTCCTGTACGCGCGCATCGACGACGTCGACCTGGCCAACGATGTGCCGGTGGCCGAGCGCCCGGAGATCGACCGCTGGGCAATCGCGCTCGCGCAGCGCACGATCCGTGTCGCCACCGAGGCGATGGACCGTTTCGACGCACGCGCCGCGGGCGAGGCGATCGAATCATTCGTCGACCAGCTCAGCAACTGGTACGTGCGCCGCAACCGGCGGCGCTTCTGGAAGTCGACCGACGAGGCGGACAAGCGCATGGCTTACCTGACGCTGTACGAGTGTCTCGACGTTGCGCACCGGCTCATGGCGCCGTTCACGCCGTTCCTGTCAGAGCACGTGTACGCGAACCTCGTCCGCAGCGTCGACCGGGAGGCGCCGCAGAGCGTGCACATGACGGCCTGGCCCGACGCCGATGCGAGTCTCGAGGACAGCGAGCTGCTGCACGACATCGGCGTCGTGCAGAAGGTCGTTGGCCTCGGCCGCGCCGCGCGCGCGCAGTCCGGCGTCAAGACGCGCCAGCCGCTCGCCCGGCTGCTGCTGCGGGCGCCGGACGACCGGGCGGCCGCGGCGCTGGATGCGCACCGGGACCAGCTGCTCGAGGAACTGAACGTCAAGGATCTCGAGTTCATCGCGCGCGACGCCGGCCTCGTCGACTACCGCATCAAGCCGCACCTGCCGCGCATCGGCAAGCTGTTCGGCAAGCGCATCCCCGCGCTGAAACGCGCGCTTACTGCAGCGGACGGCGCCGCGATCGCGGGCGCGGTCGCGCGCGGCGAGGACTTCAGCGTGCAGCTCGACGACGAGACGGTGACGCTCGGCGCCGGCGACGTGCTGGTGGAGACGAGTTCCGCCGAGGGCTACGCCTGCGCCGAGGACTCGGGTTTCCTGGTCGGGCTGGACACGAAGCTCGACGAGTCGCTGAAGCTCGAGGGCGTCGCGCGCGAACTGGTTCGTTCGGTCCAGGACGCCCGCAAGCAGGCGGGCCTCGACGTTTCCGACCGTATCCGGCTCGGCGTCAGCGGCTCGGCCGCGGTCGCCGCCGCACTGGCCCGGCACCGGGACTACCTGATGACCGAGACGCTGGCGAGCGACTGGCAGGTCGGGCAGGCGGAGCCGCTCTTCCGGGCCGAGCGCGAGCAGGACGAACTGGCCTTCACGATCGAGATCAGCCGCGCCGGCTGAACAGTGCAAGATCAACTTGCGGTCGCTTTCGGGAATTTGTTATAAGAATTTGTCGCAGGTGCCTGTCCGGGTGGTACCTACAGGAGGTTGGAGCGACGCCTGCCGCCGCGGGACGCGGCACATGACTGAATTAAAGCGTAGACGGGCCGCTCTTCGAGGGGGGAGCGGCCGTCGAAAATAATAACGCTGGAGAGCCAATGTCCCTGAGTATCGCGAGTTTCTCCGCAGCCGTCGCTGTGCTGGCCAGTCATGGCCATATAAAACAAAGGCTTGTCCGGGCCTACGAAGACAACCTGAGCGACATCGAGGAAGAGGACGTCCCGATTGCGCTGAAGCAGACCTTCGCCGACCTGCGCCACCAGATGCACCGCGTGGCCCCGCTGAACGGCGAGGGTTCGATCTGCGCGTCCGTGCGCAAGATGTCGGTCGAGGAAGCGGACCGCTGTGCGCGCATGATGGTCGATCTCTACGGCGACCTGATCCGCCTGTCCGAAACCGGCCAGGCCGCCCTGCCGCTCGGCGAGCGCGACGGCAAGGCCGTCCCGCCCTTCCTCGTCAAGTCGGGCTGAGCGCCGCGCCGGCGGACCGGTCGGTCCGCCTGCTGCACCGACGTCGCCGCCGGGGCACAATGCCGCGCTCGGCGGCGCATAGCCGCATTCGCGGACCGACACGATGACATCCCAAGATCCGCGCCCGATCGGCGTATTCGATTCGGGCGTCGGCGGCCTGACGGTGCTGAAGGCCACGCGCGAGCGCCTGCCTGACGAGAGCTTCGTTTATCTCGGCGACACGGCACGCCTGCCTTACGGGACCAAGAGCCCTGCCACCGTTGCCGCCTACGCGCGCCGCGCCGCGGAGCACCTGCGACAGCGGGACATCAAGCTGCTCGTGGTCGCCTGCAACACCGCCTCGGCCGTGGCGCTTGGCGAACTCTCGACGTCGCTGGCGCCGTTGCCCGTGCTCGGGGTCGTCGAGCCGGGCGCGCGCGCGGCGGTCGCCGCGCGGCCCGCGGCCCGGCACCTCGTCCTCGCCACCGAGGCCACGGTCCGGCTGCATGCCTACCGCAACGCCGTCGGCGCGCTGGACCCGGCGGCGCGCGTCGACGAGCTGCCCTGCGAGCTGCTGGTCGCCCTGGCGGAGGAGGGCTGGACCGACGACGAGATCGCGGTCGCCGTCGTGCGCCGCTACCTCGCGCCATGGCTGGGCGGAGAACGCGAGCCGCCGGACTCGCTGATTCTCGGCTGCACGCATTTCCCGCTGCTGGCGGGCGCCGTGCGCGAGGTGGTCGGCGCCGGTATCTCGGTCGTCGATTCGGCCGGCACGACCGCTGCCGCCGTCGCCGCACTGCTCGGGACGCACGGACTCGCGGCGCCTCCGGGCAACGGCACGCTCCAGTTCCTGGCCACCGACGGGCCGCGCCGCTTCGCGCGCGTTGGCGGCCGCTTCCTCGGTGCGCCGCTGGCGGCCGGGGAAGTCCTGCTGACCGACCTGTGAGCGCGGCCGCTGTGCCATAATCCGGCCCCCTGACGCAATGCCAGCCGAGGAGACACGCCCGTCATGACCCCGATAGCCCTGCGCCTGAGCGGCGTCATCAGCCTGTTCCTGCTGGCCGCCTGTGGCGGCCGCGATGCGCCCGAGGCACCCGCCGCCGCGGCCGCCGACGGGCCGCCGGCAGCGGTTGCGCCTCGGCCCGGGGTCTACGCGAGCGTGCCGCTGACCACCGACCTCTCGCACCTCAGCGAAAACCAGCGGCAGATGATCGGTCTGCTGATCGAGGCCTCGGACCTCATGCACGACCTGTTCTGGCGCCAGGCGTTTCGCGACGACTGGGCGGACTGGCTGGCCGGCATCGACGACGAACGCACGCGCGCTTTCGCGGCGATCAACTACGGCCCCTGGGACCGCCTCGACGGCAACCAGCCGTTCATGCCGGGCTTCGGGCCGAAGCCGCCCGGCGCCAACCTGTATCCCGCGGACATGACCCGGGAGGAATTCGAGGCCTGGCAGCAGCCGGGCAAGGACGGGCTGTACTCGCTGGTGCGCCGCGACGACGCGGGCGCGCTGACGCTGGTCCCCTACCACGAGGCCTACGGCCCCGAGCTCGCGCGCGCCGCCGTACTGCTGCAGCAGGCGGCCGAGCTCGCTGACCACGAAGGCTTCGCGAACTACCTGAGGCTGCGCGCCGACGCCCTGGCCACGGACATTTACCAGGAAAGCGACATGGCCTGGATGGACGTCAAGACCAACCCGGTCGAGGTCGTCATCGGCCCGATCGAGACCTACGAGGACCAGCTGTTCGGCTACCGCGCCGCCTACGAGTCCTACGTACTGGTCAAGGACCTCGAGTGGAGCGAGCGGCTCGCGCGCTTCGCGGCGTTTCTGCCCGAGCTGCAGCGCGGCCTGCCGGTGCCGGACGCCTACAAGGCCGAAACGCCCGGCACCGACTCGGACCTGAATGCCTACGATGCCGTCTACTACGCGGGCGACAGCAATGCCGGCTCGAAGACGATCGCGATCAACCTGCCGAACGACGAGGAGGTGCAGCTCGCGAAAGGCACGCGGCGCCTGCAGCTCAAGAACGCGATGCGCGCGAAGTTCGACAGGATTCTCGTGCCGATCGCCGGGGTGCTGGTGGACGAGGGGCAGCGCCGGCACGTCACGTTCGACGCGTTCTTCGCCAACACGATGTTCCACGAGGTCGCGCACGGCCTCGGCATCAAGAACGTCGTCGACGGCAACACGACCGTGCGCGCGGCACTGAAGGACGTCGCGTCCAGCATGGAAGAGGGCAAGGCCGACGTGCTGGGCCTGTACATGATCACGAAGCTGCACGAGGCCGGCGAACTCGGCGACGCGGAGCTGATGGACAACTACGTGACCTTCATGGCCGGCATTTTCCGCTCGGTGCGCTTCGGCGCGTCCAGCGCGCACGGCAAGGCCAACATGGTCCGCTTCAATTTCTTTGCCGACCGCGGTGCGTTCGTGCGCGATGCGGCGACCGGCACCTACCGGGTCGACTTCGCGCGCATGCAGGACGCGATGAACGCGCTGTCGGCGCGCCTGTTGACGCTGCAGGGCGACGGCGACTACGAGGGCGCGCTCCAGCTCACGGAAGAACTCGGCGTCATCCGGCCCGGGCTCGAGGCCGACCTCGCGCGCCTGACCGAGGCCGACATCCCGGTCGACATCGTGTTCGAGCAGGGCCCGGCCGTACTCGGGCTCGACGACTGAGGGAGCCTCAGCGCGGCGCCAGGTCGCGCTTGTCGAGCCGCCCCAGCGCCGGGGCGAACAGGCTGGTCAGGTAGAGCGCGTCCGTGGTTTCGAGGACGCCGGTGAGCGCCGGCAGCGCGGCGCCCGTGTCGTACAGGTTCATCAGCACGTTGCCGTCGGCGTCGATGGCGATGACATGGCTGTGCGGCTCCGCCGCCGGGCGCAGTGCCGCCGGCAGCCGCTGCACGACGCGGCGCAGGAACGGGCGCCCGGCCAGGGCGTCGAGCGCCGGCACCCGCGGCGCGATCAGGCCCACCCAGATCCGGCCCCGGAGCCCGTTGTTCAGGTTGTCCGGGAAGTCGGGCAGGCCGCCGATGACGAGTTCGCGCTCGCCGCCGCCGAGCGGGTAGCGCCAGATCGCGTAGCGGCCGGTCTCGGCGACGTACAGCCAGCGCTGGTCGTCGCTGACGGCGAGGCCGTTCGCGAAGCTGAGCGAGTTCGCGAACACCCGCGCGCCGCCGCTCGCCGGGTCGTACTCGAGCACGCGCCCGCTGGCGCTGTTCTCGAGGATGTCGAGCAGGCTGGCGGCGTAGGTGCCGCCGTGCTCCGCCGCCGCGAAACGCGTACTCGCGTCGCTGACGAATACGCGCCCGTCCGCCGCGACCGCAACGTCGTCCGCGTAGCCGAGCGGCACGCCGTCGACCTCGCCGAGCAGCTGCTCGACGCGGCCGTCAGGGCCGATGCGCTGCAGCCCCAGGTAGGCGTTCGCGACCAGCAGCCGGCCTGCGATGTCGAATTCCAGTCCGAGCGGCCGCCCGCCCGGCGTCGCGAAAACCGTGAGTCCCGAGCCGTCCGGGCGCAGCGCCAGGATCTCGCCGTTGTCCGTGCCGACGTACAGGCGGCCGTCCGGGCCGAGCGCCGCGTCCTCGGGGCCGACGCGACCGCCGAGATCCAGCGCGGCTGCCGCGCGCAGCCGCGGGTCGGGCGCGAACGGGTCGGCGTGACCGGGATTCGCCGGTGCCTGCCAGGCCTGCGGCTCGACCGGCACGGGCCACAGCAGCAGCCAGGCGAGCAGCGCGGCGAGCAGCAGGCCGGCGGCGGCGAGCGCGCGGCGCACGGGTCTCAGGCGGCCGGCCCGATCATGTTCAGGAACTCGGCGCGGGTCCGGGCATCCTTGCGGAACAGGCCGAGCATCTGGCTCGTGACCATCGAGACGCCGGGCTTGTGCACGCCGCGGGTCGTCATGCACTGGTGCGCCGCGTTGATGACCACGCCTACGCCCTTGGGCCGCAGCACGTCCTGGATCGTGTTCGCGATCTGCGCGGTCATTTTCTCCTGCACCTGGAAGCGGCGGGCGAAGGTCTGCACGACGCGCGCGAGCTTGCTGATGCCGACGACCTTGTTGTTCGGCAGGTAGCCGACGTGCGCGTGGCCGATGATCGGCGCCATGTGATGCTCACAGTGCGACTCGAAGGTGATGTCGCGCAGGACGATCATCTCGTCGTAGCCCTCGACTTCTTCGAAGGTGCGCTTCAGGTAGCCGACCGGGTCCTCGGCGTAGCCGGAGAACCAGTCCTCGTAGGCGCGCACGACGCGCGCCGGCGTGTCGACCAGTCCTTCGCGTTCCGGGTCGTCACCGGCCCAGCGCAGCAGCGTGCGCACGGCGTCCTCGGCCTGGCGACGGCCGGGCTTGCGGGTCTTCCTCTTCGCGGTCTTTCGGTTCAACGGTCGGTCCTCCGGTTCGGCAAGGGAATCCCCGATCGGCGCCGAGTCTACCCGCAAGACCGCAAGCACGCACCGGCGTGGGCGCGGCCTGCGCACCCGCCGCGCCGCGCAACGGGTCAGGCGCCGGCCGTGATGCCGGTGCCGATCGGGCAGCTGACGCCGGTGCCGCCGATGCCGCAGTAGCCGTTCGGGTTCTTGGCGAGATACTGCTGGTGATAGTCCTCGGCGTAGTAGAACTCGCCGGCGGGTGCAATTTCCGTCGTGATCGCGCCGTGCCCGGCCGCCGACAGCTCGGCCTGGTAGGCTGCCGCGCTCTCGCGCGCGGCCGCGGCCTGCGCCTTGTCGAAGGTGTAGATCGCCGAGCGGTACTGCGAGCCCACGTCATTGCCCTGGCGCATGCCCTGCGTCGGGTCGTGCGATTCCCAGAACACGCGCAGCAGGTCGGCATAGCTGACCTGCGCCGGGTCGTAGACGACGCGCACGACCTCGGCATGGCCAGTGCGCCCGCTGCAGACCTCGCGGTAGTCGGCATTCGGCGTGTAGCCGCCGGCGTAGCCGACGGCCGTGCTGTAGACGCCGGGCAGTTCCCAGAACAGCCGTTCCGCGCCCCAGAAGCAGCCCATGCCGAACAGCGCCTCCGCGTGCCCGTCGGGCAACGGGCCCGCGAGCGGGTTGCCGTTCACGTAATGCCGGTCCGGGACCGGCATGCGCTCCTCGCGGCCCGGCAGCGCTTCGTCGCGCGCCGGCATGCGGCTCTTGGTTTCGCGTGCAAACATCACTTGGATCCTGTCGTTGGTCCCGTCCCGTGGCCGCCTGCGCGGCCGAGTATCGTGCCCAGGTCGTCGAGCGCCGCCGCCGGGTAGCGGCCGCCCCGCCGCGGCTTGCTGACGATGCCGTCCGCCGTCAGGAAGCGTACCGGGATCGACTGCGTGCGTCCCCAGTCCACTGCCCGGTAGACCGCGAAATGCAGGTGCGGCAGCGCGCTGTGGCCGGTGTTGCCGGACAGGCCGATACGCTGGCCGGCCCTGACCCGTTCGCCTTCCTCGACCAGCGCCCCGTGCTGCCGCAGGTGATAGTACTCGCCGGTCGTCCCGTCGCCGTGCAGGACGACGATGAAATTCGCGTAGCGGCCGCAGCCGTCTTCCCAGCAGCCCTTGTCGTGCTGTTCGACCACCCGCGCGACGATGCCGTCGCGCGCCGCATGAACCGGGGTGCCCTCGGCCATCTTGAAGTCCACGGCGTATTGCTCGCGGCCCGTATGACTGAAGCGCGATCCGTAGCCCTGCAGTACCCGGTAGCTGTGGCCCGTCGCATAGGGCAGCAGGTACACCTGGCTGTCGTCGTGGCGCGCGTCGAGTCGCCCGACCGTCCAGTCGCACCAGTAGCGGTAGTGGCCGCCCCGGTCCGGGTGAGCGCGGTCGAGGCTGAAGACCGTGCGGCTCTCCCCGGGTCCGAGCGTCGCCGTAACCTCGCGCCGCCCGTCGAGTGTAAGGCCCTTCGGCCGCACCGCGACCGTGAAGGTCAGCGGGTAGTCGCTGCCGTTCGACGCGAGCACGTCGACGCCGTCGTCGCGGTAGCGGTCCTGCACGTCGAGCCAGCCGTCGTCGCAGGCGCGCGCGGTGCCGCAGGCGAGCAGCACGCCGAGGCCCAGCGCGCAGGCGAAGCGGCCCGGCCGAGGGTCAGTCGTTCGGGTCACCGGCCGCGCTTACCGTCTCGGGCAGGTCGCTCGGCCGGTAGTAGAAGCTGTGTGAGAACAGCACGTTCGCGGTGTCGACGGAGTCGCCCTCGACGATGCGCGGGCGTTGCATCGCGCGCCTGAGCTCGCGCTCGACGGAGCGCTCCATGTCGTCGACGCCGGCAGGGTCGGCCTCGACCAGCTCGATGTCCGTGAGCTGGCCGCGCGCCGAGACCGTGTAGCGGTAGGTGACGGTGCCGGTCTCGAAGCCGTCCGGCCTCCGCGCCATGCCCTGGCTCGCGTCCAGCCCGTAGAACTTCGGCGGGCGCGCGTCGAACAGGAACATCATCGACTGCAGCTCGCGCTCGCGCACCCGCTCGCGCTCCTCGTCGCCGCTCAGGAGTTCCCAGGTATCGCGGTACATGCGCCCGGCGCGGTTCGGCTTGTCGGTCAGTATGTAGTAGTCGGCCAGGGCCAGCATTGCCTGCGACTTCGTCTCCCAGTCCGCGTCGGGATGGTCCTCGGCGATACGCAGCGCGCGCTTGAGGTAGATCTCGCCGGTCGTGTTCGACGCCGGCTGCTGGTAATTGAAGTCCTGCGCCGAGAAATACAGGTAGGACTTGCCGAGGCTCGTCAGCGGCGGAATCAGGCTGAGCGCGTCGCGGCCGTCGTGATCCTCGAGAATGCTGATGACCCGCCGCCAGGTGTAGCGCTCCCGGTCGTAGAGCTGCAGGCGGTGCATCCAGCGTGCCTGGGTGCGCAGCGCCGGCAGGATGTCGAGGCTCTTCGGGTCGACGTTGCGCGCCTGCAGCGAGAAAATGCGCTGCTGCATGTCGACGGCCTCGTCGGCCGCGCCGGCGGCAAGGTAGGTCTCGGCCAGCGATTCGAGCGTTTCAATCTGGTCCAGGTTGTGCGGCCCGGAGTTGACGTGGCTGATGTGCACGGCGCGTTGGTAGGTCTCGGCGGCCTGGGTCGGGCGGCCCAGCGCGAGCTGCGCGGCGGCGAGGCCCTTCAACGGGTTGATCAGGTCCTCGTTCAGCCGGTCCGAGATGCGTTCGATGATCTCGATCGAGGAGTTGAAGTTCAGCAGCGCCGAATCGTAGTCGCCGGCACCGTGCTGGGCGATGGCGAGATTCGTGATCGCGCGCGCAGACTCGGGGCTGTCCAGCCCGTTCACCTCGATCGTCAGTTCGACGATGCGCTTCGCGAGCGTGTCCGCCTCGGCGTACATCCCGTCGTTGACCGCGTCGCGGTAGAGCTGGAACAGGCGGCGCAGCTGCTCGCCCGGGGTTTCTTCCGGTTCCGGCAGCGCCTCGGCCCCGAGGTCCTCGTCGGGGTCCTCGTCGAGCGCCGGATCGTCGGCGAGCGGCCCGTCGCCGAGCACGATCGGACCGATCTCCTCTTCGGCCGGCGCCGGATCATCCGTGGCTTGCTGGGCCGCAAGCGGCAGGCCGGACAGGAGCAGGAGCAGGGCGACGGGCGTCCTGCGCGGGACGCGGTAAATGCGGATCACTCTCATTTGCGGTGTAACTGGATCCTCGAACCAATGTCCTAGGACTGCCCGGAAATTTAATAGTTCGTCGGCGTCGCAGGCGTTTCGTTCACTATACAAGCTCGCCCCGGAATCGGATACAGGGCCCGCTCAGCCGCCCAGCAGGTCCAGCTGTTGCGGGCCCGGGCGGCGGAACTGCGTGCAGTCGAGCGGCGGTGCGGCGCCGCCCGTCGCCAGCCCCAGCCTGCGGCAGGCGGCGTTGAAGCGCTGCCCCAGCATGTCGGCCCAGGCGCCGCGGCCGGTCTGGCGCAGGCCGAAGCGGCTGTCGTACTCGCGGCCGCCGTGGGCCTGGCGCAGCAGGCTCATCACGTGTTCCGCACGCTGCGGGTAGTGCACGGCGAGCCAGTCCCGGAACAACTCACGGACCTCGTGCGGCAGCCGCAGCAGGATCCACGCGGCGCGCCCGGCGCCGGCCGCCGCGACGCGTTCGAGTATGCGTTCGATGCCGTCGTCGCTGATTGCCGGGAGCACCGGCGCGATGAGCACCGTGACCGGTACGCCGGCGTCGCGCAGGTCGCCGACCAGAGCGAGCCGGGCCGCCGCGGCCGGCACGCGCGGCTCGAGGATGCGTTTCAGGCGGTCGTCCAGTGTCGGCACGCTGACCGCCACCGACACCAGTCGGCGCGCCGCCAGCTCGCGCAGCAGGTCCAGGTCGCGGCCAAGCAGGGTGCCCTTCGTGATCAGGCTGACGGGATGCCGGTGCTCGAGGAACGTCGCGAGCAGCGCGCGGGTCAGGCGCAGGCGCTTATCGGCCGGCTGGGAGGGATCGGGGGTGGCGCCGATCGTGATCGGCTGGCAGGTGTACGACGGCTTCTCCCAGCAGGCCAGCAGGCGCTCCACCGCGTTCGGCTTGTAAAAGATTCGGGTCTCGAAATCGAGCCCCGGCGAGAGGTCGAGGTAGCTGTGCGAAGGGCGTGCGTAGCAGTAGACGCAGCCGTGCTCGCAACCCTGGTACGGGTTGATCGACCGGTCGAACGGGATGTCCGGCGAGTCGTTGTGGCTGACGATGCTGCGTGCCGTCATCGGCCTCAGCACGGTCTCCGGGGCACACGCGTCGGCCGCCGCGCGCTCGGCGCCGGTCAGTTCCACCGGGCGGCGCTCGAAGCGGTGGTCCGGCCTCCCGATCGCCCCGCGACCCTTGTGCGCTATGCCGGGCATGACGTCCTCTTTAACTGTATGTACATACAGTAGGTGAGGCGCCCGCGGGCGTCAACGACTCAGTTCAGTACGCGGTAACCACGGCCGCGCAGGCAGCGCTTGACGACCGTTTCGCGGGTCCGCTGGTCGCGCACGCCGCTGCGGGTGGCGCCGGCGATCGCGCCGTAGCCCGCGCCGCGGTCCGCGTTGCCGCCGATCGCGCCGGCGGCGGCCCCGACGACG
>CALALV010000160.1 GCA_937925605.1 uncultured Woeseia sp.
CCGAGCAGGCGCTCCTCGGCCAGGAAGTGCATCAGGTGGTAGAAGCCGCGGTTCCATTCGCCGAGCAGGTTTTCCTTCGGGACCTTGACGTTGTTAAAAAACAGCTCGGCCGTATCCTGGCTCTTGAGGCCCATCTTCTCGAGGTTGCGGCCGCGCTCGAAACCTTCCATGCCGCGCTCGACAACGAACAGGCTGAGGCCGTGGCGCTTTTCCTGGTCCGTGCGCGCGACGACGACGACCAGGTCCGCATTGATGCCGTTGGAAATGTAGGTTTTCGAGCCGTTCAGCAGGTAGTGATCGCCCTTGTCCTCGGCACGCGTGCGCAAGCCGGCGACGTCGGAGCCGGCGCCAGGCTCGGTGATCGCGACCGCGAGGATGTTCTCGCCCGAGATGCACTTCGGCAGCCAGCGCTGCTTCTGCTCTTCCGTGCCGAGCTCGCCGAGGTAGGGGCCGACCAGCCGGCTGTGCAGCGTCATGAAGAAGCCGACGTCGCCGTGGTGTGCGTTCTCCTCGATCAGGATCTGCTCGTAGCGGAAGTCCGGCACGCCCGCGCCGCCGTATTTCTCGTCGGCCCACATCAGCAGGAGCCCCTGCTCGCCGGCCTTCTCGAAGGCCTCGCGGTCCACGATGCCCTGCTTGCGCCAGCGCTCGGCGTGCGGGCCGATTTCGTTTTTCATGAAGCTTCGCACCGAGTCGCGGAACATCTCGTGCTCGTCGTCGAAGATTCTGCGTTTCATCGTCATGGTCTGGTTCCTTCGGCCGGTCTCTTACCGGCCCGTGAATTTCGGTTTGCGTTTTTCGAAGAAGGCCGCGACGCCTTCCTTGCAGTCCTCGCTCTCGCGGCAGGCGCGCTGCAGCGGTGCCTCGACGTCGAACGTGGACGCCCAGTCGTGCCCGGCCGCGTGGCGCATGGCCCGCTTGGTCGCCGCGAGCGCGAGCGGCGCGCGCTCCGCGAGCTGCTTCGCCCAGGCGATCGCCTCGTCGCGGAGCTTGTCCGGCGGCGCAGTGCGGTTGGCGAGACCGAGCTCGACGCAGCGTTCGGCGTAGATGCGCTCGGCCTCGACGGCGAGCTGGAACGCGACGCGATAGCCCAGCTGCCGCACCAGGAACCAGTTTTGGCCGCCGTCCGGCACCAGCGAGATCGTCGAGAACGGCGACAGCAGGAAGGCGTTGTCGGCCATGATCAGCAGGTCGCAGGCCAGCGCGTAGGACATGCCGATGCCGGCCGCGGAGCCGCCGACCGCGGCGATGACCGGCTGGCGCATCGTCGCGATGGTCTCGAAAATGGGCCGGTATTCTTCCTGCAGGATGCGGTCGACCGGCTTGTCCGTGTCGATGCCGTCCTTGAGATCCGCGCCGGCCGAGAAGCTGCGCCCTTCGCCGGTCAGGACGACGGCGCGCACGGACTCGTCGCCGGCCGCGCGTTCGAAGGCCGCGTGCAGGTCACGCCGTAGCTGCGTGTTGAACGAGTTCATCGCGTCCGGCCGCCAGATCGTGATGACGGCGACCGCGTCGTGCTGCTCGTAGCGGACTGTTGCCCATTCGCTCATGTCGAGTGGTCCTCAGGCGGCGTTGCGTTGCGCGGCCGACGCGCCGTCGTAAAACGTCCGGCCTTCCGCGGCCATCCTGCGCAGGCTGTCGGGAATCGCGAAGCGCTCGCCGTAGGTTTGTGCCAACCGGTCCGCCTCCTTCGCAAAGGCCTCGAGACCGACGGTCTCGATGAAGGACAGCGTGCCGCCGGTCCAGGCCGGGAAGCCCCAGCCGAAGATCGAGCCGATGTCGGCGTCCGCGGGGTGCGTGACGACATTCTCGTCGAGGCATCGCAGCGTTTCAATCGCCTGCGCGTACAGCAGCCGGGTACGGACCTCGGCAGGGGCAGGCTGTTCCGCCGCCGGCGGGTAGTGCTCCGCGAGCCCTGGCCAGAGCCGCTTCCTGCCGTCCTGCGGGTAGTCGTAGAAGCCCTTGCCGTAGCGCTTGCCCTTGCGGTCCAGCCCGGTCACGAACTTCTCGATCACCTCGTCGGCCGGGCCTGCCACGTAGGCGTCGCCGAGATCCTTCTTCGTCTGCTGCCCGACGTGGTATGACAGCTCCAGCGAGACCTCGTCGGTGACCGCGAGCGGCCCGACCGGCATCCCGGCGTGTTTCGCGACATTTTCGATCAGCGCCGGGTTCACGCCCTCGGCCAGCATGCGGATGCCCTCGCGCGTGTAGACGCTGAACACGCGGCTCGTGTAGAAGCCGCGGCTGTCGTTGACGACGATCGGCGTCTTGCGGATTTGCCGGATGTAGTCGAGCGCCTGGGCGATCGCCGTGTCGTTCGTCTGTTCGCCGACGATTACCTCGACCAGCGGCATCTTGTCGACCGGCGAGAAGAAGTGGATGCCGATGAATTGCTCCGGGCGTACCGACGCTTCGGCGAGGCCGGTGATCGGCAGCGTGGACGTGTTCGACGCGAATATAGCGTTTTCGCCGATAACGGCCTCGGCGCGCTTCGTCACGTCGGCCTTGATGCCGCGGTCCTCGAACACGGCCTCGATGACCAGCTCGCAGCCCGCGAGCGCGGCGAAATCCGTTCCGGTGTGGATGCGCGCGAGCAGGGCCTCGGCGGTCGCGTCGTCGAGCTTGCCGCGACCCTTGAGCTTGTCGGCCAGCTGGCGCGAGTAGTCCTTGCCTTTCTCCGCCTTCTCGGCCGTCGTGTCGAGCAGCACCACCTCCATGCCGGCACGCGCCGACACCCAGGCGATGCCGGCGCCCATCATGCCGGCGCCGAGCACGCCGAGCCTCGTCACCTTGCGCTCGGCCGGCTCCTGCGGCCGCCGCGCGAGCTTGTCAGCAGCGCCCTTGTTGACGAACAGCGTCCGGATCATGTTGCGCGAGACCGGGCTCAGCAGCATCTTCACGAAGTACTTCGTCTCGACCTCGAGCGCCTGGTCGATCGGCAACACGGTGCCCTCGTGCACGGCCGACAGGATTGCCTGCGGCGCCGGGTAGTTGTGGTTCGTCAGCTTCTGCGTCAGGGCGCTGCCGACGACGAAGGTCTCGACGGCTTTCGGGTGCATTAGCCCTGCGCCGCCCGGTACCTTGAAGCCCTTGCGATCCCAGTGCGCGTCCGTCACGTCGGTCTCGAGCACCCAGGCTTTCGCCGCCTCGACCTCGTCGCCCGGCGCGACGACCTGGTCGACGAAACCGGCCTGCAACGCGTCGCGCGGCGACAGGTGCGTGCCCTGCGTGATCAGGCGCAGGGCCGGCTCGATGCCGATCAGGCGCGGCAGGCGCTGGGTGCCGCCGCCGCCCGGCAGCAGGCCCACCTGCACTTCCGGCAGGCCGAGCTTCGTCTTCGGGCCGTCGGCCGCGACCCGGTAGTGGCAGGCCAGGCAGACCTCGAGCCCGCCGCCGAGCGCCGTGCCGTTGATCGCGGCGGCGACCGGCTTGCCGCAGGTCTCGAGAGCGGAAGAGCGGCGTGTAGGGAAAGAGTGTAGATCGCGGTGGTCGCCGTAGGATTAAAAAAAAAAAGGGTTCTGCCCGCAGCGCCTGGACCATATCGACGGCCGCCATGAAGGCATCCTTGCCGGAGGTCACTACGGCGCCCCTGATTTTTTCGTCCTCGGCGACGCGCTTCGCCGCGGCGGCGACGTCGGCCAGGAACTCGGGCGTCATCACGTTCATCGAGCGTCCCGGCACGTCGATGGTGAGCAGCGCGATGCCGTCGGCATCGACGTCGATGGTGATCGTTGTCATGTCGCTCATGTCGGAATCCTCAAACGCGTTCGATGATCGTCGCGGTGCCCATGCCGCCGCCGACGCAGAGATTGACCAGCGCCGTCGACAGGTCGCGCCGTTCCAGCTCGTCGAGCACTGTGCCGAGAATCATCGCCCCGGTCGCGCCCAGCGGATGGCCCATGGCGATAGCGCCGCCGTTGACGTTGATCTTCTCGTGCGCGATGTCGAGCTTCTGCATGAAGCGCAACACGACGGAGGCAAAGGCCTCGTTCAGCTCGAACAGGTCGATGTCGCTGACCGCCATGCCGCAGCGCTTCAGCACCTTCTCGGCCGACGGCGCGGGGCCGGTCAGCATGATTGTCGGGTCGGTGCCGATCGACGAAAAACCGCGGATGCGGGCGCGCGGCTTGAGGCCGAGGTCCTTGCCGGCCTGCTCGCTGCCGATCAGCACCGCGGCCGCGCCGTCGACGATGCCGGACGAGTTGCCGCCCGTGTGCACGTGCTCGATCGCCTCGACTTCCGGGTACTTCTGCAGGGCGACGGCGTCGAAACCGGCCTGCTCGCCCGGAATCGTGAACGCGGGCTTCAGGCCGGCCAGGTCTTCCATCGTCGTACCGGGCCGCGGGTGCTCGTCGCGCTCGAGCACGGTGAGACCGATGTGATCGCGGATCGGCACGACGGAGTTGTCGAAGAAGCCCTGCTCCCAGGCGTGCGCGGCGCGCTTCTGGCTCTCGACCGCGTAGGCGTCGACGGTCTCGCGTGTGAAACCGTACTTGGTCGCGATCAGGTCGGCGCCGATGCCCTGCGGCACGAAGTAGGTCTTGAATGCCACGGCCGGGTCTGCGTGCATCGCGCCGGAGTCGGAGCCCATCGGCACGCGCGACATGCACTCGATGCCGCCACCGATCGTGAGGTCCGACTGCCCGGCCATGATCTGTGCGGCTGCCGTATTGACGGCCTCGAGGCCCGAGGCGCAGAAGCGGTTCAGCTGCTTGCCGGGCACGTTCTCGGCGTAGTCGGCATTCAGCACGGCGGTGCGCGCGATGCAGGCGCCCTGCTCACCGACCGGCGAGACGACGCCGAGCACGACGTCGTCGAGCAGCGCGGTGTCGAGTTCGCTGCGGTCGCGCAGCGCCGCGAGAACCTGCGTCATGAGTTCGATCGGCGTGACCGGGTGCAGCGACCCGTTGGCCTTGCCGCGGCCGCGCGGGCTGCGGACGTGATCGTAGATGTAGGCATCGGCCATGCGTAGCGTTCCTCTCGTTGAGTAAGTCAGGCGCCGGCCGCGAGCGAGCGGCGCAGGTGGTTCTTCATGCTGTCGCTCGCCTGCGCGAAGTCGACGGTTTCCGGGCTGATGACCCAGAGATAGGTCATGCCCGAGATGTAGGCGATGTACTGCGCAGCAACGCTGTCGGCGTCGACGTCGCCGCGGATACTGCCGTCGTCGATGCCCGCGCGCACCCACTCGGCGACGTCGCGCTGCTGGCGCAGGTGGATGCTGCGCGAGGTCTCGCGGTACTCCGAGGTCGGGCTCGCCGCACCGCAGTACAGGAGGTGCAGGACCTGCGCCTCGCGCGGGGATTCCTGCATGAAGCGGAAGAACGCGTCGAGCGCCGCCGTCATCGCCTCGATCCCGGTCGCCTGCCCGACGCCGGCCTCGAGGTAGGTCAGCCAGCGTCGGCCGATCGACTTGCAGACCGCGTCGAACAGGCCGGCCTTCGAGCCGTAGCGATAGGTCGCGAGCCCGCGGCTGTAGCCGGCGCGCTCGCCGATCGCGGCCAGCGTGGTCTTCTCGGTGCCCCGCTCGAGGATCAGCTCGATCGCGGCATCCAGCATCGCGCGATCGGACTGCGCCGTACGCTCGGCCTGGGTGCGCGGGCCATCGGAACCGGCACGGGGAAGTGAGCTCATCGAGTACCCGAAGCGAGGAAAAACAGGGACTTGGCGGCCAACGCGAGTGACGATAGTTACTTGCTATTGACAAGCAAGTGAGTGTACGCGGACCGCGGCGGTGCCGCAAGCCCGGCAGCGCCCTGCCCGCGGCCCGCAGCCTTGCGCCTCGCGCCTTTGCACCCGCGAGGGCGCTCGGGCAGGATCGGCCCGGGCCTGCCACAACAACAAGAGGACAACGCATGGCATCGAACACCGAACTCGTGAAATCCCTGTACGCCGCCTTCGCGAAGGGCGACGTCCCGGCCGTGCTCGGCGCCATGGCGCCCGACGTCCGCTGGACCGAGGCCGCGGGCGGCCCCTACGGCGGCGTGTCGATCGGGCCGAAAGCGGTGCTGGAGAACGTGTTCGCACGGCTGGGCGCGGAGTGGGACAACTTCACTGCCGTGCCGCGCGAGTTCATCGCCGACGGCGACACGGTCGTGTCACTGGGCGACTACAGCGGCACCTACAAGGAAACCGGCAAGAGTTTCAGCGCGCCGTTCGCGCACGTCTGGAAGTTCAAGGACGCCCTGGTCGTGTCGTTCGAGCAGTTCACGGACACCGCGGTCCACCTGGAGCCGATGCAGGGCTGACGGCCGCCGCCCGGTGCGTGTCAGTCCTGCGTGCCCGGCGCGAAGCGTGCAACGAACGCGTGCGACTGGCGCTTGATCAGCCAGTTCGCCGCGTCCGCCATGACGAAGGTGCCGATGCCGACCAGCGCGAACGGCGACAGCCCGCCGGGCAGGCCGTCGAGGCGCGGGCCCAGCTGCGTCGCGAGCTGGCTCAGGAACGCGGCCAGCAGGCCGAAGTAGGACCAGCTCATGAAGTAGTAGTGCGCGACGAGCAGCTCGCGGCGGCCCGTGCGCCGCGCGCGCACCGCGGTGACGACCCCGGGACCGACCGTGGCCAGGCTCAGTACCGCGAAAAAATGGAACAGGTTGGGCCCGCCGGTCAGCTCGTACATCGTCAGCGCGGACAGGTTGACCAGCGCCATGACGCTGACGTAGACCCAGCCGAGCACGCGGTGCAGGCGGTCGCCCTTGCGCCGCAGGAACGACACCGGCCCGACGACCAGCGCGACGAGCGCGCCGGCGAAATGTGCGAGCCCGACCGGGGTCTCGCTCCACCACAGCGGATTCAGGAACTCGGGCATGCGCTTCGCTCCGTGTTTGCGGACCTCGACTTCCCGCGTTTCAGGACCCGGGGCCCGCAGCGGCGATCAGCTCGCCGTCGACGCCCCATTCCCCAAGCAGCGCTGCCGGATCGGCGGCGGGCCCGGGCGCTGCTGGCGTGTCGGGCGGGCTGCGCGAGAAGCGCGGCGCCGGCGCCGGCTGCGCGATGCCGTCGATATCGATGAACGTGCCGCGAGCCGCCAGGTGCGGATCGGCGCGCGCCTCGGCGAGCCGCAGCACCGGCGCAAGGCAGGCATCCGTGTCGCGGAATCGCGCCCACCAGTCGTCGCGATCGCGCGTGCGCAGGACCTGCCCGATGCGCTCCGCCAGCGCCGGCCAGCGCTCCCGGTCGAACTGGTCTGCCGCCGTGAAATCGTCGATGCCGAGCCCGTCCAGCAGCGCCGCGAAAAACGGCGGCTCCAGCGCGCAGACGACAACCGCCTTGTCGTCTTTCGTCGCGTAGCAGCGATAGAACGGCGCCCCGCCGTTCAGCAGGTCGAGCCCGCGCTGGTCCGACCAGAGGCCGGCCGCCTGCATGCCGTGCAGCAGGGTCGTGAGCGAGGCGACGCCGTCGACCATCGCGGCGTCGACGACCTGGCCCTCGCCCGTGCGCCCCGCATGCAGCAGGGCCGCGAGCATGCCGGCTACGAGGTACAGCGCGCCGCCGCCGAAATCGCCGAGCAGGTTGGCCGGCAACACCGGCAGGCCGCCCGGCGCGCCGATGCCGTGCAGGGCGCCGGCGAGTGCCACGTAGTTGCCGTCGTGGCCCGCCTGCCCGGCCTGCGGCCCGAACTGTCCCCAGCCGGTCATGCGACCGTAAACGAGCTTCGGGTTGCGCGCGAGGCAGGCTTCCGGTGCGAGACCCAGGCGTTCCATGACGCCCGGCCGGAATCCCTCGAACAGCGCGTCGGCGTTCTCACATAGCGCCAGCACGAGATCGCGACCGGCATCGCTCTTCAGGTCGATCGCCACGCTCGGCCGTCCACGGTTCATCAGGTTGTAGCGGCGAGGGATCAGGCTCGTCGCGTCGCCGCCGCGGCGCTCGATGCGGATGAGGTCCGCGCCCATGTCGGCGAGCAGCATGCCGGCGAACTGCGTCGGGCCGATGCCGGCGATCTCGACGAGACGGAATCCGGCGAGCGGCCCCACCGGACTCAGCCAGCGTTCAGAGCGAACTGCACAGGTGACCGCCGTCGACCGTGATGTTGCTGCCGGTCATGTAGCTGCCGGCGTCCGAGGCGAGCAGCAGCAACGCGCCCGACAGTTCCTCGTACTTGCCGGCCCGGCGCATCGGCACCTGCCGGATGTTTTTCTGCCCGGCCTCGGTCTCGAGGAAGCCCTGGTTGATCTCGGTCGAGAAATAGCCCGGCGCGATCGAGTTGACCCGGATGCCGTAGCGGCAGTTCTCGAGTGCGAGCGCCTGCGTGAATTTCACGACCGCGCTCTTCGCGGCAATGTACGGCGACAGCGCCTTCGCGACCCGGTAGCCGAGCACCGAGGCGATGTTGACGATGCTGCCGCCCTTGCCGCGCTCGATCATCCGGCGCGTCGCGGCCTTCGCAACCAGGAACACGCCCTTCAGGTTCGTGTCGATCACGGCGTCCCAGTCGGCCTCGGACAGCTCGGCGGCGAAGCCGCCGCGGGCGATGCCGGCGTTGTTGACGACGATGTCGAGACCGGTACCGAGCTCGTCGATCTCCGCGAAAGCCCGGTCCACCGAGGCCGAGTCGGCGACGTCGAGATCGACGCAGTGCGCCGTGCCGCCCGCGTCAGCGATCTCCTGCGCGAGCGCCTCGAGCCGCTCGCGCCGGCGCGCGGCGAGGATCACGGTCGCCCCTGCGGCCGCCAGTACCTGCGCGAAATGTCGCCCCAGGCCGCTGCTCGCGCCGGTGACGAGCGCCGTCCGGCCGTCGAGCCGGAAGCTGTCGAGGGCCATGCTAGCTCGCCCCGCGCGCGCGGGCGCGCGGCTTGTAGGTGCCGGTCGCGGTCGCGCAGAGTATGTTTTTTTCGGGATCGAACAGCCTGGCCTGCGCGAAGAACATCGACGCCGTGCGCCGGATCAGCTCGCCCTCGGCGACGACCTTGTTGCCCTGGTGCGGCGCCATGAAGGTCGCGTTCAGGTTGACGGTCACCGAGACCATCTCGCCGGAGGTGCCGAAACTGCCGGACACGGCGCCGGCGATGTCGAGCAGCGAGGAAATCACGCCGCCGTGCAGGAAGCCGACCGTGTTGCGGTGCTCGGAACGCACCGGCATCTCGAGGCGGGCGAAGCCGTCTTTCCAGCTCGTGAGCTTGAAGCCCAGGAATTCGAGGTAGGTGCCCTTGTACAGCGTGGGGTTGTCGATGAAGCTCTTCGGTCGCTCGTCACTCATCCTGCAATGGCTCCGGTACGTTTCAGTATCGCGAGGAAAATATCCGGTTCAGGCCGGACCCGGTAGTTGTCGGTCTGGTCAGAATACAGGATTGTACCGTTCGCGTTCGTGACGATGACGGTCGGCATGACGGTGTCGCGGGGATAGCCGCGCGCAAAGCCGGCCGGCACGCCTTGGCCGACGGCGATGTCGAGTTCGGCGGCGGCCGCGCTGCCGGGATCGACCAGGAAGCGGAACGGCACGTCGTGGCGCGCCGCGAGTTCGCGGCTGCGCTCCGGGTCCTGCGGGCTGACCAGCACGACGTCCACGCCCAGCCCGGCAAACTCCTCGTGCCGCGCCGCGAGCTCCGCGACCTGCCCCATGCACAGCGCGCACCAGTTGCCGCGGTAGAACAGCAGGACCGTGGGTCGGCCCACGAACTCCCCGCTGTCGACGCTGGCGCCGTCCAGGTCCGTCAGCCTGAATTCCGGCAGCTTGTTGCCGACCTCGAGCCGGATGCTCGAGAAACGCCCGAAGCGCGCGTACCAGTACACGTACAGCAGCAGCAGCCCGAACGCGACGCAGGCTACGGCGAACGGCGGCCAGCCGGCCGTCCGTTCCATCAGCCACTCCCAGGCGGCGAGCAGCGTACCGGCGGCGGAGACGCCGAGGCCGAGCGGCGCGCTCTCGCTCACGCGCGCGGCGCCCCCCCATTGCAGGCGGGCCAGGATCACGGGCAGCGGCAGGGCCGCGAACGCGACGCCCCACCAGGCGAGCCTGTCGTTCCCGCCCGCGAGCGCGAGTCCCACGCCCGCGAGGCACAGCAGCACCGACACGCCGAGTGCCGGCAGGATGAAATACGACTTCGCTCTCGCGCTCTTCACGACGACGGCCTGCCTCCCGGCGCGCTTACATGTTGCGGCGATACTCGCCGCCGACTTCGTACAGCGCGCCCGATACCTGTCCCAGGGAGTTTGACTTGACCGTCTGCATGAGTTCCTCGAAGACGTTGCCGCGGGCGCGCGCCACCTTGCGCAGCGAGGCCAGCGCGTCCGCGCTGTCGTCGGCGTGCAGTTCGTGGAACGCGCGCAGGTTGCGGATCTGGTCGTCCTTCTCGCCGTCCGTCGAGCGGATCAGCTCCTGCTCGTGGACCTCGTCCTCCTGGCCCTGCTTCGGCAGGAAGGTGTTGACGCCGATGATCGGCAGGCTGCCGTCGTGCTTCTTCGCCTCGTAGTACAGCGATTCGTCCTGGATCTTGCCGCGCTGGTACATCGTGTCCATCGCGCCGAGCACGCCGCCGCGCTCCGAGATGCGCTCGAATTCCTGGTACACGGCTTCCTCGACCAGGTCGGTCAGCTCGTCGATGATGAACGAGCCCTGCCAAGGGTTCTCGCAGAAATTGAGACCCAGCTCGCGCGAGATGATCAGCTGGATCGCCACGGCGCGGCGCACCGACTGTTCCGTCGGCGTCGTGATCGCCTCGTCGAAGGCATTCGTGTGCAGGCTGTTGCAATTGTCGAACAGCGCGTACAGCGCCTGCAGCGTCGTGCGGATGTCGTTGAAGCTGATCTCCTGCGCGTGCAGCGAGCGCCCCGAGGTCTGCACGTGGTACTTCAGCATCTGCGAGCGCCTCCCGGCGCCGTAGCGCTCACGCATCGCCCGCGCCCAGATGCGCCGCGCGACCCGGCCGATCACCGTGTATTCGGGATCCATGCCGTTCGAGAAGAAGAACGACAGGTTCGGCGCGAATTCATCGATATCCATGCCGCGCGCGAGGTAGTACTCGACGATCGTGAAGCCGTTCGACAGCGTGAAGGCGAGCTGGCTGATCGGGTTCGCGCCGGCCTCGGCGATGTGGTAGCCGCTTATCGACACCGAGTAATAGTTGCGGACCTTGTGATCGATGAAATACTGCTGGACGTCACCCATCATCTTCATCGCGAACTCGGTCGAGAAGATGCAGGTGTTCTGCGCCTGGTCCTCCTTCAGGATGTCCGCCTGCACGGTCCCGCGGACCTGCTTCAGAGTCGCGGCCTTGATCTTCGCGTAGGTCTCCCGGTCGACCAGCTTGTCGCCGCTGATGCCCAGCAGGCCGAGGCCCAGCCCGTCGTTGCCCTCCGGGAGCTCGCCGTTGTAGACCGGCCGCGGCCGGTTCTCGAAATACGCGTCGATCTTCTTCTGCGCGGCCTCCCATTCGCCGCTTTCACGCAGGTGCTTCTCGACCTGCTGGTCGATCGCCGTGTTCATGAAGAACGCGAGAATCATCGGCGCCGGGCCATTGATCGTCATCGACACCGACGTCGTCGGCGCGCACAGGTCGAAGCCCGAGTACAGCTTCTTCATGTCGTCGACGGTCGCGATCGACACGCCGGAGTTGCCGACCTTGCCGTAGATGTCCGGGCGCTCGTGCGGGTCCTCGCCGTACAGCGTCACCGAGTCGAACGCGGTCGACAGCCGCGCGGCGGGCTGGCCCTGCGACAGGTAGTGGAAACGACGGTTCGTGCGCTCCGGCGTGCCCTCGCCGGCGAACATGCGGGTCGGGTCCTCGGTGCTCCGCCGGTAAGGGTAGACGCCGCCGGTGTAGGGATAGGCGCCGGGCAGGTTCTCCTTCATCAGGAATTTCAGGAGCTCGCCCCAGTCACGGTACTTCGGTGGGGCGATTTTCGGGATTTTCTGGTGGCTCAGCGACTCGCGGTAGTTGTTGCCGCGGATTTCCCTGCCGCGCACCTCGTAGGCGTACTCCTCGGCACGCACGGCCTCGAAGCGCTCGGGCCACTCGCGCAGCAGCGCGAGCGCGTCGGAACTCAGCGTTTTCAGCGTTTCCTGGTAGCGCTGGCGCAGCGTCAGCAGCGAGCGGTCGCCGCCGTCGGTCAGTTGCTGCTTGTCGTAAGGCGCGAATTGCTTCGGCAGCGCGTCGTCGTCGAGCGCTTTCAGCGCCTCGTACAGGTGCTGCAAGTCGCTCGCCGCGCGCGCCTGCGCCTCGACCGACTCGTTGACCTTGCGGCCCTGCTCGGCTATCTCGGCCAGGTAGCGGATGCGGCTGCCCGGGATGACCGCCATCGCGCGCGGCTCCTTCTGCGTCACGTCGAGGTCCGGCGTCCAGCCCTCGTCACCGAGCTTGAGCTTCTCGCGCAGGCGCCGGCACAGCTCGACGAACATCCAGCTGATGCCCGGGTCGCTGAACTGGCTCGCGATCGTCGGGTAGACCGGGATCTCGTCGTCCCTGGTATCGAAGGCTACGTGGTTACGCTTCCACTGCTTGCGGATGTCGCGCAGCGCGTCCTCGGCGCCGCGCTTGTCGTACTTGTTGAGCACGATAAGGTCGGCGAAATCCAGCATGTCGATCTTCTCGAGCTGGCTCGCCGCGCCGTAGTCGCTGGTCATGACATAGACCGAGTAGTCGACGAGGTCGACGATCTCCGAATCGGACTGGCCGATGCCGGCGGTCTCGACGATCACGAGATCGTAACCGAGCGACTTCAGGAAGAGGACCTGGTCGGCCAGCATCTCGCTCGTCGCGAGGTGCTGGCGGCGCGTGGCGATCGAGCGCATGTAGACGCGCTCCGAGCGCAGCGAGTTCATCCGGATGCGGTCGCCGAGCAGCGCGCCGCCGGTGCGCCGGCGGGTCGGGTCGACCGCGAGCACGGCGATGCGCATGTCCGGGAACGAGCTTAGGAAACGGTTCAGGATCTCGTCCGTCACGCTCGACTTGCCGGCGCCGCCCGTGCCGGTGATGCCGACCACCGGTACCTTGCCCGCCTTGACCTGCCAGGCCTTGCGCAAGCCGTCGAGCTTCGCCTCGTCGAAGGCGTTTTCCTCGATCGCTGACATCATCTCGGCCACGTCGCTGAAGCTGTCGGCCGCGATCTCGGCGGGCGGCGACGTTTCGCGGCGTGCCTCGCGCGTGCGCCGTACCAGGTCCTCGATCATGTCGTCGAGGCCCATGGTCATGCCGTCGTGCGGGTGGTAGATCCGCTCGACGCCGTAGTCCATCAGCTCACGGATCTCTTCGGGCGTGATCGTGCCGCCACCGCCGCCGAACACCTTGATGTGCGGGGCGCCCAGCTCGCGCAGGCGGTCGACCATGTAGCGGAAGAACTCCATGTGGCCGCCCTGGTAGGAGCTGACCGCGATGCCGTCGGCGTCCTCCTGAATCGCCGCGCGCACGATGTCGTCGACGCTGCGGTTATGCCCGAGGTGGATCACCTCGGCGCCCTTCGCCTGGATCAGGCGGCGCATGATGTTGATCGCGGCGTCGTGGCCGTCGAACAGCGAGGCCGCGGTGACGAACCTGAGCGGCGGCTCGGCGTGCTTCCTGCCGGTGCCGGGCAGATCGGTGGCAGCGGTGCTCATGGGGGCCTATCCTCCGGAATTCGGTGCCAGTGCCCCGTTTTATGGGTTGTTTTTCAGGCAGTTCTGGCGTTGCAGAAATTTTAATGGCGATTAAAATAATGCACGCGGCGGGCGAAAACAAGGGCCCGCGGACCGCACAGTCTACAGGACCCGCATGGCACAGACGGCAGACGAGACCCGCTTCGCGGCGCAGCGCGACCGGATCCTGAAGAGCGCCGCGCGCTGCTTCAACGAGAAGGGCTACAGCGGCACCTCGCTGAAGGACGTCGCGCAGCTGCTGGGGCTGACCGACGCCGCCCTCTACTACTACGTGCGCAACAAGGAAGAGCTGGTCTACCAGTGCTACCTGCGGGCCGCGGAGCTCGGCCGCGAGGCGCTCGAGCGCGCGGTCGACGAGGGCGGCAGCGGCCTCGAGCAGGCCCGCCTGTACGTCCGCTACCACGTCGAGATCATCGTGGGCCCGCGCGGGCCGGTCGCGATCATGAGCGAGATCCCGTCGCTGAAGGCCGAGCATCGCAACGACGTCCTCGAGCGCTCGCGCCGGCACGGCCGCGCGTTCGAACAGATCCTGGCCCGCGGCATCGAGGACGGCAGCATCGCGCCCTGCGACGTGCGCATGACCGGCAACGCCGTGATGGGCGCGATCAACTGGATCCCGAAGTGGTTCCACGGCAGCAGCGCCGTGGCCTCCGAGATCGTCGCCGAGTTTCCCGGCATCCTGACCCGCGGGCTGGCCGCCCGCGCGGACTGAAACGCGTCTCAGTCGCTCGCCGGGTCGCTGAACTTCGGCACGCGGCGCTCGACGTTGGCCGCGACCGCCTCGCGCTGGTTGGCGCCGCCGAGCACGCCGAGTTGCAGCTTGACCTCGCTTCGCAGCGCATCCGCTTCCGGCTCGTCGAAGGCGGTGTTCAGCAGCGTCTTCGCCGCGCGCACCGCGTCCGGCGAGGCGCCGGCGATCTGCGCCGCCAGCTCCCGCGCCGCGGCAAGCGGTTCCTCGGCAATCGCGGTCACGAGTCCGAGTTCGCGCGCTTCGTCCGCCGCGACGATGCGGCCGGTGTAGGTCAGCTCGCGCAGCCGGTCGTGGCGCACGACGTGGCGCATCGTCGCCGTCAGGCCCATGTCGGGGATGATGCCCCAGCGGATTTCCATGATCGAGCAGCGGACGCGCGGCGAGGCAATGCGCAGGTCCGCGCCCATGGCGATCTGCAGGCCCGCGCCGTAGACGACGCCGTCGAGCGCCGCGATGACCGGCACGGGCAGGTCGCGCCACGCGATCGCGGCGTTCTGGAACAGGTTCGCCACCCGCCCCGGCAACGGCTGCATGCGGCGCGCGAGCTCGGCCGGGTCGCCGGCCGAAAACACGGAGGTATCGATGCCGGCACAGAAATGTTCGCCCGCGCCGTGCAGCACGACCGCGCGCACCGCCGGGTTACCGGCCAGTGCCTGCGCAGCATCCGTAAGGGCCTCGAACATGTCGATGTTCACCGCGTTGCGTTTCTCGGGACGCGTCAGCACGACCTCGGCGACGTGGTCGTGCAGCGCGGTCGTAACGGTCTGCGGCATGCGGGCTGCTCCTCGCGAAAAGTTGCGGGCAGTCTAGCAGCGGCGCCGCGCGTGCGTCATGGTCCGCGGCGTCAGGGCTCGCGGAGGCCGACATGCATGGCCGGAAAACGATGGCGACCGTCGCCTGCGTGCTCGCGCTGGCGGCCCGGGCACTGGCGAGCGACGCGGCGCCCGCCGGCGACTGGCGCGTCGTCGCCGCGGACAGCCGGCTGCGCGTGCTGGTGTTCCGCGCCGGGCTGCTCGGCCGGCTCGGCCACAACCACGTCGTCGCCCACGGCGCGCTCCAGGGCTGTGCGCGCATCGCCGGGAATTTCGCCGAAAGCCGCGCGCAGCTGTCGCTCGCCGTCGCGGACTTCGTCGTCGACGACGCGGCGGACCGGCAGGCGGCGGGCGAGTCCTTCCCGGTCCCGGTACCCGCAGACGATATCGAGGCGACCCGTGCCAACATGCTGGGACCGCGGCTCCTCGACGCGGACGAGCACCCACGGATCGAGCTTGCAGGCGTGATTGCCCGCGGGAGCTGGCCGCAGCCGGACCTGCGCGTCACGGTGGCCATCGCCGGCGGGCAACGGCTGCTCGAATTCCCGGTCTCGCTCACGCTCGCCGACGAGCGACTGCGGGCGAGCGGCACCGTGAACGTCACGCACGAGCAACTGGGCCTCGAGCCGTTCACGGCCGCGCTCGGCACGCTGCGGGTCAGTGACTCGCTGGTGCTGCGCTTCGAACTCGCTTTCGAAAGATCGGCGTCAGGCTGCGAGCGTGCACTTGCCGTTGTCGAGGACGACGGCATTGCGCTCGCGGACGATCGAGCGGAATGACACGACGTTGCGCTCCTGCCACATCTGGGTGGTCAGGACCTCGCCCGGGTACAGCGTCCCGGTGAAACGCGCATCGAAGCCCGCGATCAGCGTGAAGTCGTATTCGCAGACCGTGTGCAGCACGGCCCGGCAGGCGAGCCCGGCGACACACTGCTGCTGCAGCGGGGCCCGCGGGTAACCCAGCGCCCGGGCGACGGCGTCTTCGGCATTGCGCGGATCGCGCTCGTCGCAGAGCCGGAACAAGAGCGCCTGCTCCGCGAAGCTCTTCAGGTCGCAGACGAGGTCCGGTTCGCGCGACGGCAGCCGGTGCGGCAGCGGCCCGGTGTCGACCGGCCCGCGAAAGCCGCCGCCCGCCGCGGTCAGCAGCGTGGCCGCGAGGTCGAACAGGACGGTCGCGTCGCGGGCCATGCGTGCCTCGGATTCGAGCAGCAGGCTGACGCCCTCGCCGCCGTGATCCAGCACGGCGACGACGCGGCTGTCGATGCGCAAATCGGCGCTCGCCGGCAGCGGCCGGTACAGGTTGAGTTTCTGCTCCGCGAGCGTGACGCGCCCGGGGTCCCAGCCGCTGTCCTCCAGGAACGCGTAGTCGAGCAGGACGCCGGCCATGGTCGGCACCGTGGCGAGCCCCTCGCCCTCGTAGAGGTAGCGGCGCTCGCGCGGGTCGGTGACGCCGCGGCCGAAGCCGAGGCCGAACGCGTACAGCATCGAGTCGCGGTCGTCGTAGCGGCAGTGCCGGTCGACGATGCCGGTCCCGAGCAGCGAATCGAAGTTGACCGCCATCGGCGCGTTCATGCGCGGGCATTCTATGGCTCGCCCGGGTCCCCGGCAAGTTATGCTCGGCGCATGTCGAGGTGTGTGTCGCAATGAACACCTGCGAATTTCGCCTGCGTCGCGGCGAACCGGCAGACGCGGCCGCGGTCGCCGCTGCGTCGCGCCTGCACGTCGAGTACGGGCTAGCGCCCTGGTGGACCCGGCGCCGCGTCTGCACGGTGCTCGAGGATCCGCGGAGCGCGCTGCTCGTGGCGGAAGTGCACGGGGACTTTGCGGGCTTCGCGCTGGCGCGGCGCGGCAGTGCCGGGCTGCACCTGCTGAGCTTCGCCGTGTTGCCGCGCTACCGGCGGCGGACGATCGGCTCGGCATTGCTCGACGAGCTCGCGGCGCACGCGGCGCGGCACGGGCTCGCCAGCCTGCGGCTCGAGGTGCGCGGCGGCAACCGGCGCGCGCGGCGCTTCTACCACGGGCACGGTTTTCGCACGCTCGCGGTGCGCAGCCTGTTCTATCGCAGCGGCGAAGCGGCGATCGTCATGGCCCGACGCGCGCCGGAGAGTCAGCCGCCGGCGTAGCGCCGGCCCAGGTCGGCCAGCGGCTCTACCGCGCGCGCGGCCTTGTCGGCGTGCGCGCTCGCCGCCGTGCCGTCGCGCACGCGCCCGGCGATGCCCTGCAGGATGCCGGCGAGCCGGAACAGGTTGTAGGCCGCGTAGAACTCGCGGTGCGGTATGCCGTCGCGGCCGGTGCGCTCGCAGTAGCGGCGCACGTAGGCGTCCTCGTCCGGAATGCCGAGCGCCGCGAGGTCCTTCTGCGCCAGCCCGGCCGAGCCGAAGCCGACCTCCGGCATCTGCCAGGCCATCAGGTGGTAGGTGAAATCGCCGAGCGGGTGGCCGATCGTCGACAGTTCCCAGTCGAGCACGGCGATGACGCGCGGCTCGTCCGGGTGCAGGATCAGGTTGTCGAGCCGGTAGTCGCCGTGCACGATGCTGCTGCCCTCGTCGTCCGGAATGTTCGCGGGCAGCCAGTCGATCAGGTAGTCCATCGCCGGGATCTCGCGCGTTTCGGAGGCGCGGTACTGCTTCGTCCAGCGCGAGACCTGGCGCTCGAAATAGTTTCCGGGACGGCCGTAGTCGCCGAGCCCGAGCGCGTCGTAGTCGAGCATGTGCAGCGCGGCGATGACGCGGTTGACATCGTCGTAGATCGCGGCGCGCTCGTCGGCGGACAGCCCCGGCAGATCGAGTTCCCAGAAGATGCGGCCGTCGACGTAGTCCATGACGAAAAACGTCGTGCCGGCCACGTCCTCGTCCTCGCACAGCAGGTAGGGCCGCGGCACCGGGAAACCGGCATCGTGCAGCGCGCGGATTATCCGGTACTCGCGGTCGACGGCATGCGCCGACTTGAGCAGCTTGCCGGGCGGCTTGCGGCGCAGCACGTAGCGGCCCGAGCCGGCCGTGAGCAGGTAGGTCGGGTTGGACTGGCCGCCCTTGAACTGGCTGACGGTCAGCGGTCCGCTGAAACCGTCGATGTGCTCCGCGAGCCAGTCGGCCAGCCGCCGCTCGTCGAGGCGCAGCGCCTCGCTGACCGGGCGCGTGCCGCTGAACTGCTGCTGGCGGCTGCTCATGCCGGCCGGTCAGCCGCGCGGTTCGACGAAGAAGTCCGGCACCAGCCCGTCCGCCGACGGGTCGACGGCGTAAACCGACAGGTCGGTGATGCCGGCGCTCTCGAGCACCTCGTCGTCGATGCAGAACTGGCCGGTGAACTCGCGGCTCGGCTTCGTCAGGATGACGTGCGCGGCATCCGCGACGATCTCCGGCTTGCGCGAACGGCGGATCATTTCGTCACCGCCGAGCACGTTCTGCACGGCGGCCGTGGCGATCGCCGTGCGCGGCCACAGCGCGTTGACGGCAATGCCCTGCTCGCGGAACTCGCCGGCCATGCCGAGCACGCACATGCTCATGCCGTACTTGGCCATCGTGTAGGCCACGTGCGGCGCGAACCACTTCTCCAGCATGTTGAGCGGCGGCGAGAGGTTCAGGATATGCGGGTTGTCGGACTTCTGCAGGTACGGCAGGCAGGTCTTCGACACTAGGAAGGTGCCGCGCGTGTTGACCTGGTACATCAGGTCGTAGCGTGACATCGAGGTGCGCTCGGTGCCGCGCAGCGAGATCGCGCTCGCGTTATTGATGCAAATGTCGATGCCGCCGAAACGCTCGGCGCCGGCCGCTACCGCTTCCTGCACCTGCTCCTCGAAGCGGATGTCGCAGACCACGGGCAGCGCCTGCCCGCCGGCTTCGGCGATCTCGTCGGCGGCGGTGTAGATCGTGCCGGGCAGCTTCGGGTGCGGCTCCGCGGTCTTGGCGGCGATGATGACGTTCGCGCCGTCCTGTGCCGCCCGCTTCGCGATCGCGAGGCCGATGCCGCGGCTCGCGCCGCTGATGAAAAGAGTCTTGCCGCCGAGATCCGCCATGAGCCGCCACCGTGACCGGGAAGGCAGGCATCATACCGTATCGGCGCGGCCGCGCCGTTACATGCGGAAAATGCCGTACGGCAGCTCGGGGTCGCGCGGCCGGTTCATCGACGCGGCAATCGCCTGGCCGAGCACGCGCCGCGTGTCGAGCGGGTCGATGACGCCGTCGTCCCACAGCCTGGCGCTCGCGTAGTATGGATGTCCCTGGTGCTCGTACTGCTCGCGGATTTCCTGCTCGAAGGCCTGCTGCGCCTCGGCCGGCCAGTCCTCGCCGCGCGCCTCGAGGCCGTCGCGGCGCACGGTTGCGAGCACCATCGACGCCTGCTCCCCGCCCATGACCGAGATGCGCGCGTTCGGCCACATCCACAGCATGCGCGGCCCGTACGCGCGCCCGCACATCGCGTAATTGCCGGCGCCGAACGAGCCGCCGATGATCACCGTGAACTTCGGCACGCTCGCGGTCGCGACCGCGTTGACCATCTTCGCGCCGTCTTTCGCGATGCCGCCCTGCTCGGCCTTGCGCCCGACCATGAAGCCGGTGATGTTCTGCAGGAACAGTAGTGGGATGCCGCGCCGGTTGCAGAGCTGGATGAAATGCGCGCCCTTCTGCGCGGACTCCGAGAACAGGATGCCGTTGTTGGCGACAATGCCGACCGGGTAGCCGTACAGGTGCGCGAAGCCGCAGACCAGCGTCTGCCCGAACAGCGCCTTGAACTCGTCGAACTCGGAGCCGTCGACCAGCCGCGCGATGACCTCGCGCACGTCGTAGGGAAAGCGGAATTCGCGCGATACGATGCCGTACAGCTCCTCCGGCGGATAGGCCGGGTCCGCGGGCTCGCGCAGCGCGAGCGGGATGTCCTTGCGCCAGTTCAGGTTGGAGATCACGTCACGCACGAGCTCGAGCGCGTGGTTGTCGTTGTCGGCCAGGTAGTCGGTGACGCCCGAGATCCGCGAGTGCACGTCGCCGCCGCCCAGCGTCTCCGCGTCGACGACCTCGCCCGTCGCCGCCTTCACCAGCGGCGGGCCGCCGAGAAAGATCGTCCCCTGCCGGCGCACGATGATCGCCTCGTCGCACATCGCCGGCACGTAGGCGCCGCCGGCGGTACAGGAACCGAGCACGGCGGCGATCTGCGGTATGCCCTGCGCGGACATGCGTGCCTGGTTGTAGAAGATCCGGCCGAAGTGGTCGCGGTCCGGGAACACCTCGTCCTGCTTCGGCAGGAACGCGCCGCCGGAATCGACGAGGTAGATGCACGGCAGCCGGTTCTGCTCGGCGATCTCCTGCGCGCGCAGGTGCTTGCGCACGGTGAGCGGGTAGTAGGTGCCGCCCTTCACGGTCGCGTCGTTGGCGACGATCATGCACTCGATGTCGTGCACCTGGCCGATGCCGGCGATGATGCCGGCCGACGGCACCTCGTCGTCGTAGAGGCCCCACGCGGCGAGCTGGCCGATCTCGAGGAACGGCGAGCCGCGGTCCACGACGGTGCGCACGCGGTCGCGCGGCAGGAGCTTGCCGCGCTTCAGGTGCTTGTCGCGGGCCCGGTCGCTGCCGCCGCGCGCGACCTGGCGCAGATCGCGGTTCAGCTGCGCCGCGAGTTCGCGGTTCGCCTCGAGATTGGCCTTGTAGGTGTCGCTGTCGGGCTTGACCTTGCTGTTGATCTTCGGCATCGGCTCTCGCGGCTCAGGATACGGCGTCGTACAGTTCGCGCCCGATCAGCATGCGCCGGATCTCGCTGGTGCCGGCGCCGATTTCGTACAGCTTGGCGTCACGCCAGAGTCGGCCCGTCGGGTACTCGTTAATATAGCCGTTTCCTCCGAGCGCCTGAATCGCTTCGCCGGCCATCCAGGTGGCCTTCTCGGCCGACATCAGGATACAGGCCGCGGCATCGAAGCGCGTCGTCTGCCCGCGATCGCAGGCCGCCGCGACGGCGTAGACGTAGGCGCGGCTCGCGTTCATCGTCGTGTACATGTCCGCGATCTTGCCCTGCATCAGCTGGAAGGTGCCGACCGGCTCGCCGAACTGCTTGCGCTCGTGCACGTAGGGCATGACCACGTCGAAGGCCGCGCGCATGATGCCGAGCGGGCCCGCTGCGAGAACGACGCGCTCGTAGTCGAGCCCGGACATCAGGATAGCCGCGCCGCGCCCGGCCTCGCCGAGCAGCGCGTCGGCCGGCAGCCGGCAGTCCTCGAGCACCAGCTCGGAGGTGTCGCTGCCGCGCATGCCGAGCTTGTCGAGCTTCTGCGCCGAACGGAAGCCGTCGGTGCCGCGCTCGACCAGGAACGCGGACAGGCGCGGCGTGTCGCCGGAGTCGTCGGTGACGGCGTAGACGATCGTGACGTCGGCCTCCGGGCCGTTCGTGATCCACATCTTGTTGCCGTTCAGCACCCAGTCGTCACCGTCGCGGACCGCGCGCGTGCGCATGCCCATCACGTCGGAGCCGGCGCCCGGCTCGCTCATCGCCAGCGCGCCGACGTGCTCGCCGCTGACCAGCGCCGGCAGGTAGCGCTGCTTCTGTTCCTCGCTGCCCCAGCGGCGCAGCTGGTTCACGCACAGGTTCGAGTGCGCGCCGTAGGACAGGCCGACCGACGCGGACGCGCGGCTGATCTCCTCCATCGCGACGACGTGCGCGAGGTAGCCGAGGCCGGAGCCGCCGTATTCCTCCTCGACCGTGATGCCGAGCAGCCCGAGCTCGCCGAGCGCCGGCCACAGGTCGCGCGGGAAGCGGTTGCCGGCATCGATCTCCTGCGCGCGCGGCGCGATCTGGTCGGTGGCGAAGCTGCGCACGCTGTCGCGCAGCAGGTCGATGTCTTCTCCGAGACCGAAATCGAAATCGAACATGGGTTATTCCTGCACGGGCGGTGGGGACGGCGAAACGCGCCGACGGCCCACGATATTCGCGCCCGCGCGGGCCGCGCTGAATACCATTTGCAAGGTAGCGCGTGTCCGCGCGCAGGCTAGCGGCCGAGTTCGTCGATCAGGAGCGAGAACAGCTCGTACTGCGAGCTGATGCCGAGTTTCGCGAACAGGTTGCGCTTGTGCACCATCACCGTGCCGGGGGCGATATCGAGCTCGCGGGCGACCGACTTGGACGAGTGGCCGCGCAGCAGCAGCTGGCTGATCTGCCGCTCGCGCTCGGTCAGCACGCCCTCGCCGAAGCGTTCGAAGGCCGAGGTCAGGCGGCGGTGGAACTCGCCGTTCGCCTCGCGCGCCCCTTCGCCGTCGGGCTCCCAGCTGCGCTGCATCCCGGCGCGCACGACCGGCTCGATCAGTGACAGCCGGGCGAGCTCGGCGCGGCTGAAGCGCCGCTGGCGGCGGCCGACCACGAGCGCCAGCGTCGTATCCGGACCGACCTCGACCAGGAAATCCATCTCGTCGCGCAGGTGAGTCCGTTCGCAGTACTGGCGGTAGTACTCGCTCGAGCGGAAGCGGTCCGGCTGCTCGTCGCGGAAGCGGCAGAGCCGCGGGCGGCGCTCGCCGATCGCGAGCTGGTACAGCGGGTCGAGCAGGTAGGGACCGGCCAGGTAGCGGTCGAGGTAGTGGCGCGCCCCGGCCGGCTCGAGCGTGTGGTGCAGCACCTCGGGGCTCGCGTCGCGGTGGAACGCGAGCAGGCAGGTGCCGTCGTGATCCACGACGACGCCGACGGCGCGAGCCAGCGCCGCGGCCGCGGCACGGCCGCTCGTGGCGCCGACGAGATCGCCGAGCGCCTCGTGCCAGGCAGCGGAATCGAACGGGGTGGCCACGCTGGCTTACCGGCGACGGCCGCTCAGAATGCCGTCAGGAACGAGGCGGCATTGCCGCCGTAGACCTCGCCGCGGCGCGCGGCGGCCAGCCAGTCGCGGCCGGACGGCGTCTCCTCGCCGTGGTTGCCGACGATGCGCCGCACGCGCTGGCGGTGAAAGATGCGGAGCTGCGCAGCGAGCGGGATCACGTAGCGGGGATCGTCGCCGTACAGCTCGCGGTGCTTCTGCGGCAGGCGGTACCACGGCAACTGCATGTCGGCATGATGCGCGTTGTGGAAGCCGAAATTCAGTGTCAGCCAGTTCAGCTTCCCGTGGCGCAGCGAGTGCGGGTTCGAAAACGTGTGCTCCTGCTCCCACGCGTAGTCGCCGCGGCGCGGCGCGCGCCCGCGCTCGAACAGCGTCGTGCTGTAGGGATAGTCGTGTTGCAGGCTGTCCATGAAGCGCAGCACCGTGATCATGAGCAGCATGGCCACGAGGTACAGCAACGCGGCCCAGGGCGCGACGACGAGCATCAGCAGGAACAGCCCGCCGCGCAGCGCCAGCACGGCGAGATTGCGGCGTCGCTGGCCGCGGCGTTCCGGAATCACGAACGAGGTGAAGGCCATGATGCCGTGCATCAGGATTTCCTGCGCCGGCACGTAGCACCACTCGAGCGCGCGCGTGATCGCGAGCACACGCGGGTGGCGCGCGTAGAAGGCCTCGTAGTCGAACCAGACGACGTCGTCGTTGTCGACGTGGTGCCGGAAATGCTTGTGGCGGATGTCGTCGAAGCGGCCGTAGCTCGCGCCGCAGACGAAGGACAGCAGCTCGCCGAGCAGCGCGTTGTGGCGCGCCCGCCGGAAGACGAGCTGGTGCGCGCACTCGTGCAGCAGGTAGGCGGCGACGACCATGCCGTGCGCGAGCAGGAGCGTCGCCGGGACGCGCACCCACCAGCTGTCGTGGAACAGGCCGGCCAGCCCGAGCGCCCAGGCGCCGAGCGCCCACGCGAGCGCGCCGCCGTTCCAGGCGAGGCCCTCGGGTTCGCGCAGCAGTGCTTCGACCTTGCTCATGACGGGGTGCTCACGACGGGCTGTTCCGGAACGGTTGACGGGCCGGACGGCCACGTCCCGTGACGATAACCGCGCACCGCGGGCCGGGCAAGCGGCCGCGGGGCCTCCGGCGGCCCGGTATTCGGGTAGAATGCGCGTTTTCCTCGCAGACCCGACACCCAAGGAACCCGCATGAAGCTCGTAACCGCCATCGTCAAGCCGTTTCGCCTGGACGACGTCCGCAACGCCCTCGGCGAGGTCGGCGTGCAGGGCATGACCGTCAGCGAGGTCAAGGGCTTCGGCCGCCAGCGCGGGCACACGGAGCTCTACCGCGGCGCCGAGTACGTCGTCGACTTCCTGCCGAAGGCGAAGATCGAGGTTGCCGTCGCCGACGACCGCGTCGAGGAAGTCATCGAGGCGATCACCAACGCCGCGCGCACCGGCAAGGTCGGCGACGGCAAGATCTTCGTCACCTCGCTGGAGCAGGTCTGGCGCATTCGCACCGGCGAGACGGGCGACAGCGCGCTCTGACGGCGCCGCCCGCCGGCGCGACCCGGCCGCGTCAGCCGGGGATGCAGAAAAAATTCAGCTTGTTGCCGTCCGGGTCGCGGAAGTAACCGGCGTAAAAGTTGTCGCCGCGCGGCCCCGGCGCGCCCTCGTCGCTGGCACCGAGTTCCAGCGCTCTTGCGTGCATCTCGTCGACCTTGTCCTTGCTGCCGACGTGCAGTGCGATCATGACGCCGTTGCCGACCGAGGCAGGATTGCCGTCGTAGGGCTTCGTGACGCAGAAGCCCGGCTTCTTCGGGTCGGTCGTCCAGGCGATGAAGCTGTCGAATTCCATGAAGCGCTTGCCGCCCAGCGGCTTGAACAGCTCGTCATAGAATTTCGCGGCACGCTCCAGGTCATTGCTGCCGAGGGTGATGTAACCGATCATGTCCGCCTCCCGGATACCTGCGCGCCGCGGCGGGCGCGCGCAGCGCTAACGATACAAGAAGCCGGCCCGCGGCGCCTCGTCCAGCCGGCCTGCCGCGGCCGCGGCGACGACCGCCCAGTGCCGGAGCTTCGTGGCCCGGTCCAGCGCCGCGTAAGCGGGACTGGTCGACGGCAGCAGTACGGCCGGCGGCGCCGGCGAGTCGTGGCCGGGCAGCGCGAGGCGCCGGAACAGCGCCTCGGCCTTGCGGCCGTTGAAGGCGAGCAACTCGAGCGCCGGGTGCGCGGCGAAGAATGCGCCCAGGTCGTTCGTGCGCGCGCTGGCCGTGTCGATCGCACTGTCGAGGCTGCCAGGCCGCTCTGACTCGCCGAGCACGTCCCAGAGGGCGACCCGGGCATCGAGCAGCGCGCCGATGCGCTGCCGGTACGAAAGCGCCGGGTCGAAGCCGAACAGCGAGCCCATGATCGGCCAGAACGCGTTCTGCGGGTGGGCGTAGTACTGCTGAGCCTCGATCGAACGGACGCCGGGCAGGCTGCCGAGCACCAGCACGCGCGCATCGGCGCGTGCCGCCGGCGGGAAGCCGCGCGCAGGGCTCACGCGTCGGGCAGCGGCTCGCAGGCCGCGCCGAGGATCGCATCGACCGCGAGCGTCGTGACGTCGGCGCGACTCGCTGCCAGCCGCGGCACGTCAGTGCGCGGCGCGCGCGTACACCGCGCCGATCGTCGAGCCGGCGAAACCCCAGGTAACCGTCGTCCAAGCCACGGGCGCGATCTGCTTGGCGGGCGCCACGTCGACGAAGGACAGCAGGTGCAGCGCGGAGGGCAGAGCCGCGAGCAGTCCGCACAGTGCCCCGGTCAGCGAGGCGGCGCCGATCGTGTGCGGGACGCGCTCGCAGATCGCGGCCAGCAGCACCGCCGTCACGAGCAGCGCCACGAGGTTCCAGGCGTGCTGCGGCTCGGGTCGCAGGTCGGCGTACGGCACCGGCACGCCGCTGCCGAACACGAGCGGAAACACGAACAGGTTCACGACCAGCAACGCCAGCGCCGCGGCCAGGCTGGCGAGCAGGAAATTCTTCATCGGTCTCTCCCTTTCCGGTTCAGCGCTGCGGATCGATGCCAAGGTAGTCGAGCGTCTCGTCCCGCAGCTCGTCCAGCGAATCGAGCACGACCTCGCAACGCTGCTGGCGGCAGACCGGCCGCCGCTCGAGTGGGGCGGACGGACAGTCATAGTACACGCGGAATTCGCAGCTCTCGTGGTAGTCGCGGAATTCGAGCCGCAGCTCGGTGATCCGCGACTTCGCGACCGAGGTCAGGCACTGGATCGGGTAGCCGAAGTCGAAAATCGTGCAGTCGTCGTCCGTGACGCACTGCCGCGAGTCGTCGACCAGTGCCTGGATCCGCCGCTCCGCCTGCTCGCAGCGTTGCGCCGCCCTGCCCGCACGCAGGCCGCTTTCCCGCTGCTGCCGGCCGAAATCCGGGAGCTCCGCGTTCGCGGACGGTGCGGGCGCCGCACGCCGGCCCTCGAGCAGCGTCGCGACGTACCACAGCGCGACGGCGACGACGACCGACAGCGCGGTAACGGACAGCGGCACGCGGTGCATGGCCCGGACTCCCGTCGCGTGCTCAGGCCTGCGCGATCGTCCAGATACCGACGGCAATGAAGCCGGCGCCGGCGGCCCAGGCCAGGTAGCGGCCGTCGACGAACTGCACGAGCAGGCTGCCGACGGACACCGCCAGCGCGCTGGACGCGGTCAGCGCGAGGGCCGCGCCCGCGAACACGAGCAGCGGGTTCGCCGCCTCGCGGGCCGCGAACAGCATCGTGGCAAGCTGCGTCTTGTCGCCGAGTTCCGCCAGGAACACGGTGATGAAGACGATGCCCAGCATCTTGAAATCCATAGGTCGGGCTCCGTGACAAGCTCGTGGTCGATCGCGCGAATCTGCGCCGAGCGGCTTGAAAAGCGGCTGGTGCAGGGCGCCGCCGGGCGCCATTGTGGCGCCTGCCGATGGCGACAGGCAACCGGGGACGACGATGCGCACAGCCTTTCTGACTGCACTACTGCTGGCGGCGTTCCACGCCGATGCCGGCGACGACGCGCGCGAGCGCGAGTGCCGCGAGCTCAAGGAGCAGATCGAGCGCATCCACGCGCGCCGGCGCATGGGCTATTCCGCGAAGGCCGGCCGGCGCATGAAGCAGCGCCTGCGGGAACTAGAGAAACGGCGCGCGCGGGCCTGCCGCTGACTCAGCCCGGGTAGCGCACGGTCAGCGACTGCCAGCAATCGGTGTAGTCGCGGTCGCGCTCTTCGCAGTCGAGCGCGAAGCGCGTCGGTTCGATCAGGTAGCGCGACTCGAACATGAACGCCAGCGTGTTATCGAGCTTCTGCGGGACCAGCTGCGCGCGCGTAGCCCCCTCGACCGTCACGGCATCGGGCCCGTGACCGGCCATGCAGTTGTGCAGGCTCGCGCCGCCCGGCAGGAAGCCGCCGGCGGTTTTCGCGTCGTATTCGCCGTGGACCTGGCCCATGAATTCGGACATCACGTTGCGGTGGAACCAGGGCGGCCTGAACGTGTCCTCGGCCACGAGCCAGCGCGGCGGAAACACGACGAAGTCGACGTTGGCCGTACCCGGCGTCGCCGATGCCGAGGTCAGCACCGTGAAGATCGACGGGTCCGGGTGGTCGTAGCTGATCGAGCCCAGCGTATTGAAGCGGGCCAGGTCGTAGCGGTACGGCGCGAGGTTGCCGTGCCAGGCGACGACGTCGAGCGGCGAATGGCCGATCGCGCAGTCGAACAGCCGGCCGGCGTGTTTCGCGACCAGGCGGAAGTCCCCCTCGCGCTCCTCGAAGGCCGCGACCGGCGTTTCGAAGTCGCGGCCATTGGCCAGCCCGTCGGTGCCGATCGGCCCGCGCTCGGGAAGGGCCAGGCGCTCGCCGTAGTTCTCGCAGACATAGCCGCGCGCCGAGTCGGCCCGCAGCGCCACGCGAAAGCGCACGCCGCGGGGAATCACGGCGATGTGACCCGGCTCGACCTCGAGCAGCCCGAACTCGGTGTGCAGGTCGAGCCCGCCCTGCTCCGGCACTATCAGCAGTTCGCCGTCGGCGTTGTAGAAATACCGGTCCTGCATCGAGCGGTTGGCGCGGTAGACGTGGATGCCGATGCCCTGCTGCATGAGCGCGTTGCCGTTCGTCGCCAGCGTCGCCAGGCCATCGACGAAATCGGCGGGCCCGGTCGGCAGCGGGAACGGTTTCCAGCGCAGCGGGTCCGGCGGTGCCGGGGCCTCCTGTGTCGGCGCGGTGCGCAGCAGGCCGCGATCGATCTCGCCGAAGTCGCCGTGCACGACCGACGGCCGGATGCGGTACAGCCAGCTCCTGGCGTTCGCCGCGCGCGGCGCCGTGAACGCGTTGCCGGACAGCTTTTCCGGGTACAGCCCGAACGGCGGTTTCTGCGGCGAGTTGTGGCCGACCGGCAGCGCCCCTGCGCGTGCCTCGCTCGCGAAGTCGTTGCCGAAGCCGGTCAGGTAACGCGCGCTCATGGCCGCACGATGCGCTGGTCGATAGCCCCGAACAGGCTGCGGCCGTTCGTGTCCAGCATCTCTATGCGGACCCGGTCGCCGTAGCGCATGAACGGCGTGCGCGGCTCGCCGTGCTCGATCGTTTCGAGCATGCGCCGTTCCGCGATGCAACTCGAGCCGCGCGAGCGGTCGTAATTCGAGATCGTACCGCTGCCGATGATCGTGCCGGCGCCGAGGCGCCGCGTCTTCGTGACGTGCGCGATCAGTTGCGGGAAGTTGAAGGTCATGTCGACGCCGCACTCCGGCTCGCCGAACAGCTCGCCGTTCAGCTCCGTGCGCAGCGGCAGGTGGATCGTGCCGTCGCGCCAGGCGTCGCCGAGTTCGTCGGGCGTGCAGGCGACCGGCGAGAAGGCCGTCGACGGTTTGGACTGGTAGAAGCCGAAACCCTTCGCGAGCTCGCCCGGGATCAGTCCGCGCAGAGACACGTCGTTGACGAGCATCAGGAGTTTGACGTGCGCACCCGCGTCGGCGGCCGAAGTACCCATCGGCACGTCGTCAGTGATGACCGCAGTCTCGGCTTCCATGTCGATGCCGAACTCCTCGCTCGGTACCGGGATGTCGTCGCGCGGCCCGAGGAAGTCGTCGGAACCGCCCTGGTAGACGAGCGGGTCGTGCCAGAAGCTCTCCGGCATCTCGGCGCCGCGGGCCTTGCGCACGAGCTCGACGTGATTGACGTAGGCGCTGCCGTCGACCCAGTGGTAGGCGCGCGGCAGTGGCGACGCCGCCGCGGCCGGATCGAAGTCGAACGTGCCGTCCGGCTCGCCGGCCTCGAGCGCTTCTGCCACGCGGCGCAGCGCGGGCTCGGCCCGCTGCCAGTCGTCGAGCGCCGCCTGCAGCGTCGGCGCCACGTCGGGCACGGCCACGGCACGCTCGAGATCGCGGCTCACGACGACGAGCGTGCCGTCACGGCCGCCCTGTTTCAGGCTCGCGAGTTTCACGCCCTCTCCTTTTGCATTCGCCAGAGCGGGGCGAAACCTTAGCAGCGCGCCGGAAATTAGGCCACCGGCAGCGACGCTGGGAGCAGAAAAAACCACCGCCGGCAGGGCCGGCGGTGGACAGCAGTCGCGCACCGGGGGTACGGGGCGCGATCGGGGGGTCTGGCGCTCAGGCGGCGAACTGCTCCTCTTCGGTGGAGCCGGCCAGGGCCGTGGTCGACGAACGCCCGGCCATGATCGTGTTCTGCACCGCGTCGAAGTAGCCGGCGCCCACGAAGGACTGGTGCTTCGCGGCCCGGAAGCCGTGCTTCTCGTCCTCGAACTCCTGCTGCTGCAGCCGCGAGTAGGCCGCCATGCCGTCCGCGCGGTAGGCCCGGCTGAGCCGGAACATGCTCGAGTTCAGCGCGTGCCAGCCGGCCAGCGTGATGAACTGGAACTTGTAGCCCATCTTGTTCAGCTCTTCGCGGAAGGTCAGCATCGTCGCCTCGTCGAGGTTAGCCTTCCAGTTGAACGAGGGCGAGCAGTTGTAGGCCAGCAGCTGGTCCGGGTAGACCGCGTGAATCGCCTCGGCGAATTTCGCAGCCTGCTCGAGATCCGGCTTCGACGTCTCGCACCACAAGAGGTCCGCGTACGGGGCGTAGGCGAGACCGCGGGCGATGGCCTGGTCGAGGCCGGCGCGGGTGCGGAAGAAGCCCTCGGCCGTGCGCTCGCCCGTCAGGAACTCGTGATCGCGCTCGTCGATGTCGGAGGTCAGCAGGTTCGCGGCGTCGGCGTCGGTGCGCGCGACCAGCACGGTCGGCACGTCGAGCACGTCGGCGGCCAGCCGCGCGGCGGCGAGCTTCGCGACCGCTTCCTGCGTCGGTACCAGGACCTTGCCGCCCATGTGCCCGCATTTCTTCGCGCTGGACAGCTGGTCCTCGAAGTGCACGCCGGAGGCGCCGGACCGGATCATGTGCTTCATCAGCTCGAACGCGTTCAGGTTTCCGCCGAAGCCCGCCTCGGCGTCGGCGACGATCGGCGCGAGCCAGTCGATGTCGCTCTTCTGGTCGAGCGCGTGAATCTCGTCGGTGCGCAGCAGCGCGTTGTTGATGCGCTCGATCATCTTGGGCACCGAGTCGGCCGGGTACAGGCTCTGGTCGGGGTACATTTCACCCGCGGAGTTGCCGTCGCCGGCGACCTGCCAGCCCGAGCAGTAGATGGCCTTGAGGCCGGCCTGCACTTCCTGGATGGCCTGGTTGCCGGTCAGCGCGCCGAGCGCGCACAGCGGCTCTTCCTGGTGCACGAGGCGCCAGAGCTTCTGGGCGCCGAGGCGCGCGAGCGTATGTTCGATGCGGACCGAGCCACGCAGCCTGACGACGTCGGCGGCCGTGTAGTCGCGCTGGACGTTGGCCCAGCGGGGGTTGTCCTTCCATTCCTGCTCGAGTTCGCGGATTTCGTCTTCCCTGTTCATGCCCTGTCTCCTCCCGATGGCCGCGGTGGCGGCGTTGCTGTCGAGAGTGACATTACCGGGAAACGGGCTATAATTTCACAAAAGAAATTTCACAGTGTTAATTTCACAGCGAGCCGGATTATGACAAGCGACGCCGGGCTTACCCGCAAGGCGCATTTCCTGGGCACGAAGCTACGCGGCCTGCGCAAGCGCAACGGCCTGACCCTCGACGACCTGTCGGTACGCTGCGTGCAGCTCGACGCCGAGCACGCGCCCTCGGTGTCCTACCTGTCGATGATCGAGAACGGCAAGCGCGTGCCGTCCGAGGCGCTGATGCGGGTCATCGCCGCGGTTTTCCAGAAGGACGTCGCCTGGTTCTACGACGAGGTGCTGGACGAGGAGCCGCTCGCCGCGGCCGGGCGCGACGCGCCGCTGTCCGCCATGCCGCTGGAGCCGGGCTTCCTGTTCTCGGGCGACCTGCTGCAGCTCGCGATACCGGAACTGCTGTCGCAGACCGGGGTGACCGGCACCCAGTTCGCGCACCTGCTGATCCGCGCGCACCAGGAACGCCAGCAGAATCGCTTCCCCGACCTCGAGCGCGCGGCCGAATCGGTCGGCAGGAAGCAGTTCCCGCTGACGCTCGACGACCTGTGGGCGCTGGTCCGCGAGCACGGGCTCACCGTGCGCTGGTTCGACCGGCCGCCGAACCGCGGCCGGCGCGGCGACGACACGTCGCCGGACACGCTGCTGCGCTCGTTCTACGAGGCGCCGGGCACGCTGTGGCTGAACCGGCGCCTCGAGAACAAGCCGCGCCGGCTGCGCTACGACCTCGCGAACCACCTCGGCCACCGCGTCCTGCACGGCGGGGACGGTGCGCGCGCCGTGCAGGTGTCGGGCGACCGCAGCCAGGCGCGGCGGCCGGACGAGGAGTCGCCCTACCTCGACGCGAAGGACATCCTGTACGCCTGGCGTGACTTCGAGTGCAGCTATTTCGCCGCCGCGCTGCTCGCGCCGAAGACCCCGTTCCGCCAGTTCCTGGCGCGCCACCGGCACTCGATCGATGCGGGCGACCGGGTCAGCCTGTCACCCGGGCTGATCATGCGGCGCATGACCAGCGTGTCGCCCTACCCGCACTGGCACTATTTCGACGCCTATCCGCCCGGCAACCTGCGCGCGGTCTACCGCGGCAACGGCATCCCGCTGCCCTGGGGCAACATGCGCCAGGTCGCGGACCCTTGCCGGCACTGGGCCGTTTTCAAGATGCTGAATACGCGCAGCACGAAACCGTCCGCGCAGATTTCGGTGCTGGCCGCGGGCGGCGACCGCCGGCTGTACTGCTGCCAGTCGCTGCGGGCCCGGGACGCGGCCGGCAACGCGCACGTCATGTGCGTCGGCATCGACCTGCAGGCGGCGCTTGCTGCCCAGGGCATCGACGCCGCGGCGACGACCGCGGACATCGAGGATGCCTGCAATGCTGCGGGCGGCGTCGGGCCGGTGCCCGCGCGCGCGCGTCGTCAGCTGGAAACGGTGGCGAAGATCCTGAACATCGGCTGGGTCGCGGACGGCGCGGCGCGTGACGCGAGCATCATCTGCCCGCGCAGCACGAATTGCCCGCGCGATCGGCACTGTCTCGGCAAGGTCGCGCCGCGCCGGCGCCAGGGCCCGGAGCAGCTGCGCGAACAGATCCTGCGCGAAGCGGCGGTCTGAGCCCGCGCGCGGCGGCGCCGCGCGCCGCCGGCCGGCCTAGGCCGGAAAGAAGTCGATCGGCTTGGTCGTCGTGATCGACTCGACGTCCTTGGCCTCGAAGCGGAACAGGCGGACGCGCTGCACCAGCTTACGCTCGAGTTCCTCGTCGCCCAGCTCGCTCGACACGACCTCGCAGAATGTGACCTCGCCGCTCGGCGCGATCGTCAGGCGCAGCACCAGCTTGCCCTCGAGCGTCGGGTCCTGGCGCAGCGCGCGGTTGTACAGTGCGAAAATCGCGCCCTTGTTGCGGTCGAAGACCAGCTCGATCTCCTCCCGGCTGCGCGAGGCCTTGCCGCTCGAGCCGGTACGCCGCGCGCCGCCCGCGTTCGCGGCGCCGATGCCGGCCACCGGGCTGTCGACCTGGGTCGTGTTGCGGTCGCCCAGTCCGCTGCCGCCCGTGTTGCGGCTCAGCGCGGCCGTATTGATGCCGCGGCTCGCGGTGCCGACGCTGGACGTGATCATCGAGCGCTCGTTGCGCTCGGCGGCGCCGACCGCGGCCGACAGCGGACGCGTGTCCTGCACCTTGTCGAGCACGTCGTTGTCGCGCAGCGCTGCGAGATCCTCGGTGAACGGCAGCAGCGCGGCCTGGGCACGCTCGCGCGCCTCCGCCTGGCGGTCTACCGGCGGCGGCTCGGGCTCCGGCTCCGGTTCCGGCTCTGCCTCGGCGACCTGCTGCGGCTCCGTCTCGGGCAGCGGCTCCGGTTCCGGCTCGGGCTGCTCTACCTTCGGCGGCGGCGGCGGCGGCTTCTCCTGCAGCAGCAGCTTCGCGATCCGCGGCGGAATCTCTTCGATCGCGTCCGGGTCGGGCTGCGGCGACGGCAGGAACGGCCACACGATGCCGAGCACGGCGATCGACAGCATGACGATCAGCAGCAGGCGCCGGAACTTCTGCTCCTGCCCGGTGTTGCTCGTCCAGGGCAGCTCGTATTCTCTGTAATACGGGATGTCCAAACTCTTGCTCCTGTCCCTGGCAGCGGCTAGCGCGCCGCCTGCAGCTCCCCGAGTTGATCCGAGCTCTTCTGCAGGACCGCCAGCGAGATGCGGCCGTAGTCTGCGTCCGTGCAGGTCGCCATGACTTTTTTCAGCAGCCGGTAAGGGATGTCCCGGTCGCCCATGATCGTGACCTCGCGGTTGGCGATGTCCTCGTTCTGCTCGCGCCGCAGCACGCGGTCGTTCTGGCGGCGCAGCGCTTCCTTCAGTTCGGCGATGATGTTGCCGGAGGCGTTCATCACCTCGTCGACGCGGGCGACCGGCGTACCCTGCACGATGATGTCCTCATCGCCGATCAGCACGACGACCGTTTCCTTCGCCTTCTGCTCGGCGATGGACTCAGGCAGCTGGATCTCCTTCGCGTTCGGCAGCACCTCCACCTCGGACGAGTTCACCAGCAGGAAGAACACGAGGATCGTGAAGATGTCCATCAGCGACACCAGGTTCAGCGCACCGCCCTTCTTGGCGCGCTCATGCCGCCGGTCCATGCGCTTCGCGCGTGCCGACATTTTCATGGCTCAGGCGCCTCCCTCGAGGATCGGCGCATCGCCGATCGAGATGTCCGGGAACAGGTCGGTGCGCACGATCTGGTCGCCCTCGACGTTCTCGGCGACGCGCACGCGGTCCATGACCTGCACGAGCGTGTCGTAGGGGATTTCCGACTCGAGCAGGATCGAGGCGTCGGTTTTTTCCGGGTAGCTCGCCTTCAGTTCGGCGAGCTTGGCACTCAACGCATCGAAATCGTAACCGTCGACGTCGGCCGGGTAGACCCCCAGCGCGCCGATGTTGCGGTCGCCGACCTCGATACGGTCCTCGCGAACGATGACCTCCAGCTGGAATACCAGTTCCTGTTCGTCGGCGGGCTCGCTCGAGGAGCCGGGCAGATTCAGCTCGAGAATCGCCAGTCGCGAGAACACTGCCGTGATCAGCAGGAACGGCACCAGGATGACCATCAGGTTCATGAAGGCCGTGATGTTGAGTTCGGCCGTCTCCGTGTTGCGGCGACGACCTCCCCGGCGGGCTCTCATCACGCGGCTCCGGCAGGCTTCAGCTGGCGCTCGGTAATCGCATTCAGGAACTTGACGCTGGCCATCTCCAGGCTGTCGACGATCTGGTTCGTCTTCGTCTGCAGCAGCGCATGCAGCAGCAGGAGCGGGATCGCGACCATGAGGCCGAACGCGGTCGTGTTCATCGCGACCGAGATCGACGCCGACAGCAGGTCGGCCTTGTCCGCCGGGTTGGCGTTCGAGACCGCCGTGAAGGCGCGGATCAGGCCGATAATGGTGCCGAGCAGGCCGAGCAGCGTCGCGATGTTGGCGAGCGTCGCCAGGTAATGCGTGCGCTTCTCGAGGCGCGGCATGACTTCCATCAGGCTTTCTTCCATCGCCTTCTCGACGTCGTCGCGGCGCCGCGCGGACTTAACGCGGTACAGGCCGTAGGTCAGGATCGAGGCGATCGCGGCCTTCGATTTCGTGGTGACGGCCGCCGCTTCCTGGAAATTGCCCGCCTTCAGGAACGGGACGATCTTCTTCCACAGCGCACGGTTGCTGGCGCCGGAAACGGTCAGGTAGGTCCAGCGCTCGATGGCGATCGCGAGGCCCAGGCCGAACACGATCAGGATCGGGTACATGAATACCCCGCCCTGCTGGAAGAAACGCACGATGGCGCCGAAAACGTCCATTGCTTGACTCCTCTTTCAGTCCGACGCCGTCTGCGCGTCAGTTATCTGCCAGGTCCTCGTAGTAACGGACCTCTCTTGCGAATTCGCCCCGGTCTATCGGCTCGAGAACCTCGTCGAGCAGCGTATTCACGGGCTTGCCGGTCAGGTCGCCGGGATCCGACTTCTGCCACGGCACGATGTACAGCACCTTCGGCAACTCCTGGTTGCCCGTGATCTCGGTCCGGCCGAGATCGAGTTCGTCCATGACGCCGGTCGTACCCTCGCGGCGGCGCACGTCGGCGGCCAGCACCGCGCTGGGCACGCCGGGCTCGAGCGCATCGCGCTCCGCGTCCTGCGTGACATCCCGCCCGGCGCCCGGGTCCGCGTCGGCCGGCGCCGCGGCGCTCTCGGCGGCGGCGGCTGCGGCCTCTGTCACGGCGTCTTCTTCGCCGGTCGCATCCTGGCCGAAAGCGCTCGCCGCCAGCGCGAGCAGGGCCCATGTTGCTACCAATTCACATCGCATACCGGCTACTCCGTCACATTTGCAGTACGCTGATTGGCCGCGATGCGCCTTTCGAGGTCGACGATCCACCGGTCGACGAGCTTGTCCTCGCCGGCCAGCGCGCGGTAGCGCTCGAAGTGCATCAGCGCGGCTTCGAGGCGCTGCAGGTACAGCTCGTTCAGCACGCCCAGGTTGTAGTGCGGCAGCGCGTAGGCCGGGTCGGCCGCGACCGCGGCCAGGTAGGCATCTTCCGCCGCGTCGAAGCGGCCCTGGCGCCTGCGCAGCATGCCGAGCTGGTTCAGCGCGACGGCGTGCGCCGGGTCCAGCGCCAGCGCCGCGTCGAGGCTGGCCTCGGCCGCCTGCTCGTCGCCCTGCGCGGCCTTCAGGATCGCCATGTTGACGTGCGCGCCCGGCACGTCCGGGTAGCGCAGCAGGAACTCGGCGAAGCGCAGCTCGGCCTCGACGGCATCGCCGGCGGCCATCGCGGCGACGGCCTGCTCGTACTGGGTCAGCGCCGCCGCCGGCAGCGTCGACGGCACGCCGGTCGCCTGCTCTGGCGCCGGCGCGGAAGGCAGCGAGCCGCAGCCGGCCAGCAGCCCGGCGAGGCACAGGGCTGCCAGGCGCAGGACGCGCCGCTCAGTAAAGGGCCGTGACCACATCTTCACTGCGCTCCAGCTTGGCGTAGCGCGCCGGCATCAGGCTCGCCAGCGACTCGAAACTCTTCTGCACCCATTCGTCGTAGACGCCCTCGGCCGCGCGTACGGCGTTGGCCTGGTGCAGCTCGATGGCCTGCTCTTCGAACGGGAATGCCTGTTCCTCGAGCAGCAGCTCGTATTGTTCGAGCGCCAGCGCGTCGAGGTCCGCGGGGCGTTCCGACTCCATCAGGTCGCGCCCGAAACCGCGGTAGACCTCGCCGAGCCGGAACGTCGCCGCGGTCGTGACCTCCGCCACGCCGTAGTCCGCGGCTTCGCCGTAGGCCGCGAGGACCTCTTCCATCAGGCGCTTCTTCACGGCCAGGCTGTCGGCCAGCGGCTGGCTTATGCGCGCGGCCTCGAAGCGCTCGAGTGCGGGCTCCGCGAGTTCGAGCGTGGCCCGGGCCGCGACGAAGCGGCTGCGCTCGGTGCGCTCGCTGCCGGCGCCGGCGTCCGCGTACTTCAGTTCGCGCAGCCGCTGCTCGCGCAGGGCGCGGCTGGGACCCGCGTCGGCGATCTCGAACAGCCGGTAACGCGCCTCGAAGGCCTCCGCGAACGGCGCCGGGTAGCGCTCGACGATGATCTCGAGGACCCGTTCCTCGTCGTCCAGCGCGCCGCTGTTGCCGTACAACTCGGCGGCCTGCCACCAGGCTTCGCGGCGCACGTCCTCGCCGCTCGCCGGGTTTTCCGCGATGCGCTCGAATTCGCCGGCGGCGGCGTCGGCGCGGCCGGATTCCAGGTAGGACACGGCCAGCTTCTGCGTCACGTCGTCGGCGAATTCGCTGTCCGGGAAGTCACGCCGGAAGGACTCGAGCACGGTGGCCGCGCGGTCCCAGTCCTCGAGGTTGATCAGCGCCGCGGCGGCGTCGTACTCCGCGGTTGCCACGATCGGCGAGCCGGGCACCGCCGCTGCCACGCGGCGGAAATGCGTGACCGCGGTCTCGAGGTCGCCGGCGGCGCGTGCGGCCTCGCCCTGCTTGTAGATCGACGAGGCAATGCGCTCGCTGATCTCGTCCTGTGCCGCCGCGTCGTCGGCCGGCGTGAAGCCGCGCAGCGCGTAGTAGGCGTTTTCCGCTTCCGGGTAGCGGCCGAGGTCGAACTGCGAATGCGCGATGACGGTCCACGAGGTGCGGGCCAGCTCGGCGGGCGCGGCGGCATCGCGCTCCACGACGTTGCGGGCCACCGCGATCGCGAGGTCGAACTGCCCCTGCGCGAACAGGTCCTCGGCCACCGTCGTCAGCACGGCGGCGGACTCCGGGTGCTCCGGGTAGGTGTCCGCGAAGCGCAGGCCGCTGTCGAGATAGCGCTGGTGCCAGGCCAGCTGCGCGTCGCCCGCCAGCGCTTCCTCGTGGCGCCGGTAGGCGAGCAGCGCGGCGTACGCGGCCTCGGCCGAGCGCTCGTGGCGCGGGAAGTCGTAGGCCGTGCGCTCGTACTCGTCGGTGGCGGCGGCGTAGTCGCCGCTCTCGTAGAGGATCTCGGCGAGCAGGAAGTTGGTCTGCGCGCTGTCCGGCTCGTCCGGGAAGTACTCGAGGAACTTGCGGTACCAGCGAGCCGCGGCCTGGTAGTCGGCGCGCGTGCCGTCCTTGCCCTGCGCCTCGGAATGGTAGTACTGCGCGAGGTCGGTCAGGTTGGCCTTGAGGTGGGCGATGACGGCCTGGTTCTGCTCGCGCCCGTGCTGTTGCCAGTAGGGCTGCTCGAGGCCGTAGCGCTCGACGAAGTCCTGCTTCGCGCCGAGCACCAGCGACGGGAAGCCGCCCTGCTTGTAGGCCTCGATGACCTCGACCTGCAGGAGCGGCGCCTTCACGTGCTGCGGGTCGTGCGCGACGAAGGCCTCGTAGGTTTCGGCCGCATCCACGAAGCGTTCCTTCTCGAGGTACAGGTCGCCCAGGTTCATGTAGATGACGTGCGCGTAATCCGGGTAGCCGCGGTCGCCGAACCAGGCGCCTATGCTGTCCGCGCCGTCGAGGTAGGAGAAGCTGATCGACAGCACGCGGAACGTGTCGTCGACCAGTTCGCGGTCGGCGCGGCCGAGCGCGTCGAGCGGCTCGCCGCCCGCCAGCAGGTCGATGCCGTCCAGCTTGCGATCGAGCAAGCCGAAAAACGGTCCGAAGCTGTCCTCGTGCTCGGCCAGCTTGAACTGCGCCCAGCCGAGCTTGTACAGCGATTGTTCGTAGAAGCGCGATGTTTCGCCCGCGGCGACGACGTGCCGGTAGGCCTCCTCGGCCGCCGCGTAGTCCTTGCGCAGGAACAGCATCTCGCCGCGCCGGAACTCGACCTCGTCGCGCCGCGCAGTTTCTGGGTAGCGCGCGACGAGTTCGTTCAGCGTCTCGAGTGCCGCGTCGGTCTCGCCGGCGATCTCGTAGGCACGCGCGAGCTGGTAGAGCACGGTGTCGTTGCGACGGTAGTCGGGATAGGCCTCGAGCAGCTGGCGGAACAGCGACACCGCGCTGCCGTAGCGATTCGCGCCGAGCTCGTCGACGTTGCGAGCCAGTTCCTCTGCCTCGACCGCCTCGAGTTCGAGGTCCGCGAGCCGGCGCATCGCCTCGGCGCGCAGCTCCGGGTCGTCCGAGACGAGGTCGAGGAAGGCGCGGTAGTTGTCGCGGGCCTTCGCGTTGCTGTTGGCGATGCTGCGGCCTTCGCGCAGCTTGTAGCGGCCATTGCCGAGATCGCGGATCGTCTTTTCGTCGCCGGCCGCGGCCACGCCCGGCGGCAGCCACAGGGCCGCGGCGCAGAGGAGCGACAGCAGCACGCGGCTCATTGCGCCGCCTCCGCCGTCGTCGTCGACGACAAGTCGTAGATGGCCGCCAGCGCGAAGCGCGCCTGGACCGAGTAAGTGTGCAGTCGTTCCTTCTGCGCCTGCATCTCGCCCACCGCTATGCCCTGCAGGTAGACGCGCTGGCGGTCCATCGCGCGGCCGACCCGCGCCCGCAGGCTCTCGATGCGCGGCGCAAGCCCGTCGATGCGCGCCCCGAAACCGGCGAAGAGGCCAGGCTCCGTCTGCATGGACTCGTCGACGCGCCGCCGCGAACGCTGTGTCTCGACCAGAGCCTCGCCGCTCTCGCGCACGTCGCGGCGCAGGCGCCACAGGCGCTCCTTGAAGGACTTCTCGAGATCCCACTGCAACACGCCTTTCATCAGGCGCAGCTTGTGACGCAGGTCTTCGGCCTCCGGCAGGTCTGCCGCGACCGCCGGGTTCTGCGCCAGTGCGGACACCTCGCCCCACAGCGCGAACTCGGCAGGGCTCGCGAGGGCCAGCGCGTCGTGGTTGCGCTCGATGCTGTCGAGCCGCGCATCGAAGGCGAGCTTGCGATCGACCATGCCCTCCAGGTCGGCGCCGGCGAGGCTTGCAGTGACGCGCGGCAGGCGTTCGTCATAGGCCTGCTCGCGGGTCTCGAGCATGTTGCGGAAAACGCCGAGGCTCGACTGCCAGCGCTCGAGGTTGCGCGCGAGGTAATCGAGATCGCGGTAATTCTTCAGGCCTTCCTGGAATTCGTGGCTGGCCAGCAAGTGATACAGGTAGTTGGCCCCGACGCCGTCGGGCAGCGATTCCAGCCGCCAGTGCCAGCCGGTCGTGGCCTCTGCGTTGTCCGCGAGAAAGGTGGAAAGCAGGCGACCCGATTCGAGCGCGTCGATCGTGCCGTCGATGCGCCGGTTTTCCTCGGCGAACGCTTCGATCGCGTCGAGGTAGTGGTCCGCCGCCTGGCTGATCGAGTCGAGCTTGGCCATCGCGTACGGAACCGCGAGCATCGATTCCTGCACCGCGGGGTCCAGCAGGCTGCGCTCGCGCAGCGCCATCCACGGCACCAGTGCGCGCCCGTAGTCCTCGCGCTCGGCGTCCGCCCAGCCGACGCCGAGCAGGGCCTTGTTCGAGAACGGGCCATTGAGGCGAACGCGCTGCAGCGGTCGCTTCGCGAGCCGCGCCTCGCCGCCCTGCAGCATGGCATAGCCGAGCGCGAGATTGGCCTTGTCGCGCAGCGCCGCCAGCTCGTCGTTCCAGGGTTCGAGTTCGCCGAGTTCGTCCAGGATATCCGCCGCTTCGTCCGTGCGCCCGGCGCGCACCAGCGCGACGCCCAGGTTGAAGCGCGCGTAGCTCAACCACTCGCTGCGGTCGCGAAAACCGGCAAGCACCTCGATGGCTTCTGCGTACTGGCGCCGGTCGATCAGCAGCTGCGCCCCGAGCAGGGTGCGCTCGGCATTGAGAGAACCGGGCAGCGGGCCCTCGATGTTCGCCAGCGCGAGCTGGGCTTCATCGGTGTATCCGCGCTGGTGCCAGATGCGCGCGAGGAAAAACCAGGTGCGATTGCGCACGGCAGGATCCGTGCTGTCGGCCAGCAGGCGCTCGAAGATGTCGGCCGCGCGCCGGTGATGGCCGTAGGACAGGTACAGGCCGCCGAGCAGCAGCTCGGCCTCGGCATCGTGGTGCGGCAGGCGCGCCTCGTGTTGCGCGGCGAGCAGCCGGACGATCGCCGGAAAATAGTCTTCCTGGTAGAAGTGGAACAGGACCTCGCCGTAGTGCGGGTCCTCGACCACGGTCGGGACGGTCGCGTCGTCAGCGGCCGCCGGCGCCGTGGCCGACAGCGCAAACGCCCACAGCAGGAAGGTCGGGATGCGCGGGAGCTTCAAGTATCACTCCCATTCCCTGACGTCGAATTCGGGTTGCTGCTTCGGCGCGCGATCGGTGATCGCCAGTTCCACGTACTTCGCGCCGAGTCCCTTGCTCAGGTTGACGGTAGCGCCGCGGCGATACTCGCGCTCGTGCGGACCGAAGCCCGTGAACACCGCGACCAGCTCGTGGTCACCGGTCTTCAGGTTTTCCATGTGCAGCCGCTGCACGCCGCCCCGCCGCAGGGCATCCGCCTCGCGCTCGGTGTACAGGTAATTCGCAACTTCCTTGCCGTCGATTTTCAGCGTGACCGAATCGAGGGCGAAGTATTCGCCCACGTCGACGGACAGGAAGAACGCGACCTGCGAATTGGCCGGAAACAGCAATTCCTCTTCCAGCAGGAACAGGTCGCGGTTCAGCTCGAGCACTTCTTCCTTGAGGGCCTGGACGTCCTCGTCGATGCTGCGGAACTCGTCGTTCGCAGCCGGCTCGTCCGCTGCCTGCGCGCCGGCGACGGACAGCGCCGCGCACAGCAATATCGCTCTGACAAACACTTTCACCTCACTCTCCTGCTGGTGGCGTTACGCGTTCATTCGCGCAACAGGCTGCGGATCTCGGTCAGGTACTTCTGCTCGTAGCCGGGCTTGTAGCCGTGGTGCACGTGGCGCACGGTGCCGGTGCGGTCGACCAGCACCGTGACCGGCATTGCCTCGACCTGGTACAGGCGACTGACGTCCTTGGACTCGTCGAACAGGACCGGGAAGCTGACGCCGAGCTCCTCGACCATCTGCATCGCGCGGCGCGCGTCGTCGTCGATGTTGACGCCGAGCAGCTTGAAGCCGACGCGCTCGTAGCGCGTGTACAGGTCGTCCAGCAGCGGCATCTCCTGGCGGCAGGGCCCGCACCAGGTCGCCCAGAAATTGATCATGACGACGTCGCCGCGGTACTCGGAGAGCCGCAGGTTCTTGCCGCTCGCGCTCTTTAGCGCGAAATCGGGCGCTTCCTGGCCGGTCAGCGACGAGGAGGCGGAGGCGCCGAGCGCCAGCGCGGAACAGAGGGTGACGAGCAGCAGCGATTTAAGTCCGTTCATGTGTTTCCTTCCTTGTCTGGCCCGCGGGCGCGGGACCCGGCGTGCCCGCCCCGGTCCCGCGGCGCTGGCGACGCACGCGGCAATTCCCGGCATGGTGACAGGCAGTGCACACCGGCGGCCGTGATGATCGTCACAAATGCCCTGACGCGGGCCTCGTGGCAGACGCTCACGGCCGCCTGCGACCGCGCTGTGGGCTAGCGTAGCAGTCTGAATTGAAAGGAAAAGGCGTCGCCGATCGGCGACAGCCGGTGACGCCGCGCGGCGACAGTCCGCTAGTCGGTCGCGGGCGGCGCGAGTCCGTCGGAGTAGTACAGGCGGCCCGCCGCGTCGATGACGATGCCTTCGTAGTCGGGCAGCGTCGCCAGCAACCTCAGGCCGCGGTCCACGCCAAGGACGAACACGGAGGTCGACAGCGCGTCGGTGATCACCGCATCCGGTCCGATCACGGTCGCGCTCATCAGCTCGCCGGCCGGGCGGCCGGTCGAGGGCTCGATGATGTGGTGGTAGCGCTGACCGTCCTCGATGAAGAAACGCTCGTAATCGCCGGACGTCGACACCGCCTCGTTCTCGAGCGGGATGCGCAGGCTGACGCGGCCCTCTGCACGCGGGTCGCGGATGCCGACGATCCACGGCTGGCCGCGGCGGTCGCCGAGCAGGCGCGAGTCGCCCCCGGCCGTGACGATCGCGTGCCGGACGCCCAGCTCGCGCAGCCGTTCGACGCCGCGTTCGACCGCGTAGCCTTTCGCGATGCCGCCCAGGTTGATGCGCACGCCCGGGCGCAGGAAACGTATCGACTGGTCGCCGGCCCGCGGCTCGACGAGGCGGTAGTCGATCCGCGGCAGTTCCTCGGCGATTGTCTCGTCGCCCGGCCGCCGGCCCGCGCGGAAGTCGTAGTGGCGCCCGACGCTGTCGTAGGTGATGTCGAAGGCACCGCGCGTCAGCACCGAGATATCGAGCGAGCGGACGATCAGGTCGTAGAGTTCGGGCCCCGCGACCACCGGCCGGCTGGCGGCGTCGCGGTTGATCTCGGAAATGCGGCTCTCCTCGATGTAGGTGCTCATCAGGGCCTCGATCCGCGCAATCTCGGCGAACACGTCCTCGATGGCCTGCTCGCCCCGGGCCTCGTCGTCGTGCCACAGGCTGACCCGGACCTCGGTACCCATCTGCGTACGGGTGCCGCTCACCCAGTCCGCCAGCACGCCGGCCGGCGCAATCGAATTTGTCAGGAAAACAATGACTAGCGCCGCCCGGAAGCGAGCGGTATGCTGGCCGCCGTCGTCATGTCCCGAGGAGCCGGACCGTGCTTTCATTCCTGATTTTCCTCGCCATCATCGTCGCGCTGCTGCTGTACGCGATCGGCATCTACAACCGGCTCGTCAACCTGCGCAACCGGGTCAAGAATTCCTTCGCGCAGATCGACGTCCAGCTCACGCGGCGCCACGACCTCATTCCGAACCTGGTGGAAGCCGTCAAGGGCTACATGAAGCACGAGCGCGAGACGCTCGAGAACGTCATCAAGGCCCGGAATTCCGCGGTGTCCAGCCTCGAAAACGCCAAGTCCGACCCGGCCAATGCGCAGGCCATCAAGGAACTCGGCCAGTCCGAGGGCGCACTCGGCGCCGCCCTCGGCCGCCTGTTCGCGCTGGCCGAAGCTTATCCCGATCTGAAGGCCAATCAAAACATGATGCAGTTCCAGGAGGAGCTCGCGAGCACCGAGAACAAGGTCGCCTTCGCGCGCCAGGCCTTCAACGACAGCGTCATGAGCTACAACAACGCCGTCGAGAACTTCCCGAACAACATCGTGGCCGGCATGTTCCGCTTCGATACGGCGAGCTTTCTCGAAATCGAGTCGGAGGAGAAGCGCGCGGTACCCGAGGTCTCGTTTACCTGAGTCGCGCGCAGCGCGGGCGGGCGCGCTAGCCCGCGCTGGCCGGGACGGCCATGAATTTCTTCGACGCCCAGGACAGCGCCCGGCGCGCGACCCGACGCCTCGTCGTCGCCTACGCCGTGGCGACCGCGCTGATCGTCGCCGGCGTCACGGCCGTCACCGCCCTTGCGCTGTACGCCAGCGGCGCGGCACCGGACCCCGGCATACTCGTGTTCGTCGCCGTGCTGACGGCGCTCGTGATCGGCGGCGCAACGCTCTACCGGACCGCGAGCCTGTCGGCCGGCGGCGGCCGCGTCGCGCGCGAAATGGGCGGCACGCGCCTGTCGCCGGACGTCTCCGACCCGCTGCACCAGCGCCTGCGCAACGTCGTCGAGGAAATGGCGATCGCTTCCGGGATGCCGGTGCCCGAGATCTACATCCTGGAACAGGAAGCCGGCATCAACGCCTTCGCCGCGGGCTACGCACCCGGGGACGCGGCCATCGCCGTGACCCGCGGCACGCTCGAATTACTCGACCGCGACGAGTTGCAGGGAGTCATCGCGCACGAATTCAGCCACGTGATCAACGGCGACATGCGCCTGAACATCCGCATGATGGGCGTGCTGTTCGGCATCATGGTGCTCGGCCTCGCCGGCCGCCTGATCCTGCGCGGCAGCCGCCGCGGCCGGCTGGTCTCCGGCCGCGGCCGCGGCGGCACGTCCGCCGTGCTGATCATCGGCCTCGGCCTGGTCGTGCTCGGCGGCGTCGGCGTGTTCTTCGCGCGCATCACCAAGGCCGCCGTATCGCGGCAGCGCGAACTCCTCGCCGACGCATCCGCGGTGCAGTTCACGCGGCAGACGGACGGCATTGCCAACGCGCTGAAGAAGATCATGGCCTTCAGCCGCCATTCCTACCTGACCGCCGCGGACCCGGAGGAAATCAGCCACATGCTGTTTGCGCACGGCGCGAAGTTCTCGTCGCTGTTCGCGACGCATCCGCCGCTCGACGAACGCATCCGCAGGCTAGAGCCCGGTTTTCGCGTCGAGGACCTGCCGCGAGTGGAAATGCCCGCGACCGCCGCGGCGGGCGCGGACTCGCCGGCGGGCGCCGCGGCCTTCGCGTTCGCCGACGCGCCGCTGCCGCCACTCGCCGAGACGGTCGGCAACCCGACGATCGAACACGTCGCGTTCGCCGGCGCGCTGCGCGTCGGCCTGCCGGCGTCGCTGTACGACGCCGCGCATTCGAGCCACTCGGCCTGGCTGCTCGTGCTCGCGCTGTTCGTAGAGCCTGACGCCGCGCGCGCGCAGGGAGCGCGCGAGCTGCTGACGCAGCAGCTCGGCAGCGAGCGTTGCCGCCGGGTCTTCGAGTTCGCCGGGACGCTCGCCGGCGGAGACCGCTCGTGGCGGCTGCCGCTGCTCGAGATCGCGTTCCCGGCGCTGAAAGCCGCGCCCGCCGCGCGCATCGAGTACCTGGTCGAGCTGGGCGAGCGGCTAATCGGTCTCGACGGGCGCCTGACGCTGTACGAGTTCTGCCTGCTGCGGATCCTGCGCCTGCACCTCGGCGCCGCCTTCGCCCCGGGGGTCGGCCTGGCCCCGGCCGGCAAGCGCGCCATACGCCGCGCCGCACTGGACCTGCTCGCCGTCATCGCCGGGCAGGGCCAGCCGGATCCCGCGGCGCAGCAGCGCGCATTCGCCGCCGGCCTCAAGCCGTTCGGCCGCTGGGCGGCCGACGCCGCGTACGCGCCGCCCGCGGAGCCCGCACAAGCGCTGGCCGACAGTCTCGACACGCTGCGCCGCTCCACGATGCGCGCGCGGCGCACGCTGGTGCAGGCGGTTGCGGACTGCATCAGCGCGGACGGGCGTCTCGGCAGCGCGGAGGCCGAGCTTTTGCGCGCCGTCTGCGCCTCGCTGGACTGCCCGCTGCCGCCGCTCGCGGTGCGCCGCGAACGCGCCTCGTGAGCAGCGCCCGATTGCAGTATCATGCGCGCAGTACCGCGGGCCGGAACTTGTCCCCGCCCGACGAATCCCTGTAGTACGGGCCGCGGCGCGACCGCCCGGCATCCATCCCGACACGAGGGACACCAAAGATGAAAGCCTCCTGCACCGCCCTGGCCGGCCTGCTCGCGCTCGTGATCGCGCTGCCCGCGTTCGCGGAGACGCGCGAAGAGGAACGCGTCACGGACGCCACCGACGTCATCAACCAGCTGCTGCACATCCCCGAGCAGGGTGTGCCGCCCTCGCTGCTCGCGCGCGCCTACGGCATCGCCGTCATCCCGAACGTCGTCAAAGTCGGGTTCGGACTCGGCGCACGCCGCGGCAAGGGCATCGTCGTCGTGCGCCGCGACGACAACAGCTGGAGCAACCCTGTGTTCGTCACGATCACCGGCGGCAGCGTCGGCTGGCAGATCGGCGCCCAGTCCACCGACATCATCCTCGTCTTCAAGAACCGGCGCGGCGTCGACGGCATGGCGAGCGGCAAGCTGACGCTCGGCGCAGACGCCTCGATCGCGGCGGGTCCGGTCGGCCGGCAGGCAAGCATGGCGACCGACATCCAGTTCGAGGCCGAGGTCTATTCCTATTCGCGCAGCCGCGGACTGTTCGCCGGCGTGGCGCTGGAAGGCGCCGGCGTGACGATCGACGAGAAGGCCAATGCGAGCTTCTACGGACAGGCCGGCATCACACCGCAGCAGATCTTCGACAGCTCGGGGAATTTCGCCCCCGCGGTGGCGAATAACTTCGTGCAGGTGCTGACGGCGCAGACGCGGCGCCTGCCGAAGCAGCCCGGCATGGAACCCGGCGTCAGCGCGGAAGCGCCGCCGGCGGAACGCGAGTCACGCGTCCGCACCTACGGCATCGGCGACCCGGACAGCCCCGAAACGCGCTAGGGCGACGCTCCTCGCGCCTTGCCTCGCCGGCGACCCGGCCGGCGCGTGTGACGAGAATCGATCAGCGTCTCCCTAGCGCTGTTCGCCGTCGGTCGCGGGCTCGCTGCCACCCTGGCGACGCTGCAGTTCCTCGCGGATCTCTGCAAGATCGCTCGCCGGCTGCGCTGACGGCTCGCCCGGCGGCGGGTCGACCGGCATGCTTGCCGGATCCTCGTCGGCGTTCGTTGCCTGGCCCGACGCTGGCGGTGCGCCCTCGAGCGGCCTGAGCTGGCCGTCTTCGAGCACGACGGGCTCCTCGCTGACTTCCCCGAACTGCGACAGGTACTCCGCTTCGCGCCGGAGACGCTCGGCCTCCTCGGCCCGCGCACGTGCCTCGGCCGCGTCCTGCTGCGCACGCCGCAGCGCCTCGCGCTTGCGCTCGGACTGGGCTTCCAGCGCGGCACGCTGCTCCGCCTCTTCCGCCGCGGCCAGCCGGTCGCCGGCCTCGCGCGCGTTCAGGCATTCGGTCGTGTACTTGAGTTCGGCGCGGTTCTCCGCGCAGCGCACCATCGTCGCTTCGAGCAGGCGCGGATTCTCCATGAACTCGACGACGGTGTGCGGCGGCGGCTCCGGCGTGCAGGCCGAGCCGCCGAAAGCGGCCACGACGAGCAGCCGGATTCCGGTTGTATGCGCTACGCGTCTCATGCCGGGGCCCATGGCGAAGTGTTGACGAAAGCGAATGTTGATCATAACACCGCCGTATGACCGATTCCGTGCGCGAGGTCCTGTATTCGTTGTCAACCTGAACGCGGATTCGCCGTTAGTGGTCGTAATCGCGCCGATCGACCCCGGGCGCATCGCAGACTGTCGCAATACGGCGACGCCGCGGCAGGGAGGCAGGTCATGACACGGATCGTATTCACGCTGTTACTCGTCGGCGCGCTCGGCGCCTGTGCGCTGCCGGGTGCTACCCCGGACCGGCAGTACCTCGTGGCTTACGACGAGCTCAGCGCCGCGATGAGCGTTTCCCGCGAGCCGCTCGCAGCTGCGGCGGACGCCGAAGCCACCGCGCGCAGCGAGGTCGCCGCGCTCGCCCGCTGACCCGCAAGCCGTCTGGTATAGTGGCGCGGCCACCTGCCGGACGGGAGCAGCGTTGTCACAGTCGAGCCAGTTCGCGCTGCTGCGGCAGAAGCGCTTCGCGCCGTTTTTCGTCACGCAGTTCCTGGGCGCGTTCAACGACAACATTTTCCGCAACGGGCTCGTAATCCTCGTCACGTTCCAGGCGACGCAGGTCGCGGGCATGAACGCGAGCGAGCTGGCGAACGTCGCCGGTGCGCTGTTCATTCTTCCCTACTTCCTGTTCTCCGCGTCGGCGGGCCAGCTTGCCGACAAGCTGGAGAAGTCGCAGCTGATTCGCGCGGTCAAGCTGCTCGAGATCGCGTTGATGCTGATCGCGACGCTCGCGTTCGTCACGGCGAGCTACGTCGCGCTGCTGGCAGTGCTGTTCCTGATGGGCTGCCAGTCGACGCTGTTCGGCCCGGTCAAGTATGCCTACCTGCCGCAGCAACTGGCTTCGGAGGAACTGGTCGGCGGCAACGCGCTGGTCGAGTCGGGTACCTACGTGGCGATCATCCTCGGCCTGATCGTCGGCGGCCTTGCCGTCGCGATCGACCCGGACACGCGCGTGCTGCTGTCCGCCTTCCTGGTCGGCGTTGCGCTGCTCGGCTACCTGGCGAGCCGCGGCATCCCGGTCACCCGGCCGGTCGACCCGGAACTGCGCTTCAACCCGAACCCGTGGACCGAGACCTGGCGCATCGTCGGCTACGCGCGGCGCGACCGCAGCGTATTCCTGTCGATCCTCGGCATCTCCTGGTTCTGGTTTTTCGGTTCCGCGATGACGCTGCAGGTTCCGGCCTACACGCTGGTCATCCTGAACGGTAACGAGGAAATAACGACGATACTGCTAGTGGCCTTTGCGATCGGCGTCGGCGCCGGCTCGCTGCTGTGCGAGCGCATGTCGGGGCGGCGCATCGAACTCGGTCTCGTGCCCTTCGGTTCCATCGGCCTGTCGCTGTTCGCGGTCGACCTCTACTTCGCTCAGCCCGTTCAGGCGCTGCAGGCGGTGTCGACGGTCGGCGAGTTTCTCGCGCGCGAGGGCAGTGCCCGCGTGCTCGCGGACCTCGCACTGCTCGGCGCCTTCGGCGGCTTCTACAGCGTTCCGCTGTACGCCATGATCCAGGACCGCGCCGAGCGCCGGCACCTGTCGCGCATCATCGCGGCCAATAACATCATCAATTCACTGTTCATGGTCGCCGCCGCCGTGCTCGCGATCGTGCTGCTGAATGCCGGGCTGTCGATACCGCAGTTCTTCCTCGTGCTCGCCGTGCTGAACGCGGCCGTAGCGATCTACATCTATTCGCTGCTGCCCGAGTTCCTCATGCGGTTCCTGGTCTGGATACTCGTCAATACGCTCTACCGGATCCGCTCGCGCGGCCTCGACAACATCCCCGCCGAGGGCCCCGCCGTGCTGGTCTGCAATCACGTGAGCTACGTCGATGCGTTAATCATCGGCGGTTGCGTGCGGCGGCCGGTGCGTTTCGTCATGTGGTACCGGATCTTCCAGGTGCCCCTGCTCAGCTTCATCTTCCGGACGGCAAAGGCAATCCCGATCGCGTCCGCGCGCGAGAACGCCGAATTGCTCGACGAGGCCTTCGAGCGGATCGACGAGGAACTCGCCGCAGGCCAGCTCGTCTGCATCTTCCCGGAGGGCGCAATAACCCGGGACGGCGAGGTGCATCGCTTCCGGCCCGGCGTGGAGCGCATCCTCGAACGCCGCCAGGTGCCGGTCGTGCCGCTCGCGCTCGGCGGGCTGTGGGGCAGCTGGTTCAGCCGGCGCCGTGGCCGCCTCAGGCGCGTCCCCGGCAAGCTGTTTCAGCGCGTGCGGCTGCACTGCGGCCCGCCGGTCCCGGCGCAGCACGCGAGCGCCGCCACGCTGGAACTGCTGGTGCGCACGCTGCGCGGCGACGACCGCTAGCGTCTGCTAGAGCCCGGCGTTTCCCCGGAACACGCTGCCGGGCGCTTCCGCTACGCCGAGGCGCCGCCGCCACTCGGCCAGCAGTTCCTCGCGAGTACCGAACAGCAACGGGCCCTCCGCGTAATCGAACCAGACCTCGGCGACCTCGGCGTAACCCGCCTCGTGGGTGAGCATCAGCAGGCGGTCGCCGAGCGGATCGAGCAGCGTATCGTCGCCCGCCAGCCGGTCCACGACCAGCGATGCCCCGGGCAGCGGGCGCGGGGCACGCACGGAATCGAGCCAGGTCAGGCCGTAGGCGGCGACCGATGCGCGGTGAATCCAGCCGGCCGTGCGCAGCAGTAGCCGGTTGCCGCCGGGCGCGAACACGACTTCGCTCACGGCCGACGGCAGCGCCAGGCTGCTGCTGCCGACACGTCCCTGCGCGAGGTCCAGCACCTGGACGCGCTGCGTCGCGTCGACGATCGCAAGCAGCGGGCGGTCCGGCGCCGCGCCGATGCGCGTCAGCGGCGCGTCGCCCTGCCACACCGTCTTCAGGGTCCAGGTACCGACGCGATCGGGACCAAGCGAACTCAGCGTGCCGTTCTCGGCACCGAGATAGAGCAGGCCGTCCGCGCCGAAGGCCAGCGACAGGTGCAGCGCCCCGAGGTCGAGGTCGGCCAGCACGGCGCCACTTCCGGCGTCGACGACCGCAACGCGCTGTGCGGCCAGCACGGCGACGTGGCGCGCGTCGGGTGAGAAGGCCAGCACCTCGACCGCCCCGCGCACCACGTCGGGGCTGAAGGGCCGCGGTCGCCCGCTGCCGGCCTCCCAGACGCGCAGCGTGCCGTCGGCGCCCGCACTCGCGACGAGGCTGCCGTCGTCGCTGAACGCCAGTCGCAGCACGGCGCCCTGGTGGCCGAGGTAGTTGACTTCGTCGACCGTCAGCGCGAGCGGTTCGCCGTCGGCGCCGGTACGCAACACGTGCACGTGTCCGTCGCGGTCGGCCACGGCCAGGTAGCGCCCGCCCGGGGCGAGCACGGCCGGCGAGTCGCCGGACGCGCGCCAGACACGGTGGCCACCCTCGCCGGCCACGGCATCCTGCCGGGCCGCCGGCTGCCGCCAGAAGCGCAGGTCGCCGCCCGGCGCAGCGGACAGCAGCACGCTCTCGTCAGCGGCGAAGGCCAGCAGCGGCTCGCTGGCGGCCGGCAGGCCGGCATCGAGGATCGGCCCGAGCAGCGCCCCGTCCTCGGCGCGGTAGACCCGGTAGCCGAGGCGCGGGCTGCCCGCCAGCAGGCGCTCGCCGCCCGGCGAGAAGCCGACCTGCCAGCGCTGCGGGCCGCGGTACAGCAGCAGCGGCTCGGCGGCCGCGTCGACGCGCCATAGCGACAGACCGTTGTCGCCGTGCAAGACCGCGAGCGTCTCGCCGTCGGGCGCCAGTCTCAGTTCGCTCGGTTGTGCATGCAGGTCGAGCTGCGCGAGCTGCTCGCCGTTCTCGAGGTCCCAGAGCCGCACTGCGCGGTCGTAGTCGGCGACCGCGAGGCGCGCGCCGCGATCGTCCACGGCGGTCAGCGCCGGCGCGCCGGCAATGCGCAGGCTGCCGCTCTGCACGCGCTCCTCCAGCGACCAGCGCTCGAACACCGTCTCGGAGTCGCCGCGCCGCGTGACGAACAGGTGCGCGCCGTCCGCCGCGAGGCGCACCTCGGCGCCGCTCGCCGCCGCCGGCAGGGTCGCCTCGAGGCGCCCGTTGACGGTCCGCCACAGGTGCACGCCGTCCTGCGCGTGGGAGACGAGATAGCGTCCGTCGCGGCTGACGCCGAGCACTTCCTCGTCGGCCGGCACCGCGACCGTGCGCGCGGGCCGCGCTGCGCCGAGTTCCCAGAGCCTCGCGCTGTCGCTCTGCAGCGCGCGGGCGACGGCGTAGCGGCCGTCGGGGCCGAACCAGATGTTGTCCGACTCGCGTTCGACCGGCGGCGGGATGTCGATGCCGCGGTCGAATTCCTCGACCAGCCCCTGCGAGTTCAGGCTCAGGTCCCATCCGACCAGCTGGCCGCTGACACCGGTCGCCTCGTCGCGCAGGCTCAACGACCAGGTGCCGGCCAGCGGCTCGCCGCGCAGGGTTGCGAGCTGGGCCGCCGGAAACACGGTCTGCTGGTTGGCGGCCGAGCGTTCGCCTTCCATCGGCAGCTCGACCGTGCGGCCGGACGGCGCGATCAGCTTGAGCCGCAAATCGTCGAGGCGCGCGTGGCTCACGTTGACCGACAGGCCGATGCGGCTGACGTTGCCCGGGCGGTCGACGGCGACGCGCCTCACCAGCGGCGTGACTTCGAGCGACGACACGGTCCACGGCTCGCGCTGCCGCAGCTCCTCGCCGGCGAGTTGCCACTGCAGGATGCGCGCGCCGTCGGCCTTGCTGACGACGACGTCGCGGGCGTCGAACAGGAGCTGGCTGTCGGCCGGGACCGGTGCGCTCGCGATCAGCCTCGGGTAGTCCTCGCCGATCAGCGTCGCGGCGACGCGGCGACGCTCCGGGGTCGCGACGACCAGCGCCTCGAGGCTCGCGAGCAACGCCGCGTCGCGCTGCTCGCCGCGCATCGCTTCGCGGGCCTTGCGGTCCCAGAAATCCGCGGTGAGCGTGGCCGCGAGCTCGCCGTCGCCCGGCAGGTCCGCGGCGAACGAGGCGACCTTGTCTATCTCGGCGCGGTTCGCGGCGCGGTCGGCGCGGTTTTCGAGCAGCGTCACGAACAGCCGGTCCGCCGTCTCGCCGTGGCCCGGGAACGAGCGCAGGTTGCGCCAGGCGCCGGCCACCTCGGTCAGCTCGGCCGTCGGCGACACGAGCTGGCGCATGTAGGGCTTCGGCAACAGCTGCGTGTACCAGAACGGCACGGCCAGCAGCACGACGAGACCGGCGGCGACCAGCGCCGGGCCGCGCCAGTGCAGCGGCAGGTTGCGATTGGCCCAGCGGGCCGTGAACACGGTCGCGTAGACGCGGTTGGACGGCACCAGCAGCCCGCTGTCGTCGACCCGCACGAGACCGGTCGCGCGCAGCTTGCGCAAGGCGCGGGACGCCGGTTCCCAGGGTACGTCCAGTCCCTTGCGCATCCGGCCATAGGCATTAAGCATCGCCTCGTGATCGCGGCGATCCGTCACTACGCGGCGATGGATGTGATTCAGGTGCGGCTCGCTGTGCAGCGCGGCGCGGCCTGCCAGGAGCTTCGTGACCAGCTGGTCGACGCGTGCCTCGACGTCGCCTTCCACGGTTTCGCGGGACAGCGCCCGGCACAGTTTCTGGCACAGGTAGGGCTGGCCGTTAGTCCACTGCCAGATCCGGTCGAGCGCGAGGCGCGCCTGCGCGGCGGGCAAGTTCAGCTCCGTGGAGAACAGGTCGAGCTCGGGCCGGGTGAACTCCTCGAGCGCGATCGCCTGCGACACGCGGAACGGCGACAGCGCCGGGTCCTCGACCAGTGACTCGGTATCGCCCTCGCCGCTCATGATGAACACGAGCCGCTCGAACTCCGGGTCGGTGGCGCGGGCGTTGTGCGCCGCGCGAATACTCGGCAGCAGGTGTTCCTTGAACGGCAGTTGCTCGACCAGCTGCACCTCGTCGACGACGATGACGATCGGCTCGCGGATGTTCTGCAGCACGACCTCGACGTAGAACTCGACCAGTCGCTGGCGGTTTGACAGCAGCGCCTTGTCCTGCCACCAGTCCTGCAGGTCGATCTTGAGCCGCAGCTGGCGCAACAGCCGGTAGGCGATGCTGTAGTACCAGCGCCCGGCGTCGGTACCGCCGTCGCGTTCGACGATCTGCGACAGGTCGAGGTTGGCGATCTTGTAGCCGTTGTTGCGCAGGCGTGCGGCGGTCGCGGCAACGAGGCTCGACTTGCCCGAGTGCGCGGGCGCGAGCACGTGCGCGTAGCGCCCGGCGACGACCGTGTCGTACAGCAGGTCGTCGGCCGCGCGCCGGATATAGCCGCCGCGCAGCGGATTCAGCGGTGCGCCGACGCTGAAGAACTCGGCGTCGGCCCCCGACCTGCCTTTTTCCCGCGTACCCTTCATGCGCAACCTGCCTCCCCCCGGTGCGTTATTCTGTGCACAGCGGGGCCGGGGCTACAAGGGTGCGATGCGAGACCAGGGCGAACAACGACTGAAGAAAGACCTGTTTGGCGAGGTGCGCCTGGCCGGCCCGGCGGGCGCGCGGCACATCGTTCGCGACACGAGCGGCGCGCCGCTCTGGACCCGCTGGGTCGCCCGGCGACTGCTCGCGCGCGAGGCCCGGGTGCTGGCTGCGCTCGACGGCATCGACGGCGTGCCCGAATTGCTCCGCGCCGAACGCGACCGCCTCGAGCGCAGCTATCTCGACGGCAGCCCGCTGTACGAGGCGCGCTGCGCCGACCCGGCCTATTACCGGCATGCGCTGGCCCTGCTCCGCCGCCTGCACCGCGCGGGCGTCGTGCACAACGACCTGGCCAAGGAACCGAACCTGCTGGTACGCAGCGACGGCCGGCCGGCGTTCATCGACTTCCAGCTTGCGTGGTTCGCGCCGCGCCGCGGCCGGCTGTTCCGGCTGCTCGGGCGCGAGGATCTGAGGCACCTGCTGAAGCACAAGCGCAGCTACTGCCCGGAGCGGCTGACCGCGGCGCAGCGCCGAATCCTCGCGACGCCGTCGCTCCCGGCCCGTGCGTGGAAGGCGACCGGCAAGCGCCTGTACCTGTTCGTGACCCGGCGCCTGCTCGGCTGGGCGGACCGCGAGGGCGCCGCCGACCGGCACGCGGCGCGCGGGCCGTAGTCGCCCCGGTACCCGCCGGGCTATAATCCGCGCCGGTCCCCGTAACGCCTCGTCATCATGAAGTACTGTCACGCGCACAACCTGGTCGATCCCGAACGCGCCACCGCGGAGCGCCGCTACGGCATCCGTATCCGGCTGCCGTCGGGTGACACGTTCGGCCGCCTGCTCGGCGAGGACTGGGAACGCGTGCGCTGGTACCCGTCCGAAGCGGAGCGTGACCGCGCCTACGACGACATCGCGAAGCGCCACGGCTACTACCGCAAGACCGACACGCCGACCCAGGTGCTGGAAAAGATCGTCCGCTAGCGCGGCGGCGCGCCGAGCGACAGGTAGAAGTTGCTGCGGCCGCGCTCCGCGAAGCCTGCGGCGACGTACAGCGGCCCGAAGTAGGTGTCGAGTCCGACGAACAGGCTGCCGTTGATCAGCAGCCCGTCGCTGGAAATATCCGAGCGCTGCTGCCAGACGTTGCCGGCCTCGAGCGAGGCGCCCAGGTAAAGCGGTACTTCGAACAGGCCGCCGCCCGTCTCTCCCGAGCGGCGGTACCAGACGAGCCGCGCGACGCCGGCGTGCGGCCCGGTGATCTCGCCGCGCGCAAGGCCCGAAAGGCGCAGGAAGCCGCCGAGCGGGAAGTAGTTCTGTACCTGGTTGTCCGTCTCTATCGTGGTCGCGTAGTTGAAGCCGAGCTGCAGGCTGTGGCGGCCGCGCGTGCGGACCCCTGTCCAATCCATGCTGACGGTGTCTATGTCACTGTCGGCACCGAGCGCCGGGCGCGAAAGTTCCCACTCGAGGTCGAAGCGCTGGCCCTCGAGCGGAATCTGCGCGTCGTCGAGCGTGTCGACCGCGAAGCGCGCGAACAGGCCGCCGGTCTCGAAGTCGAAGTTCGGCAGGCTCGGGTCGCCGACCTTCAGCGTGGCGTTGCCGGTGCCGCGAAATGCACCGAAGCGGATTTCGCCCCAGCGCCCGAGTTCGCGCCCCGCGTCGATGCCGACCTCGACTTCGCCGATGCGGTAACGGGCGATGCGCGTGTCGCCGGCGAAGGTGCGCAGGTTGGCCTGGCGCAGGTCGAATCGCGGCGCGACGAAGTAGCGGGCATCGAAACTCAGCGGCTGGTAGAACTCGGACACGAGGAACGGGTCGGTGCCGACCTGCAGGTCCGTGCGCCACTCCGCTCCGAGCCGGTTGACGCCGGTTCGCGTCAGCCGGGTGGACAGGTTGAACGCGGTCGTGCCGTCAAAGTCGTCCTCGAGCCCGATGCCGAAGCGCAGGTAGCTCGGCCCCCAGGCCTTCGGCACCGCGTCGAAGATCACGCCGGTACGGCCACCCTGCTCGACGACGTCGTAGTCCACGCGCTCGTAGAGGTCGAGCGCATAAAGGCTCTCGGCGTCGGCGGCGAGGCGGGCCGGGTCGAGCTCCTCGCCGGCCCGGGTCGCGAGCCTTGCCTCGAGCGCGCGCGCCGACAGCGGCCCGGACTCGCCGACGCGGACGAAATCGATCGTGGTGGCCGGCGCAGGCGGCGCCGGCTGGCGTCGCGCGAGGTAACGCTGCCAGTCGGCGGCGGGCAGCGACAGCCGGCGCAGCTCGGCCTCGTGGTGCCGCGCGGCCACCGCACCGGGTTCGATCGCCTCGGCGATCTGCGCGAAATTGCTCGAGCCGAACTGCCCGAGCGCCGGCCGGATCAGCACGTCGTCCGGGCCGAGCGTGTCGATCTGCCGCCGGGTCTCCTTGCGGATCAGGATCGTCAGGATCTGCGCCGAGATGTCGAGCGCGGAGTCGAGCTGCTCGGGCTCGTAGAGCGGGAACTCGACGTCGACGGCAATGATCACGTCGACGTCCATGTCGCGGATTACGTCGATCGGCAGGTTGCCGACGAGGCCGCCGTCCACCAGCGTGTGACCGTCGATGACGACCGGCGCGAACACGCCCGGGACCGACATGCTCGCGCGCAGCGCCTCGGTCAGGTCGCCGGACTGCATTACGTAGGCCTCGCCGGTCTCGATGTCGGCCGCAACCGAGCGGAACGGGATCGGCAGCGCGCCGAAGTCGCGCACGATGCCGACGCCGCCGGTCAGCTCGCGCAGGATGCGGCCGAGCTTCTGCCCCTGGACGAGGCCGCGCGGCATGCGCAGCTCGCCGTCGCGCAGGCCGAGCTCGAAGCGGATCGGGAAGGCGGCGTCGTCCTGCTTGCGCCGGAACGGCAGTTCCTGGCGGTCCGGGCGGTCGCGGAACGAGGCCGAGAAATCGAGCGAGCCGACGATCTCCTCGAGCTCGGCCGGGGTCTTGCCGGCCGCGTACAGGCCGCCGACGATGGCCCCCATGCTGGTGCCCGCGATAGCGTCCACCGGCACGCGCAGGCGCTCCAGCTCGCGCAGCACGCCGACGTGCGCGGCGCCCCGCGCGCCGCCGCCGCCCAGCACCAGCCCGACGCGCGGCCGGTCGGTCTCCGCCAGCGCGGTCGTAGAGGCCGCGCACAGCGCCGCCAACAACAGGATCAGTCTGACCATCGGTCCGTTCCGTGTGGTGCGCGGCCCGGCAGGGGCCGCGTGACGCCGCGCATTATAAGGGGCGCGGGTGCGCCCGGGGGTCAGGGCCGGGTCTGGCCGTTGCCGGAGACGAGGTACTTGTAGCTGGTCAGCTGCTGTGCGCCAACCGGGCCGCGCGCGTGGATGCGCCCGGTGCTGATGCCGATCTCGGCGCCCATACCGAACTCGCCGCCGTCAGCGAACTGCGTCGACGCGTTGTGCATGACTATCGCGGCGTCAACGCGCTCCTGGAAACGGCGCGCAGCCCCGGCGTCCGTTGCGATGATGCTCTCCGTGTGCCCGGTGCCGTAGCGGCCGATGTGCGCGAGCGCCTCGTCGATTCCGGCGACGACGCGCATCGACAGGATCGCGTCCAGGTACTCTGTGCGCCAGTCTTCCTCGCTGGCCGCGACGACGCCGTCGGCCAGCCCGCGCACGCGCTCGTCGCCGCGCACCTCGCAGCCGGCTTCGTGCAGGCGCGCGACCAGCCCGGGCACCAGCGAGTCGGCGACCGCCTCGTCGACCAGCACGGTCTCGGCCGCGCCGCAGATGCCGGTGCGGCGCATTTTCGCATTCAGGACCACGTCGACAGCCATGTCCCGATCGGCGCTTTCGTGCAGGTAGACATGGCACAGGCCCTCGAGGTGGCCGATGACCGGCACCCGCGCCTCGGCCTGCACGCGCTCGATCAGCCGCTTGCCGCCGCGCGGCACGACGACGTCGACCGCGCCGGCCATCGACGACAGCAGGTAGCCGACCGCGTCGCGATCGGTCGTCGGCACGAGCTGCACGGGCGCGCCGTCGATGCCGGCCGCCGCGATGCCCTCGGCGAGGCAATCGTAGATGGCGCGGCTCGTCTCGAAGCTGTCGGAGCCGCCGCGCAGGATCGCGGCATTGCCGGACTTCAGGCACAGGCCGGCCGCGTCGCTGGTGACGTTCGGCCGGCTCTCGTAGATGATCGCGATGACGCCGAGCGGCACCGGCACGCGGCGGATCACGAGGCCGTTCGGCCGCTCCCACTCCGCCAGCACCTGGCCGAGCGGATCCGGCAGCTCTGCAATCGATTCGAGACCCGCCGCCATCGCCTCGACGCGCCCCTCGTCGACGAACAGCCGGTCGAGCATCGCCTTCGTGAGACCCGCCTCGCGCGCCCGCGCCATGTCGATCGCGTTGGCCTCGCGGATCGCGGCAGAACGCCGGCGGATGGCCGCCGCCGAGTGCCGCAGCGCGGCATTGCGCGTCGCGCCGTCGGTCAGCGCCAGCCCGCGCGCGGCCGCGCGTGCCGCCTCGCCGAGCGGTCGCATGATCGCCGCGATGTCCTCGCCGCCCGCGCTTGCCTGCGCTTCGCTGCCCATTACCTTCGCACCCTGCCGTCAGCCGTCTGTGGCAAACAGTACCATGTCGTCGCGGTGCACGACGACGGCGCGGCCCCGGTAGCCGAGGCGGGCCTCGATGTCCTCGGAGCGGCGACCGGCGATCTTCTCGAGGTCGGCACTCGAATAGCCGGCAATGCCGCGGCCGAGCTCGCGCCCGTCGGCGTCGAGCAGCGTGACGACGTCGCCGCGTTCGAACTCGCCGTCGATCCGGCGCACGCCCACCGCGAGCAGGCTGCTGCCGCTCCTGAGCGCCGTCGCGGCGCCCGCGTCGACGCCGACCGCGCTGTCGACCGTCAGCAGGCCGGCGAGCCACTGCTTGCGCGCCGCGGCCGGCGTGCCGGCGGCGCGGATGCGGGTCGAGCGCGCGCCGTCGATCAGCGCGGCCAGAGGATGCTCGACGCGACCGCTGGCGATCCAGGTTTCGCAGCCGGCGCGGCTGGCGATGCGCGCCGCCGCGAGCTTCGTACGCATGCCGCCCGAGCCGTAGCTGCTGCTCGACTCGCCGGCCATCGCCAGCGTGTCGGCGTCGAGGCTCGCGACCTCGGGCACGTGCCGTGCCGTGCCGTCGAGACGCGGATCGGCGCTGTACAGCCCGTCGACGTCGGACAGCAGCACCAGGCCGTCGGCCATGACCAGCTGCGCGACGCGCGCGGCGAGCCGGTCGTTGTCGCCGTAGCGCAGCTCGTCCGTCGCCACGGTGTCGTTCTCGTTGATGACCGGCACGACGCCGAGCTCGAGCAGCTTCTCGAGCGTGGCCCGCGCGTTCAGGAAGCGCAGCCGGCGCTCGGTGTCGTCGGGCGTCAGCAAGATCTGTGCGCAGGCCAGCCCGCGGGCCTCGAGCATGTCGAGGTAGGCGTGCGCGAGCCGCACCTGGCCGGCGGCCGCCGCCGCCTGCTGCTCGTCGAGGCGCGCCTTGCCGCGCTCGAGGCCGAGCGCGCGGCAGCCGAGCGCGACGGCGCCCGACGAGACGATCAGGACCTGGCGGCCGTCGCGGCGCAGCGCCGCGACGTCGTCCAGCAGGCTTTCCAGCCAGGCGCGGTTCAGGCGTCCGTCGGCGCCGGCGAGCAGCGCGGAACCGACCTTGACGACCAGGCGCCGGTGACCGGCGATGTTCGCAGCTTGTTGCATGTACTTCCCTGTCCCGTGCGGGAGGACCCCGTCCGTCAACTCTGCCGCGCGTCCCGCATTCCGGCAAGCGACAGGCGCGCGGTCCAGGCGGCCAGCGCGTCGCGCTCGGCGGCCAGCCGCTGCCCGTCCCAGCCCGCCTCGCGCGCGGCGACCGCGGCGATGGCGTCGGCAGCGGCCGCGCCGAGGTCGGCGTCGAGCCCGGTCATCAGGCGCCGGTGCAGCAGGTCGACGAGCGTCAGCGCGTACTCGTCGCGCAGCGCAAGCGCGACCTCCGCCGCGATCACGCCGCTGCCTGCGGCGACCGGCTCCGCGTAATCGGGCCGCTCCCGGCACAGCTCGGCGAGCCGCTGGCAGCGCGAACCGTACAGCGCGAGCAGGCGCTGCTGCCCCGCCGGTCGCAGCGGCCGCAGCGCTTCCGGCACGGTGGCCTCGTGCCCGCCGGGCAGGGGCGCATCGGCGGTCCGGGTCGCCGTCACCGGCAGGCCCAGCGCCTTCTGCACGCGGTCGGTAACCTGCTCGGCCAGGTTGCGATAGGTCGTCAGTTTGCCGCCGATGATCGAGTAAAGCCCGCGCCCGGCGTGCCTGCGGATGATGTGCCGGCGCGTGATCGCCGACTCCGGGCCGGCCTCGACGTACGGCAGCGGCCGCACGCCGGCGTAGGCGAAGTTGATCTCGGCCGGCGTCAGCCCGGCGGACGGAAACACCGCGTGCAGCGTCGCGAGCAGGTACTCGACCTCCGCCGCGCTCGGCGTCGCCTCGGCCGGGTCGCCGTCGTAGCGGATATCGGTCGTGCCGATGAGGTACTGGCCGTTCCACGGGATGATGAAGACCGGCCGGCCGTCGGCCGCTTCGACGTAGCAGGCGTCCTGCGGCGCCCCGGGGAACGGGTCGACCACCAGGTGGCTGCCCTTCGTGCCGCCCATCAGGCGCGGCGCGCCGGCATTGGAGAGGCCGAGCACGCGGTCGACCCAGGGGCCCGCGGCGTTGACGACGACGCGCGCGCGCACGCTCCGCTCGCCGCCCTCGCGCGCATCGTCCCAGGTCACACGATGGGGACCGTCCGTGCCGAGTTCGAGCTTCGTGACCACGGCGTAGTTACGCAGGGTCGCTCCGGCTTCCGCCGCCGCGACGACGTTCTCGACGACCAGGCGCTCCGCGAAGGTGACCTGCGCGTCGAAGTAACTCGCGGCACCCACGAGCCCGTCGCGGCGGATGCCGGGCGCGCCGGCAATTACTTCGTCCGTGCCGAGCATGCGGTGCCGCGGCAGCGCCTTGCCAAGCGACAGCAGGTCGTAGGCCAGCATCCCGAGGCGGACGACGAACGGCGAGCGCGTGCCGTCGCGGTACAGCGGGATCACGAGCCTGAGCGGCCGCACGAGATGCGGGGCGATCTTCAGCAGCGTGCGCCGCTCGTGCAGCGACTCGCGCACCAGCGAGATCTCGCCGTACTCGAGGTAGCGCAGCCCGCCGTGGATCAGGCGGCTGGACCAGCTGCTCGTGCCGCTGCCGAAGTCGCGGGCCTCGAGCAACAGCGTCGACAGGCCGCGCAGCGCGGCGTCGCGCGCGATGCCGACGCCGTTGATGCCGCCGCCGATGACCAGCAGGTCGACGGTCTCTGCCGTGTCCGTCATGCGCGCGCGGTCAGCCGGTCAGGCGATGCTGCTGCGAATAACTCGACAGCGTGACTTCGCCCTTCGAGACCGCGACGCTGCCGCTGCGCGCGACCGCGGCGAGCGTGCCGATACCGGCCGCCGCACTCACGAACTCGTCGACCTCGCGCAGCAGGCCGGTCAGCTGCAGCGTGAAGCTGACCGGCGACTCGTCCAGGACCTCGGCGCCGAATCGCTCGGCCAGCCCGCGCGCCGCGGGCAACGCGTGGCCGGCGAGCTTCAGCTTGACGATGACGAGCTCGCGCTCGAAGTGCTCGCCGAGCGTCATGTCGTGGATGTTGACGACGTCGACCAGCTTGGCGAGCTGGGTGTTGAGCTGGGCGATCGCCGCGTCCGAACCGCGCACGACCAGGGTCACCCGGGACACGCTGCGGTCCTGGGTCGGCGCGACGTTCAGCGTATCGATGTTGTAGCCGCGCGTGGAGAACAGGCCCGTCATGCGCGTCAGCGCGCCGGGTTCGTTTTCCAGCAGTACCGAGATCACGTGTCGCATGTCATGCCTGCGCGGGCGGGGGTCCGGCCGAGTATTGCAATGCCCTTTTGATTAGTAAACACTCGATCGCGTTGTCCGGCCGCTTCGCCCCGGTGGCGATTACATGAGCAACCGTCAGCCCGTCGCCCCGCAGAACGCGCACCCGCTCGCCGGCCAGTCCATGACCGGCGCGGACATCGTGGTGCAGGTGCTCGCCGACGAGGGAGTGGACACGATCTTCGGCTATTCCGGCGGCGCGATCCTGCCGACCTACGACGCCGTGTTCCGCTACAACGACCAGCACCGGCGCGCCGACGGCGGCGCGGCGATGCCGCTGATCGTGCCGGCCAACGAGCAGGGCGCGGGCTTCATGGCGGCGGGCTACGCCCGTGCCAGCGGCAAGGTCGGCGTGGTCATGGTGACCTCGGGTCCCGGCGCGACCAACACCGTCACGCCGGTGCGCGACTGCATGGCGGACTCCGTGCCGATCGTCGTCATCTGCGGCCAGGTACCGACGCACGCGATCGGCACCGATGCGTTCCAGGAGGCGCCGGTCACGGCGATCATGGGCGCGGTCGCGAAGCACGTGTTCCTGGTAACGGACCCGACCCGGCTCGAGGCGACGATGCGCACGGCCTTCGAAATCGCACGCACCGGCCGGCCCGGCCCGGTCGTCATCGACATCCCGAAGGACGTCCAGAACTGGGAGGGGCCGTTCGCCGGACACGGCACGCTCGAGCTCACCGGCTACCGCAACCGGCTGCAGGCGGTCCACGACAACCGGCTCTCGGACGAGGCCTGCGAGCGCTTCTACGCGATGCTCGCCGAGGCCGAGCGGCCGCTGATCTACGCGGGCGGCGGCGTGATCAACGGCAACGCCACCAAGGCCATGCGCCACCTCGCGAACGCCTGGGGCATCCCGGTCGCGACGACGCTCATGGGCCTCGGCGCCAGCGACACGACCCACCCGCTGTCGCTGCACATGCTCGGCATGCACGGCACCGCGTTCGCCAACTACGCGGTCGAGGACTGCGATTTCCTGATCGCGATCGGCGCGCGCTTCGACGACCGCGTCGCGGGCGACCCGGTCAACTTCGCGCCGCGCGCGCGGCACATCGCGCATTTCGACGTCGACGTCGCCGAGATCGGCAAGGTCAAGAACGTCGGCTGGCACCATGTCGGCGTGCTCGCGCGCGATCTCGAGGCGCTGCTGGCCTACGGCCGGCGGATCGACTTCGCCAAGGATTTCGCTACCTGGCATGCCGAGGTCGCGGCGCTCAAGCAACGCCACCGGCTCGACTACGACCGCAAGAGCCCGCTGATCCAGCCCTATGCCGTCATCGAGGCGCTGAACCGGATCGCCGGCGGCAAGGCGATCATCACGACCGGCGTCGGCCAGCACCAGATGTGGGCGGCGCAGTACTTCGACTTCCGCGAACCGCGGCTGTGGCTGACCTCGGGCAGCATGGGCACGATGGGCTTCGGGCTGCCGGCCGCGATCGGCGCGCAGTTCGCGCAGCCGGAGCGACTGGTCATCGACGTCGACGGCGACGCCAGCATGCGCATGAATATCGGCGAACTCGAGACGGCGACGACCTACAAGCTGCCGGTCAAGGTCGTGGTGCTGAACAACTACGGCGACGGCATGGTGCGCCAGTGGCAGAAGCTCTACTACAAGGGCCGCATGTCCGCGAGCGACAAGTCGCTGCACCGCAAGGATTTCGTCAAGACCGCCGAGGCCGACGGCTTCGAGTTCGCCGAGCGCCTGGAGCGGCCGGAGGACGTCGAGCCGACGATCGAGGCATTCCTCGCCTTCGCCGGGCCGGCGTTCCTCGAGGTCATCATCGACCCCGACGCGGGCGTCTACCCGATGGTGGGCCCCGGCCTGTCCTACGACAAGATGATCACCGGCGACTTCATCGCCAGCCGCTCGAAGCCGGACGACGAGGAGCCGGGTCCCAGCGAGATGTTCTGAGCCGCTGCGGGCGCGCGCCGGCGCTTCCGATTGCACAAAAAAAACGCCGCCGTGCCCAGGCACGGCGGCGTTCGTTCCGGCCTGTCGCTCGGCGCTAGTCGCCCTGCAGCCCGCCCGGCCCGCACTCGTTCTCGAGGAAGCCGATCAGGTTCTCGTACAGCGTGATCTGGTGGTCGTAGAACAGCGTGCTCGAGAAGTGGTCGGCGCCCTCCAGCCAGACGTGGCGGTAGTCCACGTTCTTGTCGTCGAGCTCCTTGAGGTACTTGCGCATGTGCACCGGCGGCACGCGCTGGTCCACATCGCCGTGGATCAGCAGCATCGGCACGTTGACCTTTTCCGCCTCCTCGATCGGCGCGACGCTGTCGTCCCACATCCGCAGCTGCTCCAGCCTCTGCGCGCCGCGCAGCGCGTCGCGGTAGTAGTTGACCTGCATGTTCGTGTCGGCGACGCCGGCGCCCGCGATCACGCACTGGTAGAGCTGCGGCGTGCGCGAGGCCGCGACCATGGCTGCGTAGCCGCCGTAGGACCAGCCGAACATGGCGACCTGGTCCGGGTCGACGAGGCCCTGCTCGACCAGGTACAGGACGCCGTCGTCCTTGTCGTCCTGCATCTTGTAGCCGCCCTGGCCGCCGTCGCGGAAGGCCATCGTGTAGAAGTCGAGGCCGAAGTTGGTCGAGCCGCGGTACTGCGGCTGCAGCACCATGTAGCCGTTGTTCGCGAGCAGCTGGCCCCACTCGTCGTACAGCACGACTTCCGACACGAACGGACCGCCGTGCGGCATGACGACCAGCGGGAACGGCGCCTCGCCGTGCGGCACGGTCAGGTAGGCCGGGATCTCGACGCCGTCGCGTGCCTCGTAGCTGATATAGCGCACGTCGGCGAGCTTCTCGCTCTCCAGCAGCGGCTGCTTGCTGCCGACCGCCTGGAAGCGGCCGTCCTTGTACAGGTAGTAGCTGCCCGGGTCACGCGGGCCGACGTTGTAGACCGTGAAGGTCTGGCCGTCGCGCGAGCGGCTGGAAATGGACAGGTAGCTCGCCCACGGGATGATTTCTTCCAGCTGCCGGTAAGTCGCCCCTTCCATCTCGTCGAAGTACTCGAAATGGTAGGTGTCCGTCGCGTAGGCGACCGCCGCGATCGTGTCCGGCTCCGTCCACTCGTTGCTGTGGAAGCGCACACCGGCCACGTTCACGTCGGAGCGGCGGTAAATGAGCTCCTCGAACTTCTGCGACTCCGGATTGAAGGACCACAGGCCGGTCTTGTCGTGGCCGTTGTTCGCGCTCACGAGGAAGTTACCGGCCTTCGCGTCGTCGTAGCCCTCGACCTGGAAGGTCTCGAAGCTGTCCTCGTGCAGCCGGTACATCTCGTGCCAGGTCTTTTCGCCCGGCCGCCGGTAGTACCAGATGAACTCGCCCTTGCCGAGGTCGAAACCGCGCGCCGTGTACGGGTTGCCCTCGCCGTCGAATTCGATCTGCGCGAGATCGATCTTGCCGCGAATCAGCAGCTTCTTGGTACCGCGCTTCAGGTCGAACTCGTAGTAGGCGCGCGGACGGAAAGCCTCTTTCAGTTTCGTGTCCTGTTCACCGCCCGGGTTGAAGGACAGGATGATCTTGTTCGGCTTGTTCGGCAGCAGGCCGGAGATCGCCGGGTTCGACTCGTCGAAGTTCTCGATCTCCTTCCTGTCGATGTCGAGCAGTGCGAGGCGGACCTCGTAGACACCCTGGTTGAAGCCTTCGATCTTGTCACGAACCTTCTGCCGCGCCAGGAACACGATGTTGCTGTCGCTGACCCAGTCGATGGACGTGATCTCCATCGGGTCCGCGTTGACCCGGAACGGCTCCTTGCCGAGGTCGGCCGTCTCGTAGACCTCGATGACGGGGTTGCCGTCCTTGCTCGGGATCTTCAGCAGCGCGAGGTGCTTGCCGTCCGGCGAGACCTGGACGTTGCTGATCACGTCGCGCAGCGCGAAATACTCTAGCGGGTAGGGCTCGACCTGCGCTGTCGCCGCGGCCGACCAGAGTGCCGGGAGCGCGGCCAGCGCCAGCAGTAGTTTGCGTATTTTCATGCGTAGCTTCTCTCGAAATCCAAAAAAAATGGCCCGCGGTTTGGCGCCGCGGGCCATTGTCACAGCAATGTCGGCGATACGACCGCCGGTCAGAGACCGACGTCGAACGTGGCCGCGATGTTGAAGTAGTACGTGCGGCCGTTCAGATCGTAGCCGTAGCCGATCGGCGCGTTGTTGATCGCCAGCACTTCGCTGCCGTCGACCATCGGAGGCGGCTCGTCGAATACATTACGGATACCGGCGCCGAAGGTCCAGACGTCACCGTAGTAGTACAGCGACACGGCGTGCGAGAAGTAGTTGTCCGCAAAGCCGACGTCGCGGCAGTCCACGTCGCCGTTCGCCTCGCCCAGGCAGGTGTTGGCCGTGCCGGCCACCGCGTTGCCGAAGGCATCGACGAAGTCCGCGTCCTGGTTGACCGAGCCGAGGTAGCGGGCCTGCCAGGTCATGCGGAAGTCCGCGATGTCGGCGCGCAGCGTCAGGCTGCCGTTCCAGTCCGGGAAGCCGAACTCGCCCTGGTCGGTGTCGAAGTCGACGTCGCCATTGTCGCCGATGAAGGTCTCTTCCTTCGTCAGCGAGCGGTTGGCGACGAGGTCGGCGCCGATGTCGATCGGGCGGTTGAACAACTCGATCGACTGGTCGTAGGCGATGTTCACGTCGACGCCCTCGATCTCCTCGGAGTCGCGGTTGATGAAGCCCGCGTCGATGAAGTCGAGGAAGCCGGCCGCGTCACGACGGATGCGCGAGCAGAACGTGCTGCGGATGTCGACCGGGCTCGTGTAGCAGTCGTTGACGATAAACTGCGCGGACGGCTCGATGATCGTGTCGTTGATCTCGATCCGGTAGAAAGTCGCGCCCATAGTCAGGTCGAACTGGTTGAACCACGGCTGCTCGAAGGCGAAGCCCAGCGACAGCGAGTCGGAGGTCTCTTCCAGCAGGTCGCGTGCACCGCCGGCCGAGTTCTCGACGCTGTAGGCGCCGGAGGTGTTCGCACCGAACGAGGTCGGGTCGACGCCCGCGATGTTGATGCAGTTCTGGATGATGTTCTGGTCGCGGTTGTCGAGCGCCGGGTCGTAGCCGTTGATCGGGTCGAACGCAGCGTCAGGCACGACGCAGGGATCGGCCAGCGTCAGGAAGCCCGTCTGGCCGGCCAGGAAGTTCTCGCGCAGGTTCGGGGCGCGGAACGACGTGCCGTAGGTGGCGCGCAGCAGCAGCGACTCGACCGGGCGCCAGCCCAGCTTGCCGGAGTACGTCCAGGCCGTGCCGTAGAACTCGTCCTCGGTCCAGCGCGCCGACGCGTTCAGCGTCAGCTCGCTCGCCAGCGGCAGGTCCACCAGCAGCGGGAACTCGAACTCGGCGTAGGCCTCGGACGTGTCCTTCTGGCCGATCGCGCCTTGGTCCGAGAAAAAGCCGAAGAACAGGCCGTTGGCGGCCACGTCGTCCGGCAGCGACTCGATCTCGTCGATGCGGTGCTCGATACCGAAGCCCGCGGCGACAGTGCCGGCCGGCAGCTCGAACAGGTCGCCGGTGATGAATGCCGAGTAGATTGCCTGCTTGTAGACCGTGTCGAAGTCGCGGCTGTCGAACAGGTAGTCGCGCTCGGCGGCCGTCGCGAAGTCGCCGACGATGTTCTGGTACAGGCTCGGCGCGAACATGTTGACCGGGACGCAGGGCGTGCCGACCGGGACGAACTCGCGGTTCGGATCCGAGAAGGTGCCGTCCGGGATGCCGTCGCCGTTCGCGTCGTCACCGCAGACCACGCCGCCGGAACCGTCGAAGGCCGACGTGTTCAGCGACAGGCTCAGCAGGTCGCCACGGATACCCGGGCGGCTCGAGGTGCCCTCGGAGCGCGAGAACACGGCCGCGACGTCGAACGACCAGTTGTCGATCGTGCCGAAGTTGAGCGCCGGGATGTCGCCGCGCAGGCCGACCACGGCGCGCGTCTGCTCGACCGTATTGGTGTTCTCGGTGCGGTCGCCGATGACGCTCGAGACCGGCAGTACGCCGATCGGACCGGCCGCCGGCTCCAGGCCGAGACCGAAGGCGGTCGGCGGCACGCCGTAGAACGCGGTGAAGTCGGCCGCGAAGTTCGGGTTGTTCATCAGGTCGTTGAACGCGAGGCCGCAGTCAACGCCGCCGATCGCCGCCGGGTTGCAGGGGTTGTACGGGTTGCCCGCGGGCACGTCCGGGAACAGCTGGAAGCGGCCGGCGTCGAAAAACACCTCGCGCTCGTTGTACATCGCCTCGAAGTACGGGGTCAGGTTCGCCTCGCCCTCGAAGGTGTACTCGCCGTAGGCCATGACGCTGGTCGCGTCGAACTCGGGGAAGATCGTCCGGTTCAGCTCCAGCGGGTTCAGCGAGTAGTCGATGAAGTTGATGTCGGTCTGGCCGTCACCGTCGCCGTCGACTGCCACGCCGAAGATCGACGACTCTGACCAGTCGGCCAGGCCCGAGTTACCGGCACCCGGCGTGTAGTAGATGCTGCCCCAGCCACCGAAACCGCCGAAGAAGTCCGGGATGATGCGCCCGGCCAGGCCGCTGCGCACGCACTCGGTCGGGTCCATGCCGATCGCCTGCTGGTCCGCGAGGTCGAGCGTGCGGAACTCGCCGGTCGTCGTGACCTCGACGTGCTTGTCGCACTGGTCGGTCCAGCTGCGGTCGGCCGCGGTGACGATCTCGCTCGTCTCCATCTCGAAGCCGATGCCGAAGAAACCGCGGTCGAAGTTCTTGCCCCAGACCGCGGTCAGGTTATGGGATACGCCCTCGCCCTGCTCGGGTACCGTGCTGTAGGTCTCGAGCTCGAGGCCGTCGAAGTCCTTGCGCATGATGATGTTCACCACGCCGGCGACAGCGTCGGAGCCGTAGACCGACGACGCGCCGTCGAGCAGCAGGTCGTACTGCTGCACCAGCGAGCTCGGCACGAGGTTCAGGTCGGCGGCGAACGGAGCGCCCTCCACGCCGGCCGGCGCGAGACGGCGGCCGTTGACCAGCACCAGCGTGCGGGCCGAACCGAGGCCGCGCAGGCTGACCGGGTTCGTGCCCGGGCCTTCCTCGATCACGAAGCCGGAGAACGTCAGGTCGATCTGCTGGCCGGTCGCGGCCGAGGATTCCTGCAGGATGTCCGCGGCGTCGATCAGGCCGACTTCTCGCGACACCTGGCTGGTGATCACCTGCAGCGGCGCGATGCTCGAGTAGGTGTCGCGACGCAGGCGCGAGCCCGTGACCGTGACCTCGTCGATCGCTTCTTCTTCTTCTGCCTGCGCGATCAGGTCGTCGTCGTCTTCGTCCGACTCCTGCGCGAGGGCTACGGGTGCTGCGAGAGCGAAAGCGATACCGAGTACGCTTGCGCCGAACAGCCGTGCAAACGCTGCACGAACCTCGTCCGTTGTCATGTGTATCCCCTTATGCGTCTGTCTGTGGTCTGGCGCGTGCTCGATGTGGCTCGCGTCCAACGGCTTTGCGAACATGCGCCCGGCCGCCATGACCGCGAATAATGCGACTTGTTGTTTTGTTTGTAAACGCCATTCGTCGGCTACGCGCCGGTTTTGGGCGTTTTGTGGCGGAAAAAGAACAGTTTGGCCGGATCCGTCCGGCCGCGGCTGACATAATTTGTAGCGTTTGGACCACAACGGTCCAAAAAGCCGCTGCGAATTCAGCGAGTTGCGCGCCGGCTCGCGCTCAGCCCACGACCCGGTTGCGCCCGCCCTTCTTGGCCGCGTACAGGCGCTCGTCGGCGGCCCCCAGCACGCCCGCGCGCCGCAGGTCGCCGCCCGCATCCGCGACGCCGAAGCTGATCGTGATCCGGAAGTCGGCCGGCACTGCTCCGCCGAGCGCCGACCAGTCCATTTTCTCGACGGCGATGCGGATCTGCTCGCAGATCTGCCGGGCAAAACCGGCGTTCGTGTCGGGGAAGCAGAGCAGGAACTCCTCGCCGCCGTAGCGAGCGACCACGTCGGTCTTGCGGCAGCGGTTGACCAGCAGCCGGGCGACGCGCCGCAGGACCTCGTCGCCGACCGCGTGCGAATGGTTGTCGTTGATCTGCTTGAAGTGGTCGATGTCGGCCAGCGCAATGGTCAGGTCGCGCCCGGCCCGCTCGGCGTTCTCGATTTCGCGCTGCAGGTAGTCGTCCGCGAAGCGCCGGTTGTAGAGCCCGGTGAGCTTGTCGTGCGTCGCCTGGCGCTCGAGCTCGATGGACTTCTGGCGGAGTTCCTCGGTGCGTTCCTCGACCAGCTTCTCGAGCCGGTCGCGCAGCAGCGCGAAGCGGTTCAGCACTAGCATGCCGGCGCTCAGCGTCGCGAGCAGCAGCACGAGCACCGTGCCCTCCATGCGCACGTAAACGATAGCGACGAGCACGGCCATGATCCCGGACCAGATCTCGACCGCGGACGTGAACACGCTGAGCAGGCGGGTCGGGTCGAGATGCCGCAGCCAGATCAGCAGCAGCATGCCGGCGTCGTTCAGCAACTGCATGCTGAGCAGCAGCAGGAGCAGGAGGCCGGCCGCCTGCGGCGTGAGCTCCGCGAGCGGCACCGGTCCGCCGAGCGTTACGTACAGCATGCCGCAGGCGAGGATCACGAAGGTCATGAGCCCGGCGTTGTGCAGCGAGGCGGTCAGCACTTCGCCCGGCGGCACGCCGCGCAGCAGCCGGTGCCAGGGCCAGATCAGCGACGCAAGCCCGTTGATCCAGGCCGCGTCCAGCGGGCCGAGTACCAGCAGGCTCGAGACCTGCGCCACGCGGTCGAAGGACACGTGGCCGAAGCTCGGGTGCGGGTAGCCCATCGAGATCGTGAACAGGCCGAACGCGAGGAAAAACAGTGCGTGCAGCGGGCCCGGCGCGCCGACCAGCAGCCCGTCGCGCAGGCCGAGCAGGAATACCGCCGCCGCCGCCGCGAGGAACAGGAACAGCGACCAGGCGAAGTCCGGGCGGCGCAGCAGGCTCGGGGTCGGCGGCTGGAGGTGGGTGTCCTGTTCGCTCATCGATTCTCGGCACTGCGCACGCAGGCGGCGTTCGATAGTATCGCGGCCAACGGGGAACGTCAGGGGAGAATGCAAATGTCGATCGATGTGTTCACTGGCAGCTGCCTGTGCGGCGCCGTCGCGTTCCGCATCGCGGGTCGCATCAAGGCCTTTTATCACTGCCACTGCCAGCGCTGCCGCAAGGCCAGCGGAACCGGCCATGCCAGCAACGTCATCGTCGCGCTGGACAGCGCCGCCTGGCCGCGCGGCGAGGACCGCCTGCGCCGTTTCGAGGTGCCGGGTGCGCGCTACTTCTACACGCAATTCTGCGCCGACTGCGGCAGCCCGCTGCCGCGGATAGCGTCGGAACGGGGCGTCGCGGTCATCCCGGCCGGCGCGCTTGACGAAGCGCCGGAGCTCGCGCCGACCGGCCGCATCTTCCAGGACTCGCGCGCGGCGTGGTCCTGCCACGGCGACGGGCTGCCCGCGTGGCCGCAGTACCCGACCTGAGGCGGCCGGCTTGTTGGCCCGGCCCGCGGACGCTATCGTGCGCCCGGTCCCGGTTGGCACGCAGAGCAGGACGATGAAACGAAACCTTTCCCCCTGGCTGCTCGCCGGCCTGCTGGCGCTGTCCGGCTGCGGCGGCAGCGACGCTGCGCGGACGCCGGCCGCGGCGACGGACAACGCGCCGCCCGCCGCGGAGTCGCCGAGATCGGAAGAGCGTCGTGTAGGGAAAGAGTGTAGATCTCGGTGGTCG
>CALALV010000161.1 GCA_937925605.1 uncultured Woeseia sp.
TGACGTAGGTCTCCTGCAGCCCCTCAACCCACGCGGCGTAGGTGTCAGTTGGCTGCACGAGAATCGGTTGGGCTCCGCTTGCCTTGCCGCCGGCACCAAAGAACTCGGCTAACGTTGTCGCGATCTCGGCTTTCTTGCCTGAGGCGGCGCGCGCCGCTCAGTCCGCGCGGTAGACGGTGCGCCCGCCGACCACGGTGCGCAGCACGCGCACGTCGCGGATTTCCGCGGGCGGAATTGCCGTCAGGTCCCGCTCGAGCAACACGAAGTCGGCCAGCATGCCGGGCACCAGCGAGCCCTTCAGGCGCTCCTCGAACGAGGCATAGGCGCCGCCAGTCGTGTACGCGTGCAGGGCCTGCTCCACGCTGATCTTTTGCGTCGGCACCCAGCCGTCCGGATTCGCCCCGTCGAGCGTGCGCCGGGTAACCGCGGCGTAGATGCCCTCGAGCGGCGTCGCCGGCGCGACGAACCAGTCGCTGCCGAAGGCGAGCCGCGCGCCCGAGTCGAGCAGCGCGCCGAACGCGTAGGTTGTCTGCGCCCGTTCCGCGCCGATCACGCGTTCGGCCCAGCGGCCGTCGTCGATCGCGTGGTAGGGCTGCATGCTCGCGATGACGTCCTGCACGGCGAAGCGGGCGACGTCGTCCGGGTGGATGTGCTGCGCATGCTCGATGCGGAAACGCCGGTCGCGCTCGCCGTGCGCGGCGGCGACGTCCGCGTAGATGTCGAGCAGGTCGCGGATCGCGCGGTCGCCGATCGCGTGCACCATGACCTGCAGCCCGGCGGCATCGGCGCCGGTAATCCAGGCGCGCATGTCGTCGAGCGTGTTGATCAGGAAGCCGCGGTCGCCGGGCGTGTCGCTGAAGTCCTCGAAAAAGGCGGCCGTGTGCGAGCCGAGCGAGCCGTCCATGAAGCCTTTCAGCCCGCCGATGCGCAGCCACTCGTCGCCGCTGCCGCGGCGGGCGACCTCGGCGGCGAGTCGCTCCCAGTCGGCGAGCGGCACCACCGAGTAGATGCGCGTCCGCAGCTCGCCGCGCGCGTGCAGCCGGCGATACGTGTCGAGGCTGGTCCAGCCGGCCATGTCGTGCACGGTCGTGACGCCCTGCGCGGCGACGTAGTCCATCGCGGCCCTTATCGCCCGTTCCATCGCGGCGTCGCCCGCCGGCGGCACCGCCTGCTCGACCAGCGCCATCGCGTTGTCCTTGAGGATGCCGGTCGGCCGGCCGTCCGCGTCGCGCACGATCTCGCCGCCCGCGACGTCGCCCGTGTCGGCGTCGACCCCGGCGAGTGCGAGCGCGCGCGAGTTCGCGAGCGCCATGTGACCGTCGAGGCGGAAGATCCACACCGGGTTGTCGGGCGTGACGGCGTCGATCCAGTCGCGCCGCGGCAGCTCGCCGCCCCAGTTCTCGTGGTCCCAGGTGCCCTGCAGGATCCACTCGCCGGGCTCGATGCGGCTCGCGTACTCCGCGATGCGCGCCGTGAACTCCGCCGGCGTCGCGGCATCGCGCAACTGCACCGACGCGAGCGCGGCGCCGCCGTCCGCGAAGTGCACGTGCGCGTCGACGAAGCCGGGGACCAGCAGCGCGCCGGGCGCGCTGATGACCTCGGTATCGGTGCCGATGTAGGGCTGCACCTCGGCGCGCGTGCCGACCGCGACGATACGGCCATCGCGGCTCGCTATCGCCTCCGCCCAGCGCTCGTGCGGATTGCCGGTCCAGATGCGCGCGTCGCTGATGACGAGCGTGGCGGGCTCGGGACGAGCGTCGCCGCCGCTGCAGCCGGCGAGCGTGGCCAGCGCGACCAGCGTCGCGAACACGGTTCTTGCAGGCACGGCGTTCCCCCTCGGTGGACGAGGCGGCATTGTACCGTCCGCTGCGCCCGGTCAGTCGAGCGTGGTGTGCCAGCCCTCGCGCCGCAGGCGCGCCATCTGGCCGAGAATCCACGCCTGGCGTTCGCGCAGGTAAGGCGTCGGCCGCCCGGCGTCGTAGCGGGCCGGGTTCGGCAGCACCGCGACCAGCAGCGCCGCCTCGCGCTGCGTCAGCGCGGCGGCCGGCTTGCCGAAGAAGTGGCGGCTGGCGGCCTCGGCGCCGTAGATACCGGGGCCGAACTCCGCGACGTTGAGGTACAGCTCGAGGATGCGGCGCTTCGGCAGGCCGATCTCGAGGAACAGCGTGAGCCAGGCTTCCAGCCCCTTGCGCAGGAAACTGCGGCCGGGCCACAGGTACAGGTTCTTGGCGAGCTGCTGGCTGATCGTGGATGCGCCGCGCAGGCGTGTGCCGCGCCCGGCGCCGGATACGGACTTGCGGATCGACTCTACGTCGAAGCCGAAGTGGCTGGTGAATTTCTGGTCCTCGGAGGCGACCGCCGCCAGCGGCAGCGCATCGCCGAGCGCGGGCCAGTCGCGCCAGTGCCAGGCCACGGGCTCGCGCCCGCTGGCGTCCTGCAGCATGAACGCGGTCGTCGGCGGCGCGACGTAGCGCAGCGGCAGCGTCAGCACGACGCTGAAGGCGAGCAGCAGCGCCAGCGCGATGCCGGCGATGCGCAGCCAGCGGCGGAGTTGCTTGCGGCGGGCAGGCATGCGCGGGTTCCCGGGTCCGGACGCAACGGGGCCCGACGGCCTCGCGGCCGCCGGGCCCCGTCGAGGCGTATCAGCGGCGCAGGCCGTCGAAGTAGTAGCGTACCCCGAGCGCCCAGCTCGTGGCGTCGTCGCCGAACTCGAGCGACAGGCCGGTCGTGAAGCGCTCGGTCAGGTAGTACTCGCCCTCGACGAGGAACGAAGTTTCACCACCGGACTCGTCCAGGTCGACGTGCCGGATGAAGGCGCCGCCCTCGAACTCGGGCGTGAAGAAGTGCCGTAGCCCGGCCGCGAGACCGAGGCCGGAATCGTCGGCGTCGCCGATCGGCGTGTCGATCTCGCCGTCGATGTAGGACAGCCGCGCGACGAAGTCGGTACCGGTCGCGATCGACTGGTTCCAGCCGCCGCCGATCTCGAAGGCGCTTAGGTCGACGTCGAAGTCGAAGTCGAGCGACTGGAAGCCGGCAAAGACGTGCACGTTGTCGGTCAGCGCGAGCGAGCCGTCGATGGCGAAGCCATCGCCGTCCACGTCGCCGCCGCCGTCCACGTCGATTTCGGCGTCGACGTAGTGCAGCTCGACGTAGTCGTAGCTCAGTTCGTTCGCCTGCGCCGTTACCGCGGCCGCGGCGGCGAGCAGGACGACTGTTTGCCCAAGTCGTTTGTTCATCATGTTCTCCTGCGTGACGATCAGGTTCGTTGGAGGGATGCGCGCAACCCGGTCACGCCCGGGACGCACCACCGCCGGCGCGTGGCCGGTGGTTTACCGGTGAGACTGCCGACGGGGGCGCGAAGTTTGCGGTTTCGGTTAAAAAAATCAAGCGCCTGCTTTCGCCGTTCGGCGACAGGCGCGGATTCCTCGGCGGTCGCCGCCTGCTTCCTATGTCGCTCATTTTCGGGCAGTCTTCGCCCCCATGACCGTGGATCGTTTCATCCGGCTCGCGCTCGGCCTGCTGATCGCGCTGGTGTTCCTGGTCGGCCTCGCCGCGCTGCTGTTCGTGACCGAGTCGGCGCTGAACGTCTGGGACCGGCTGCGCGAGGGGCCGCGTCTGCTGCTCTGGGCCTACGCCGGCGGCGTGTTGCTGCTGATCGCAGTGGCGGTCGGCCTGGTCGTGCGGCTGCTCGTGCGTCGCCGGCCGAAGCCGCGCCGCGCCGCGCGCGAGCCGCTGACGCGCGACGACATCGAGGCGCGGTTGC
>CALALV010000162.1 GCA_937925605.1 uncultured Woeseia sp.
CAGGCGGCGCCGACCGCGCAGGCCGTCGCCCGCGCGCGCCTGCTGCTCGATCGCTACGGCATCGCGAGCCGCGCGGCGGCACTTGCCGAGGAACTGCCGGGCGGCTTCGGTTCGCTCTACAAGGTTTACCGCGAGCTCGAGGAACAGGGCCGCGTGCGCCGCGGCCATTTCGTCGACGGGCTCGGCGGCGCGCAGTTCGCCTGGGCCGGCGCCGTCGACCGGCTGCGCGCGTGCCGCGACGCCGCCGAGGAACGCGACGCGCCGCTGACGCCCGACGACGTGTCGATACTCGCGGTCACTGACCCGGCGAACCCTTACGGCAGCCTCGTGCCGTGGCCGCGCGTCGCCGATGCGGGGCGGGCGCGGCCGCGCAGGGTCGCCGGCGCCTGGCTGCTGCTGGCGCGCGGCCGGCCGTTGTTCTACGTGGGCCGCCGCGGTAGCGCGATCCTGACTTTCCCCGATAGCTTGCGGGACGAGGACGACGCCTGCACGGCGGCGATCCGCGCGCTGCGCCGGCTGCCGAAGGCTGCGTCGCGCTCCATGCTGGTCATAGAGAAGATCGACGGCCTGCCGGTCGACGAGTCGCCGCTCGCGCCGGCATTCCGCGCCGCCGGGTTCGTGACCGACTACCGCGGGCTCGTCGACGTGGCAGCCCCGGACGCCGCGCGTGCCTGAAGGCGACACGATCCACAAGCTCGCCGCGTACCTCGAGCCGCGGCTCTGCGACCGCGTGCTCGAGAGCGTGCGGATGGCCGATGCCGCGGCGGCTGCGCGCTGTGCCGGGCAGCGGGTCGAGGACGTCTATGCACGCGGCAAGCACCTGTTCATCGCGCTCGACAACCGCCTGTCGCTGCGCAGTCACCTCGGCATGTACGGTTCCTGGCATGTGTACACGCCGGGCGAGACCTGGCGGAAGCCGCGCCGGCGCGCGTCGCTCGTACTCGCGGTGGGCGACAGCGACTACGTGTGTTTCGACGCGAAGGAGGTCGAGCTCGTCGCCTCGCCAACCGTGCGCGACCGCATCGTCGGCCTGCGGCTCGGGCCCGACCTCGTCGCCGACACCGTCACTGGCGACGAGCTCGTGCGCCGCGCGCGCGAGATCCCGGATCCCGACTGGCTGATCGCCGACGTGTTGCTCGACCAGCGAGTCGCAGCGGGCATCGGCAACGTCTACAAGTCCGAGGTGCTGTTCATCGAGGGACTGCTGCCGCAGTTGCCGGTCCGCGAGGTCGACGACGAACGGATTGCGCGCTGCTTCGCCACGGCCGCCGACCTACTGCGGCGCAACCTGGGCGGCGGCCCGCGCGTGACCCGCTTTGCGACCGACGGCGCCGGCCGCCTGTGGGTCTACGGCCGCCGCGGCCTGCCCTGCCTGCGCTGCGACGAGCGCGTCGAGAGCGCACGCCTGGGCCGCCATCATCGCGGCACGTTCTGGTGCCCCGGCTGCCAGGGCAGCGGCTGAGCGGGTGCACGATCTGGTAGTCTCCCGTTGAGTGCCGAGCGGCACGATCACGGAAGCCCGATGGACGACTGGATAAGCGCGGCCGGCGACTCGCGCGGCAACGCGGAATGGCTGCAGCTGGCGTTGCGCGCATCGCAGATCGGCCTGTGGGAGTGGGACCTCGCCGCCGACCGCCTCAGGATCGACGACCGCACGCGTGCCCTGTTCGGCCTCGCCGCCGGCAACGAGCACCTCGTCAGCGAGCACTGGACCCAAGCCGTGCACCCGGACGATCGCAGGCGGACGACCGACGAGGTCGAGCGCGCGCTGAAAGGCGAGGCACGTTTCGACACCGAGTATCGCATCGTCGTGGAAGGCGGCGCGGTCCGCCACCTGCGCTCGACCGGCGACGTGATCCGCGATGCTGACGGCAAGGCGGTGCGCATGATCGGCGCCAACTGGGACGTCACGAAGGAACGCGAGGACCAGCGCCTGCTGGTCAGCACGCTGCGCAAGCTGCAGTCCTCGAACTCGGAACTCGAGCGTTTTGCCTATGCCGTCGCGCACGATCTGCAGGCGCCGCTGCGGCACATCGGCGCTTTCACCGAGATCATCGCGGAAAAGCTGCGGGACCCGCTGCACTACGAGGACGAAGGCGAGCTCGACATCATCTTCCGCAGCTCGGAGCGCATGCAGGCGCTGATCCGCGACCTGCTCGCCTATTCGCGGGTCGGCGAGTCGAACCTGCGCGTCGAGACCTTTTCGCCGGCGGACGCGGTCCAGGACGCGCTCGACGTGTTCGCAGCGGAGGTGCGTGAACTCGGTGCGAAAGTCACGATCGGCGACCTGCCCGAAACCATCGATGCCGACCGCGGCCAGTTCACGCAGGTCTGCCAGAACCTGGTCGGCAATGCGCTGAAGTACCGTTCGGCCGAGCGCCGCACCGAGGTCGAGGTCAGCGGCTCGGAAGACCCGGCGACCTGGCACTTCGCGGTCAGCGACAACGGCATCGGCATCCCGGCGAAGCAGTACGAACGCATCTTCAAGGTGTTCCAGCGGCTGCACGCCGAAGGCGACTACCAGGGCACGGGCATCGGGCTCGCGATCTGCGAAAAGATCGTGCGCGCGCACCGCGGCCGGATCTGGGTCGAGTCCGAGGAGGGCCGCGGTTCCGCGTTCCGTTTCTACATCCCGAAGGGCGGCACCTGACCCGCCGGCCGCCCGCAACAGCGGGACACAAGTTGTTACAGATTCGCAGCCAGTGCCTGCCGCGGCGCCGTTAGCATCGTGGCTCTTTGACGCAGCGCGCACGCGAGGAGCCGGACGTGGGATTGCTGGTAGACGGCAAGTGGCAGGACCGCTGGTACGACACGGACAAGACCGGCGGCGAATTCAAACGCCAGGAGCAGTCATTCCGCCGCTGGCTGAGCGCCAACGGAGAGGAGGGACCCGACGGCGCCGAGGCGCTGCCCGCACAGGCCGGCCGCTACCACCTGTACGTGTCGCTGGCCTGTCCATGGGCGCACCGGGTTCTCATCGTGCGCGCGCTCAAGGGGCTGGAAAACCTGCTGCCGGTCTCGGTCGTGCACTGGTACATGGCGGAAAACGGCTGGACCTTCGCCGACGGCGAAGGCGTCGTGCCCGACCCGGTGCTGAACGCCGACTGCCTCCACCAGCTCTACACGCTGGCCGACCCGGAGTTCACCGGGCGCGTGACCGTGCCGGTGCTGTGGGATCGCCTGACCGACACGATCGTCAACAACGAATCGGCCGACATCATCCGCATGCTCAACACGGCCTTCGACGGCCTCGGCGCCGAGGCGGGCGACTTTTACCCTGCGGATCTGCGCAGCGACATTGACGCGATCAACGAGCGCGTTTATTCGACCGTCAACAACGGCGTGTACAAGGCCGGCTTCGCGACGACGCAGGCGGCGTACGAGAAAGCCGTGTACCCGTTGTTCGAAACGCTGGAGTGGCTCGAGCAACGCTTGTCACGGCGACGCTTCCTGGTCGGCGACCAGCTGACCGAGGCCGACATCCGCCTGTTTACGACGCTGGTCCGCTTCGACGCCGTCTACCACGGTCACTTCAAGTGCAACCTGAAGCGCATTGTCGACTATCCGAACCTGTGGGCCTACACGCGCGAGATCTACCAGCACCCGGGAATCGCGCCGACGGTCGACTTCGCACACATCAAGAAACACTACTACGCGAGCCACGACAAGGTGAACCCGACGCGCATCGTGCCCGCCGGCCCGAACCTCGACTTCGACGAGCCGCACGGTCGCGAAGGTTCTCGCGTGAACCACCCGACGGCCGACCGGCCGCGCAGGGCGATGAATGCCTGAGGCCGGTCAGGCGGCGCGGTCCCGCGTGACGATACGGTCCCACCAGCCTTCCCGTGGAAACACGCTGGCGAAAAATTCGCTGAACGCGCGCACCTTGGCCGTCAGGTAGCGGTTGCCCGGGTAGACCAACATCAACGGCGGCGCGTCCGCAACGTAGGGAACGAGAATCGGCTGCAGCGTGCCGTTCAGCACGGCGCCGAAACCCAGCGCATCGGGCATCTGTACGATGCCGACGCCGGCCAGCGCGAGGTGCGCGGCCGCGTCGTAGGACGTCAGCCGCGCGTTGCCGCGTGGCGCATACGAGCACTCGAGTCCGTCTATCGAGAACATCCAGTCGCGCACCCGCCCGGTGGACGGCGACACGAAGCGAATGCAGTTGTGCGAGGCCAGCTCGTCGACGCTGCCCGGCGTTCCGTGCTTGGCCAGGTATGCGGGCGCCGCGCAGGTCAGCCAGCGAGCGGGGCTCAGCCGACGCGCGACGAGCGACGAGTCAGGCGGTATTTCGAGGCCGCGGATCGCGCAATCGATGCCCTCCTCGACCAGGTTGACCGCGCGGTCGGTCAGCACGACCTCTATCTCCAGCGCCGGGTGCCGGGCGACGAATTCGCGCAGCCCGGGAAAAAAGATCGTGTTCACGAACGACTGCGGCACCGAGACGCGCAGGCGGCCGCGCGCGCTCATGCGGGAACCCGACAGCCCGTCCTCGGCCTCGGCGATCTCGTCCAGGATTCGCACGCAGTGCGCGTAGTAGGACTGGCCCTCGTCGGTGACGCTGAGGCGGCGCGTCGTCCGGTGCAACAGCCGCACGCCGAGGCGTTTCTCGAGCTGGGCGATGGCCGCGGTTGCGCTGGCGCGGGCAATACCCAGGGCATCCGCGGCGCGGGTAAAAGCGCCGTGCTCGACCACGCGAACGAACACCTGCATGCAGAACAGACGGTCCACGGGATTGTTCCGGAAGCCCGAACAGTTAATTTATGCCTCGCTGGTTTTTTCGGCAAGACGCCGGCGCTAGCCTGCGGCCCGGATTTTCTGTCCTTCGCCCGCATGGCCGCCCCGCTCACCATCCTGTCGCTCTGCTGCCTGCTCCTGTCCGCGGCTGCCGCCGACGAGGCACCGGCGTCGCTGCGCGACACGGGCCTGCCGGCGGCCGGCGGCCGGCTGATCGTCGTCGGCTTCGCGCCACAGTACCCGCTGTGGTCGGACGGCGCGACGAAACGGCGCTGGCTGTACCTGCCGCCCGGCACCGCGATCGACGCGAGCGACCCGGATGCATGGGTGTTCCCGCCCGGCACGAAACTGTGGAAGGAGTTCGCCCACGGCGATCCGGTCGAGACCCGCCTGATCGAGCGGCTCGCGGACGGCAGCTGGCGCTACGTCGCCTACGCCTGGGAGGACGGCGAGGCCCGGCTGGCGCCGGCCGCCGGGCTGCGCGGCTGGCCGGTTGCCGCCGCGCCGGGCGGTCGCTACGACGTGCCGTCGCAGGACGACTGCCGCGCCTGCCACGAGGGCGCCGCGGTCCCGGTGCTCGGCCTCAGCGCGTTGCAGCTCTCGCCGCTGCGCGATTCGCTGGCGCCGCATGCAGAGCTGCCGGGACCGGGCGATCTCGATCTCGTCGGACTGGTCGGCCGCGGGCTGGTCGTGAACCTGCCGACTGCCGCGCTGGGCGCGCGCATCGACGCCGCGAGCGCGACGTCCCGCGCCGCGCTCGGCTACCTGCACGCGAACTGCGGGCATTGCCACAACGAACGCAGCTCGGTCACGGACCGGCCGCTCGTGCTCGCGCAGGGCGCGCGGACGGGCGCGCAACGCGTGCTCGAAACGCTCGACGGCGTGCCCTCCGAGTTTCGCCTGCCGGGCGCCGGGCTGCGGCTCGTTCCCGGCAATCCGGATGCCAGCGTACTGATCCGGCGCATGCGCTCGCGCCACCCGGTGGCGCAGATGCCGCCGCTCGGTACGCGCCAGGCCGACCAGGCCGGCCTGGCCCTGCTGGAGGCCTGGGTATCACTGGACCCCGACTACCGGGAGGTAGCACACCATGACTGACTCTCACCCGATCGGGCGCTGCCTCGTCGCCCTCGCCCTTGCACTCATGGCCGCACCCGCGGTCGCGGACGACGAACCGGGCGCCAACGAGTTGACGGTCGCGATGCTGAAATCGGTCGAACGCGGCCGCTACATCGTCACGACCTCGGGCTGCAACGACTGCCACACGCCGTTTCACGACGGCCCGGCCGGCCCCGAGCCGGACATGAGCCGGATGCTGTCGGGCCACCCCGAGAGCCTGAGCGTCAGCGAGGCACCGACGGCACCGCCCGCTCCCTGGGGGATGATGGCGACCTACACCAGCACGGCCTGGGCCGGTCCCTGGGGCGTCAGCTTCACGGCCAACCTGACCCCGGACGAGGACACCGGGCTCGGCAAGTGGACCTTCGCCGAGTTCCGCGACACGATCCGCTCCGGCCGGCACCTGGGCCGCGGCCGGCTGATCCTGCCGCCGATGCCGATCGCGATGTACAAGAACTTCACCGACGAGGATCTCGAAGCGATCTACCGCTACCTGCGGACCATCCCGCCGGTGCGCAACAGGGTGCCCGACCCGCTGATTCCCGGCGAACCGCTGGCCGACTGAACATCCCTGCCTGGCGCCCCTTCCCCGAAGGGGCGTTCTTTTTTGCGCGGCCGGCAAGTTGGCGGCGCGCTCCCTGCCTCTGGCATGCTTGTCCCGATGCAGACCAACGACATCCTGACCAAGGTCGGCGTGCTGCCGGGGCTGCTCGACGCCGGGCGCTGCCGTCGCGCGATCGAACTCGCCCGGCAGTTTCCCGCGCGCGAAGGACGCGTCGGCAGCGGCGACCGGCAGAATGCCGACATCCGCCGTTCGCAGATCTGGTTCTTCGACCCGTCGCCGCAGACGGCCTTCATCTTCGAGCCGCTGCGCGAGGCCGTCGAACGGCTGAACCAGGGCTACCGGCTCGACCTCGAGGGCTTCGCCACCGGCTGCCAGATCGCCCGCTACACGGGCGAGGTCCAGGGCCACTACGACTGGCATATCGACCTGGGACCCGGGCGCTTCTCGCGCCGCAAGCTCAGCCTGTCGATCCAGCTCAGCGCCGGGGAGGACTACGACGGCGGCGATCTCGAGTTCCACCTGAGCGGGCTCGACGCCGCGGCGATGCGCCGCCAGGGCACGCTGATCGCTTTCCCGTCCTACCTCGAGCACCGCGTGGCGCCGGTCACGCGCGGCGAGCGTTACTCGCTGGTCGCCTGGGTGGACGGCCCGCCGTACCGCTAGCCGGAGCTGCCTGCCGCGGCGGCGGCACGCCGGCCGCCTCAGTTGATCAGCAGGTGCAGCCAGATCGACAGGCCGTAGCCCAGCGCGATCGCCGGCGTCCACTTCAGGTGGCCGAAAAACGTGTAGCGCCCGCGCGCCTGGCCCATCAGCGCGACTCCCGCGGCGGAACCGATCGACAACAGGCTGCCGCCGACGCCGGCGGTCAGCGTGATCAGCAGCCACTGCGTGTCGTCCATCGCCGGGTTCATCTCGAGGACCGCGACCATCAGCGGAATGTTGTCGACGATTGCGGACAGTATGCCGATCAGCACGTTGGCGATGGTCGGGCCGAGCTCCGTGTAGAACAGCGTGGACATGTGCGCGAGATAGCCGACATAGCTCAGGGCGCCGACGCACATGATGACGCCGAAGAAGAACAGCAGCGTGTCCCACTCGACGCGCGCGACCTCGCGGAAGCTGTCGAAGGCGTTGACGTCGCCCGCGATACCGTAGCCGGGGTCGTCCGTCGGCCGGGCCACGTGCGTGCGCTTCAGGTAATAGCCGAAGAACTTCAGGTACGCGAGCCCGGTCATCATGCCGAGGAACGGCGGCAGGTGCAGGAAGTTGTGAAACGACACCGCGGTCGCCACCGTCAGCATGAACAGGACCACGATACGACGCGCTCCGCGCTTCAGCGTCACGACCTCCTCCTCGGCCGTGGCGCGCTCCTTCGACACGGCCAGCGACATCAGCAACGCGGGAACGACGTAGTTGACGACCGACGGCAGGAACAGCACGAAAAACTCCTGGAACGCGAGCAGGCCGCGCTGCCAGACCATCAGCGTCGTGATGTCGCCGAACGGGCTGAACGCGCCGCCGGCGTTCGCCGCGACGACGATGTTGATGCAGCCGAGGCTGACGAAGCGCAGGTTGTCCCGGCCGACAGCCAGCACCACGGCGCTCATGACGAGTGCTGTCGTCAGGTTGTCGATGAACGGCGAGAGGAAGAAGCTGCAGACGCCGGTAATCCAGAACACCTTGCGGTAGCTGAAGTTGCGCGATACCAGCCAGGACTTCAGCGCGTTGAACACGTTGCGCTCGGTCATCGCGTTGACGTAGGTCATCGCGACCAGCAGGAACAGGAACAGCTCGGCGAATTCGACCAGGAAGCGTTCGAGCGCCTCCTCGGTCTCTGCAGCGAGACCCGCTCCCGCGTGGTACCAGGCAAGCAGAGCCCACATCATGCCGGCAGCCAGCAGCACCGGCTTCGACTTGCGGATGTGGGTGTGCTCCTCGGAGATGACGACGGCGTAGGCCGCGACGAAGATGACGAGCGATACGATGCCGACCCAGTGCGATGTCAGGTCCATGTTGGACGTTCTCCCCGTGTGTCAGCTCGGTTTGTTCTTGTCTTTGCCCGGCGTCTTGAGGACATGGTAGTAGCACCACGCCGTCAGCGCGACCACGCCGAGCACCGATAAACTCATGAAAATGACGGCCGCGGTCGTCATGGCGCCATCCCGTTTGCAGGATCCGGACGCCAACGGCGCGCGCCGATGGCCGTCGCGACCATCAGCAGGCCGACGACCAGCAGGATCACCAGCCAGGCGTACAGCGCGTTGCGGTCCGGCGGCACGCCGGCGGCCCGGTCGCCGAGCACCGAGCGCACGTAAGGCGGCAGGTTGTTGATGCAAAATCCCGCGAAAATCACCAGCAGGAAGGTCGGCGACACGTAACGGATGACGAAGCGGAAGAAGCGCGGAATGCGGATCTGCGCGCCCGCGTGCGCCTCCGCGAGCCCTTTATCGACACCGAATACCCAGGCGAACAGGATGATCTGGGTGCCGGCGACGATGAAGATCATGAACGTGCCGACCCAGAAGTCCAGCGTATCCAGCGCGACGAGGCCCTGGCTGAACCAGAGTACGAACAGGTTGCCGGCCAGCGCCAGCCCGCAGACCAGCCCGACCGCGGCGCGGTGCGTAAGCCCCAGCGCCTCCTCGAAGAAGGCCTTGGTCGGCTGCAGCATCGACAGCGAGCTCGTGATCGCCGCCAAGAACAGCATGAAGAACCAGAGTGCGCCGAACAGCTCGCCGGCCGGCATGCGCGCGAACACGACCGGCAACACTGCGAAGCCGGTAGAGAACGTGCCGCCCGCATTCGCCTGCGTCGCCGCCACGCCGATGAACACGACCGCGGCGGTCAGCGTGATCATGCCGCCGAGCGCGACCTCGAAGAACTCGTTGGTGGCCGAAGACGTCAGGCTCGACAGCACGACGTCCTCGTCCTCGCGCATGTAGGACGCGTAGTTGATGATGACGCCGAAGCCGACCGACAGGCTGAAGAAAATCTGGCCGGCCGCCGCGAGCCAGGTCTGGAAATTGCCGAGCGCGGCGAAGTCCGGGTTCCACATGAAGTTCAGGCCGGCGGCGACGTTCTGTTCGGGATGCGCCGGGTCCGGCGTGCCCAGCGTCAGCACGCGGACCAGGATGATCACCGCGCAGACGGCCATCGTCGGCATCGCCCAGCGGCAGAAGCGCTCGATGCCGCGCGACAGCCCGCGCCACAGGACCCAGGCGTTGATCGCGGCCACGATCAGCCAGAACGTGAGCGGCGCGCCGGCGCCGCCGAACAGCGTGCCGTTGGCTGCGCTGCCGGTGGCCGCGGCGAACTCGGCGTTCGACAGCGCGACCTGCGCCGGCACGCCGTCAGCCGCGGCCAGCCCGAGGCCGCCGGTCGCGTAGCGGTACGCGTAGTAGAGGCACCAGGACTCGATGACGACGTAGTAGAAGTAGACGACCAGCGGCACCAGCACGCCGAAGGCACCCATGTAGCGGGCGGCCGGGTGGCGGCCCCACAGGCCCATGATCGCCGGTGCCGAGTGCAGCCCGTGGCGACCGCCGTAGCGACCCATCGTCCACTCGGCCCAGCCGATCGGGATACCGAGCAGCAGGAACGCAATGACGTAGGGTATGAGGAAGGCGCCGCCGCCGTTCTCGGCGGCGTTGCCCGGAAAACGCAGGAAATTGCCGAGACCGACCGCGGACCCGGCGACCGCGAGTATGACACCGAGCCTGGTGCCCCAGGCCTGCACGGGCTGGCGCCCGCTGGGAGACTGCACGACACGACCTCGACGGAGCGACGTGGGCACCGGGCGGGAACTCGCCCGGCGCGACGGCGCGGATCATACGCCGTGCGCGGCCGGGCGCAAGCCCCGCCTGGCGCGGCCCGGGCTCCGCGCGGCGGCCTGCTCAGTCGAAGCGGTAGGCGATGCCGAGCGACAGCATGGAGAGGTCCGCGTCGTCGAGCTGGAACAGCTCGTACTCGCCGCGCAGCTGCACCGGCCCGAGCTCGAAGCGCAGGCCGAGGCCGTAGCCGATATCGGTGCCGTCGTCGCTCGCGCTGGTACCGAGGGCCTCGGCCTCGACATCCCAGGCCAGCAGGCCGAGCTTGCCGAACAGGTCGATCGGCCCGACGTCGACGGCGGCGATGCCGAACGCGGAGATGCCGGTGTTGTCGAGCAGGATCTCGCCGATGACCGTCTGCAGGTCAGGCTCGCCGAAATCGTGGTAGCCGAGCTCGACGCCGATGTCGATCACCGGCAGGTCGAACTCGTAGCCGCCGAAGACCTTGAACGCGCTGTCGTCCTCGTCGAGCGACAGCGGCAGGCCGGGTATGCCGATATCCTGCGGGTCGGATTCCAGCGTTGCACCGCCGGCGCTGGCGCCGATGTAGAAGCCGGAATCGGCCAGCGCGACACCCGGCAGCGCCAGTGCTGCCGCGAGCCAGGCCGGCGCGATCAGTTTGCTCTTGAATGTCATGGCACGCTCCCTGGTTTCGTTGCGCAAGTCACGATGGCAATGCTGGTTATGATTGCCGAGTTTCGCCGGGCGCGCTGTAACAAGAGGTTTCGAGTTATTGCCGGCAGCTTGCTGCAAGCACGGAGGGCAGCTGCGCGAGCTCGGGCACTGCGTGCAGGATCGCGTGGGCGCCGGCTTCGCTCAGCTCGTCCAGCGAGCCGTAGCCCCAGGTCACGCCGACGGCTGCGAGCCCGTTCGCGCGCGCGCCGGCAATGTCGTGACGGCGGTCGCCGATCATGACACTGTCCGCGCCCGCACCGGTTACCTCGAGCGCGTGGCGCAACAGTTCCGCCTTGTCGGTGCGCCGGCCGTCGAGCTCGGAGCCGAACACCTGCCGGAAATACGGCGCCAGCCCGAAGTGGTCGACGATGCGCTCGGCGTAGACACGGGGCTTGCTGGTCGCGACGAACAGCGACGAGCCGGCCGACGCGAGCGCCTCCAGCGCCTCGAGCATGCCCGGGAAGCGCCGGTTCTCTTGCCAGCCGACGTCGGCGAAGCGTTCCCGGTACAGCGCCAGCGCATCGGCGGCGCGCGCCTCGCCGACGAGTTCCGCGAAAGTCTCGAGCAGCGGCGGGCCGATGTAGCGGGTCAGCTCGTCCGCTGCCGGCGGCGCCTCGCCGAGGCGCTCGAGCGCGTAGCGGATGCAGCGGGTGATGCCCTCCTTCGGGTCCGTCAGGGTTCCGTCGAGGTCCAGGAACAGCGTCGGCATGCGGCAGGCCAGGCGGCGGGTACGGGGCGGGGACAGTAGCAGATCGGGCCGCCGGACACCGCGATTTCCCGCCCTTCCGGTCAGCTTTCCCGCCGTGGCGGAATCGCGAATTCTGGACTACGCTCGTAGCGTCCGGCCCTGCCTGCGCCGGGCGAGGAGCCTCCCATGTCCAGAATGTCCCTGCACCCGGCCGTCGATCACGGCATTCACCCGGGCCGAAAGGACTTCCGCGGCGGCACGCTCACCTGCCATTGCAGCAAGCGCCCCGTCGAGGTTGAAGTCAGCGCCCAGGTCGCACACAACCACGTCTGCGGCTGCACCAAGTGCTGGAAGCCCGCCGGCGCGCTGTTCTCGCTGGTCGGCGTCGTGCCGCGCGACAAGCTCGCCGTGACCGCCAACGAAGACAAGCTCGAGATCGTCGACAGGAAAGCGGTCATCCAGCGCCATGCCTGCAAGCAGTGCGGCGTGCACCTGTTCGGCCGCATCGAGAACAAGGATCACCCGTTCTTCGGCCTCGACTTCATCCACACGGAACTGTCCGAAGACGACGGCTGGGCGCCGCCGGAATTCGCGGCTTTCGTCTCGTCGATCATCGAGGGCGGCTATCCCCCGGAGCGGATGGCCGACGTAAGGCGGCAACTGACGAGCATCGGTCTCGATCCCTACGACTGCCTGTCGCCGCCGCTGATGGACCTGATCGCGACGCACGCGGCGAAAGCACACGGCAAGCGCGCCGCCTGACGGCGACGCGCGCGCCCCCGCCGGCAGGCGCCGCACCTGCCGCGGGTGGCCCTGCGCCAAGCGCGGCGGACAGTCGTCCGCCGCCGGACGCTTTACGCGACGGCGATCCGGGTTTTAGAGTTATCGGTGTCTGCCAGGTCAACGGGAGCGCCCGACCGTGAACATCGAACTGAACCCGGACACCGTCTCCGGCATCATCGACATCGCGCGGGAATTCAACGAGCAGGACGACGTCACGCCGCTCGAGGACGAAGCCGAACCGGACATCGACGACGAGAACCTGACCGGCCTGATGCTCAACCGGCACGGCAAGGACCCCTACTACCAGCAGCTCAAGGCGACGATCGAGGACCTCGAGCCCGACCAGCAGATCACGCTCGTCGCGCTGATGTGGGTCGGCCGCGGCGACTACACGCTCGACGAGTGGGACGATGCCTGGGACCACGCCCAGGAAAGCTGGAACGACCATACGGCCGACTACCTGATCGGCACACCGCTGCTCGCGGACTACCTCGCCGAAGCGCTCGACCAGCTCGACAAGCAGGAAGACTGAGGGCCGCGGCGGTACTTTTTGCGCATTTCCGGCACGCCGCGATTCGGCCCGGCCAACCGACCGACACGCTGCGTAGCGGCGATGCGGGCGCAACTCACTGAATAGGAAAGACACCGCGCGGTGACGATCGTTGCGCCGCCGTGTCCGCGCCGAACCGGTTGGCCTCCGCGCGCCGACCGTACTATAACGGACCGGTCTGGTTACATCTGCAACCGGGCGACCTCATAAAACGACAACCACAATGCAATCGTGCCGGAGTCGCCTTCGGCCCACAGGGAGAGATCATGTTGTCCTATACCAGGAGATCGACGGGGCTGCTGGCGGCACTGGCACTCGCCGTCCCCGGCCTGCTGTTCGCGGCAGGCCAGACCTACGTCAAGCAGCAGAACCTCGCGGAGATGGTCGCCGAGGCCGACCGCATCTACCGCGGCACCGTGCTCGGCGTCGACGCGGGCGCGACCGACATCAACGGGCGTTCGCTGCCGACCACGACTTTCCGCATCCGCGTGACCGAGCTGCTGAAGGGCAGCGTCGACGAGCAGAAAGGCGAAGTGCAGATCGCCGAGTTGCGCGTCGTCGGCAGCGAGAAAAAATACCTGCGCGTCGAGGGCAACATGGCGCTGCTGAACAACCTGCCGGCGCCGCCGCAGCTGCGGGTCGGCGAGGACTACCTGTTGTTCACGAACGCACCGAACAGCTACGGCCTGTCGAACACGATCGGGCTGGCGCAGGGCTGGTTCAGCATTTCCCAGCAGGGCACCGACGAGGTGTGCGAGAACTCGCTGAACAACCTCGGGCTGTTCCGCAACATGGGCGGCAACCGGCCCGCCAAGGGCGCCATAGCCTATGGCGAACTGACCGACCTTATTCGTGCCGAGATCGCCGGCGCAGGAGGTCAGTCATGAAGCACAGGAACTCCTTACTGATCGTCGCCGCCCTCGCCCTGGGCGCGAACGCACCGGCACTGGCCGGCGGTCCCATCGCGCAGTGCGCCCCCGGCCAGGCTTTCGTCTGGGGCGGCGGCGGCGCGGCCATTCCCTACAACCCCGACCAGGGCAGCCTGGTCACGGCCGGCGACAACGCGACGGCCGTGCAACTGGTCGCCGATGCCTTCCAGGTCTGGGCGGACGTGCCGACCTCGACGGTGAACTACGTCAACGCCGGCCCGCTGCCGGAAGACGTCACCGGCGCGAACGTCATCGACTACTGGCTGGAACCGGCGCCGGACGGGCTCAGCCCGATCATCTTCGACTTCGACGGCTCGGCCGGCGCGACGCTGGGCTTCCCGGCCGGCGTGCTCGGCGTCGCCGGCATCGCCTGGGTCAACACGCTGACCTGCGAGGTCAGCGAGGGCGCCGCGCTGCTGATCGGTCCGACCTTCGCGGGCGACCCGACGGCGGCCTTCGACGTCACCGTGCACGAGTTCGGCCACTACAGCGGCCTCGGCCACACGGTCGTCAACGGGCAGATCTACCTGGGCTCCGTCGGCGGCGACGACAGCGGTCCCTCGCCGAACGGCACCTTCGACCCGGTACCGAACCCGTTCACCGAAGTGGTCGAGACGATGTACCCGTTCTACTACGGGCCACCGATCGGCACAGCGACGCTGCACAAGGACGACGCCGCCGCGATCTCGGAGCTGTACCCGGACGCGTCCTTCGCGGCCACCACCGGCACGATCGCCGGCAGCATCCTGGTCGGCAGCACGCCGGCGACCGGCGCCAACGTGATCGCGCGCAACCTCGCCGATCCGTACCTCGACGCGGTCTCCGCGATCTCCGGCGACCAGTCGGTCGGCGCCGACGGCTTCGACGGCCGCTACACGCTGAGCGGACTGACGCCCGGGGCCGAATACGCGGTCTACGTCGACGAGATTCTCGCCGGCGGCTTTTCCACGCCGCCGCTGTCGCCGCTGCCGGGACCGGAGGAGTTCTACAACGGCGCATCGGAATCCGCGGACCCCGATATCGACGACCCGGCCGTGTTCACGCCGATCGTCGCGGCGGCGGGTGTCGTCGCCGACGGCAACGACATCGTGTTCAACCAGCCGCGCCCGGGCGACCCGCTGCCGGTCGGTGACGACGGCAGCGTGCAGATCGCACTGCCGTTCAACTTCTGCATCCACGGCCAGTCCTTCGGCTCGGTGTTCGTCAACGCCAACGGCCACCTGACTTTCGGTGCCGGCAATGCCGACTTCACCGAGAGCGCCGCCGACTTCACCGGCGGCCCGCCGCGCATCGCGGGCCTGTGGGACGACCTGCAGCCCTTCGACCTGTTCGGCAATCCGCAGGGCCAGGTGTTCTATGGCGTGACCGACGAGAGCTTCACGGCCACCTGGGAGAACGTGCCCGAGTGGTCGTTCCCGGTCGGCATCGGCTCGAACACTTTCTCGATCACGCTCTACGACAACTCGGAGCAGTGCGCGATGGAACGCGGCGGCGCGGCCAACAACCCGGGCAACGCCGACGTGGCCGTGGAGTACGTCAGCATCACCGCGACCGACGGCCTCGCCGGCATCACGGGCGGCATCGCCGTGACCAGCGGCGTCGAGGAGGAGGTCGACCTTACGGATCTCGCCAACGACGGCAGGAAGAAGATCCAGCTCGACAAGTCGGCGGCGGTCTACGAGCTGTTCACGTTCTTCGAGGCCGACAACGACCTCGACGGCCAGACGCTGAAGTACTCGAAGGTCGGTCGCAACTTCGACGACAAGTTCGAGGACAACGACTCGCTCGAGCGGGCGCGCAAGCTGACGGCGCCGTTCGCCAGCACCGACACGAAGCGTGACTACACGGCCATCGATCCGCCGGCTGGCGACATCGATTTCTTCCGCTTCCAGGCAGATGCCGGCAAGTACCTGATCCTCGAGACCACGACCGGCCAGGTCGATACGGTCCTCGGCCTGTACTACTGCCCGCCGACCGGCGAAGTCGACGCAGGCATCGACCGCTGCGACAGCGACACGGCCATCCTGATCGGCCTCAACGATGACTTCAGTGGCCTGCTGTCGCGGATCGAGGGCACGCTGCCGGTCACCGGCACCTACGCCATCGCGGTGACCTACTGCTGCGACTACGACTTCGACGGCGTGGACCCCGGCCAGGGGCTGCCCTTCGACGGCGGTCGCTACGTGCTGAGCCTGCAGCTGTTCGACGGCTTCCCGCTCACGCTGGGCGACGACTCGTCGGTCGAGCTTTTCGGCTTCGGCTTCAGCGTCCCGTTCGGCGGCGCGAGCTACGACAGCGTGTTCGTGAACTCGAACGGCAACGTCACCTTCGGCGCGCCGAGCTTCGACTTCAGCCCCAGCGTAGCCGAGTTCGAGAGCGGCCCGCCGCGCGCGGCGCCGCTCTGGGCCGACCTGTCGCCGAACTTCGGCGGCCTGGTGCTGGTCAACACGGACTTCGCCAGCGAGCTGACGATCTCGTTCACGGACGTGCCCGAGTGGCCGGGGGTCGGCGCCAACAGCTTCTCCGTGACCTTCACGGCGGGCGGCGAAATCCGCTACGACTACGAGGGCGTCTCCGCGACGACGCCGCTCGTCGGCGGCGCGGAGGGTAACGGCGAGGCCTCGACGGCGACGGACTTCTCGGCAACGGGCGGCGGCGCGCTGGCCGACTCTCCGGTCGAGGACTTCGGCGCGACCGGCGGCTACGACCTCGGCAATCCCGCGACGCTGACCATCACGCAGTAGCGCCCCGCGGCGCGTTGATACGGCGGCGGGCCTTCGGGCCCGCCGCTTTTTTTTGCCCGCGGATCAGGCGCTCAGTTCCATCGCCTTCCTGTAGGCGTCGCGCGCGAGGCAGCGGTCCGCGTAGGCTTCGAGCGTCGGCGCCGCCGGCAGCATGCCGAACATGCGCATGAACACGACGCTGGAGCCCAGCATCACGTCGGCGGCGCTGAATTCGTCCAGGATCCAGTCGCGCGCGCCGAGCCCGGCGACCAGCGTCGCGATCATCGTGTCGAAGTCGCCCCAGCCGTTGCGCCCGCGGTTGGGTTCGATCTTGTTGACCTTCTCTGCCATCGCCGGCTCGATCACGGCCGGCGTGTACATCAGCCAGTACAGGAACGCACCGCGCCGCGGGTCGTCGACGAGCGGCGCCAGCCGCCCCGCTGCGTAGCGGTCGGCGAGGTACAGGCAGATCGCGGCCGATTCGGCCATGCGCGCCTCGCCGTCCTCGAGCGCGGGTACCTTGCCCATCGGGCTCGCCGCGCGAAATGCCTCGGAGTCCCGGCGCCCGGCCGCGCGGATGTCGACCTGCTCCAGCTCGTAGTCCACGCCGGATTCCTCCAGCATCCACAGCGCGCGGGCGGAGCGGGTTTGCGGGGCCCAGTAGAGTTTCATCGCGGCACCTCGTTGCGCGTCACGGAAACACCAGAGTCCCGTACAATTCCGGTCCAGTCCAGCCCGATTTTGAACACTCTGCGACGATGAGCTCCGCCGCCCAGACCTCCTTCCGGGCGCTCCTGCGCCTGCTGCGCTACGCGCGCGGCTTCCGGCCGCGCATCGTCGCGGCGACGACCTGCTCGATCCTGAACAAGCTGTTCGACGTGATGCCGGAAATCCTGATCGGCACGGCGATCGACGTCGTCGTGCGCCGGCAGGACTCCTTCGTCGCGCAGCTCGGTATCCCGGAGCCGAAGTGGCAGCTCGCGCTGCTCGGCGGCCTGACGCTGCTGGTCTGGATGCTCGAATCGCTGTTCGAGTACCTGTACCTGGTACTGTGGCGCAACCTCGCCCAGGACCTGCAGCACGCGATGCGCCTCGACGCTTACGAGCACCTGCAGCGGCTGGACCTCGCGTTCTTCGAGGACCGCAGCAGCGGCAACCTGGTGACGATCCTGAACGACGACGTCAACCAGCTCGAGCGCTTCCTGAACGGCGGCGCAAACAACCTGATCCAGGTCGCGACGACCGTGCTCGCGGTCGGCGCCGTGTTCTTCGCGCTGTCGCCGCTGATCGCGCTGATCGCGTTCACGCCGATCCCGGTCATCGTGCTCGGCGCTTTCTACTTCCAGCGGCGCGCGCAGCCGCTGTATGCCGAGGTGCGCGAGCGGGTCGGCAACCTGGGGTCGCGCCTGTCGGCCAACCTGTCCGGCATAACGACGATCAAGAGCTTCGCGACCGAGGCCTTCGAGGCCGAGCGCGTGCGCGACGACAGCCAGGCCTACCTCGAGGCGAACCGGCGCGCGATCGCCATCAGCTCGGCGTTCATCCCGGTGATCCGCATGGCGATCCTGGCCGGCTTCGTCGCGACTTTCCTGCTCGGCGGCTGGATGACGCTCGAGGGCACGCTGGCCGTCGGCGCCTACGGCGTGCTCGTGTTCCTGACCCAGCGCCTGCTGTGGCCGCTGACCAATCTCGCCGAGACCGTCGACCTGTACGAGCGCGCGATGGCCTCGTCGCGGCGCATCCTCGACCTGATCGCGGCGCCGGTCGCCATCCGCGACCGGCCGGATGCACGGGAACCGGGCAAGGTCGCAGGACAGATTCGCTTCGACGGGGTCAGCTTCGGCTACGGCGACGGCGAACGCGTGCTGCACGACGTCGACCTCACGATCGAGGCCGGGCAGACGGTGGCCTTCGTCGGCCAGACGGGTTCGGGCAAGAGCACGCTGATCAAGCTGCTGCTGCGCTTCTACCAGCCCGACACCGGCCGCATCCTGCTGGACGGCCAGCCGATCGACGGACTGACGCTCGCGAGCCTCAGGCGGCGCATCGGCTTCGTCAGCCAGGAGGTGTTCCTGTTCCAGGGCACGATCGCCGAGAACATCGCCTACGGCAGCGCGGGCGCCGACGAGGCGGCCATCCGCGCCGCGGCCGAGGCGGCCGAGGCCAGCGAGTTCATCGAGCGCCTGCCGGACGGCTTTGCGACGGTCGTCGGCGAGCGCGGCCAGAAACTGTCCGGCGGCCAGCGCCAGCGGCTCTCGATTGCGCGCGCGCTGCTCAAGGATCCGCCGGTGCTGATCCTCGACGAGGCGACCTCGGCCGTCGACAACGACACCGAGGCGGCGATCCAGCGTTCGCTGGAGCGCATCTCGCACTCGCGGACCACGCTCGTGATCGCGCACCGCTTGTCGACGATCGTAAACGCGGATCGCATCCACGTGCTCGACCGCGGCCGCATCGTCGAGTCCGGCACGCACGCGGAGCTGCTCGAACGGGGCGGTATCTATGCGGCGCTGTGGGCGGTGCAGACGGGGCAGCCAGCCGCGCCCGGCCCAGGCGACAGGGTGCGTGCGCGCTAGCGCGTGTCGCCGGCGAGTCCGGGGCGCCCCTCAGTCACAGCGACGCCATGAGAAGCGCCGCGCATCGCTGCCGTCCATGCGAGCGATCTCGGCGTAGAGCCGCTCTCCCTCCCGCCGGTACGCGATGATCTGCGGATAGTCATGCCCGGCATTCGCGAAGCGGATGAAGTCGGCGCCAGCTTCGCTCTCGACGAAAGCCGTGCGGGCCTGGCCGGAGGGGTGCGCGGTATAGATGCGCCGGCCGCCGCCGCTGTCACGGATACTGAGCAGTTCGTGCGCCACCAGCCGGCCGTGGGCCAGCACCACGCTGAAGCCGATCATCGAGCCGTCCGCTTCGCTGACCCAGGTTTCCCGGGCGCTGCCGTCATTGCTTTGCCAGCAGCCGGGCAGCCAGTCGAGGCTGCTGCCGCGCATGTCGTCGCGCCCACCCGGAACCGTGCAGGCCGCCACGAGCAGCGCACTCAAGCCCACTACCGGGATTCGCATCAGGCCGCTCCGTGGAATCCTCTTCGGGGCACCGGTTAATGGCACCGGCTTGCCCGAGTAAATGTCCTGCTGAGGGTACAGCAGGATTCCGTAGCGCACACTGCGCCTTTCGCGGGGGATGCGCTCACGTTGTGCCGTGCGCGATACCGCGCACGGGCCCGTGAGCCGGCCTCGCCGGGCCAGCCGATGCGCCTCAGCGCACGTGGAACACCGCGTCGCCGATCTCTTCGCCGATGCCGGTGTTCAGCCGGATGATGTCGGCCAGCGTCAGCGACTCGATCCGCGCGCGGTCCTCGCGGTTCAGCACGCGCGTGTACCAGAAGCGGTCGCCGTCGCGCAGCGCCTCGAACTGCCGCGTGACGACCTCGCGGAACAGCTCACCCAGCAGCCCCCGGCCCGCCGCGTCCTCGGCCAGGCCGCCGACCCAGAAATCGATCTCGTCGACGCTCGCGTAGGCGCTGGCCAGGCGTCGCACCGTTTCCACGTCGCTGGAAATATCCGAGAAGTCGCGGACGGGCGCGAGACCGAGCGCGCGGCGCGCCGAGTTGTAGTCCGGCAGGCCGTGGTCACGGCCGCGCTGGATATTGAGCGACACGAGGTCGAAGCCGCCGAGCCCGGGTTCACCGAACAGGAAATTGCGCACGTCGTCGACAACGTAGGCGTCGACCTGCTGCGCCGGCTGCATCGCGAGACCGCGCAGCAGGGGCTCGATGCCGTGCTCGCGGATCAGGTGAGGCGCGAAGAACGCCTCACGCAGCGGCAGGTTGCCGGCCGCGATCGGCCGGCCATGGGCGTCCAGACGCGCGAGCACCGGGCTCAGCATGCTGTGACCGAACCGGAAAGCGGCGGTCGAGAATTCGTTCATCAGGCGCGCGTCGGTCTGTGGACGGTAGCCGCTGTAGTGCCTGAGGGCGCGCGGGCCGAGCAGCGCGGGCAGGAACTCCGTGTAGGTGATGTGCTGGATCTCGGCGGCGACCAGCGCGCGGGCACGCTCGTAGATGGCGTCGCCGTCCGGTCGGCGGCGCTGGTCGCTGTCGCGCCGGCGGTCGCCTGGCTTGTGCGACTGGACGCTGCCGGCCGACTGGCCCGGCGGTGGCCGGTCCGAGAACACCCATTGGCCGTCGCGGCCGCGGTAGCGGTAGAGCTGGCGCGACGGCGGCTTGTCCTTTTTCTCCTCGCGCCGGCCCTCGGCTTCGGCCAGCAGCAGGTTGGCCCAGCGATTGTGCTCGCGCACGAACAGCGTGTGCAACGCGGTGAGGCCGACCTGCTCGTTGCTGCGCACGTCGCCGGCAACGAACAGCAGGTCGCTGCTGCCGCCGGCGTTCGGCAGGCCGTCGACGTTGCGCGGCAGCAGGTTGCCCGGACCGACCTTGAGTCGGCCGGTGCCGTCCAGCGTGCGCAGCGCCGCGGCGCGTTCGCCGTCGGAGCCGTAGACCATCGACGCGTCGATCCAGCCGGTAATCTCGTTCAGCTGCTGGCGCACCCCGCGCCGGTCGACCGTGTAGATCGAGCGGTTGAAGTCCATGCCGCCGCCGGGCGGAAAATGCCGGTCGTCGGCGGGGATGACGATCGGCACGCTCTCGGGCGGGTCCGTGCCCTCGGTCAGGTCGATGTCGTGGTCCAGGAACTGGCCCCACTGCCAGACGAAGTCGCTGACGCCGGCACGGTTGGGCCGGCTGCCATCTTGCGCGAATACCGTGTTGCTGACGGTGCGCGGGTCGGGTCGTGTGCCGCCGGCCATCGCGCCGGTACCGTCCGCGTAGGCGGCGGGCAGCAGCCGCCGCAGCGGCGTGCCGGTCACGTTCATCCCGGGTCGGCGCTGGTTATTGCCGTAGCCGTCGAGCGGTCTTGCGACGTCGCGGTCGGTGCGCGGCGGATGCGGCTTGCGCTCGATTCGCAGGGCCGGCGACACGCGATTCCGCTCGGCCTGCTGCCGGTCGTCGCCGGCTGCGGCCGGCAGGTCACCAGGCGCGAGCAGAAGGGAAAGTGCGGCAATCGCGACTGCGCCATCGAGGCTGCGCGCACGGGAACGATCTCTCGGCATCGGCTGTCTCCTGCCGGAGGTCACAGGCAGCCGTGCGCGATCAACGGTGTCGATGTCGTCGATCGGGTGCAAAGTCCGGTTGCCTGGCTGAACCGGCCGCCGCGCCCGACCGGCAACCCCGCTGTCCCGGGCACGGCCCTGGACCGGTGGCTTTGCGTCCCCGCCTCGCGGCGGGTTTGCCCTTGGTCATCGATCAGCCTGCTGACGATCTGCAGGAACTCTTGTGAAATCAACTGTCTCTGGCTGCCGACAGTGGCTGTCCGTGCAACCGGGCCGGTTCCCTGCGGGGCACGCACAGAACGGCGGATTATGTTCAGTTGCCGTCCGCAGGCGGGAGTTTTCGCGGCCTTCGCGCGGCCGGTTCGCGATTCCGGGACGCAGTCCACAACATTCGCTTTCCTTTTGCCCCGCATCTGTTACAGTCCCGCCCGCCTCGGCGCACTTCGGTCTGCGCCACGCCATCCGGAACGCAGCCGCGTCGCCGGATTCACTACACCACTTTCCAGTCCGGGCCGAAGCCTGCGCGCGTCCAGCGTGCTGCGGGCCGGGCGATTCGGAGTACATCCAATGCTGTTCAATGAACTCGGCCTGTCGGCCGAACTGCTGCGTGCGGTCGAAAAACAGGGCTATCGCGAAGCGACCCCGATCCAGCGCGCCGCGATCCCGCCGGTCCTCGAGGGCCGCGACATCCTCGCCAGCGCCCAGACGGGCACGGGCAAGACCGCGGGCTTCACGCTGCCGCTGCTGCAGCGCCTCAATGCCACGCAGACAAAGAAGCGTCGCGTCCGCGCGCTGATACTCGTACCGACCCGCGAGCTCGCGGCGCAGGTGAGCGAGAGCGTGCAGAGCTACGGCTGCTACCTGCCGCTGCGCTCGATGCAGATATTCGGCGGCGTCAGTATCCGCCCGCAGATCGCGCGCCTGCGCGAGGGCGTCGACATCGTCATCGCGACGCCCGGACGCCTGCTCGACCACGTGCAGCAGGGCACGATCGATCTTTCCGCGGTCGAGATCCTGGTGCTCGACGAGGCGGACCGGATGCTCGACATGGGCTTCATCCGCGACATCCGCCGGATCCTGAAGCTGCTGCCGGCGGAGCGGCAGAACCTGCTGTTCTCGGCGACCTTCTCTGACGAGATACGTCGCCTCGCCGATAGCTTCCTTAGCGACCCTGCCGAAATTGCCGTGGCGCCGAAGAACTCGACGGCGGAGCGTGTCAGCCAGCTCGTGCACCCGGTGGACAAGCTGCAGAAGCGCGCGCTGCTGTCCGAGCGCATCGGCCGCGAGGACTGGCGCCAGGTGCTGGTTTTCACGCGCACGAAGCACGGCGCCAACCGGCTCGCGAAGCAGCTCGACAGCGACGGCATCGACTCCGCCGCGATCCACGGCAACAAGTCGCAGAACGCTCGCACGAAAGCGCTGGCCGACTTCAAGTCCGGGCGGGTGCGGGTGCTGGTCGCAACCGACATCGCGGCCCGCGGGCTCGACATCGACAAGCTGCCGTACGTCGTCAACTACGAGCTGCCGAACGTGCCGGAAGACTACGTGCACCGCATCGGCCGCACGGCGCGCGCGGGCGAGAACGGCACGGCCGTTTCGCTGGTCAGCGCGGACGAGAACGGGCTGCTCGCGGACATCGAGAAGCTGCTTGCGCGCCGGATCGACCGACAGGTCATGCCGGGCTACGAACCGCAGCCGGGCAACGGCGCAGGACAGGCGCAGCAGGGCCGCGCCGCGGGCCAGCGCCAGCCCAGCGGCAAGCCGGCGAAGCCGGCCGGCGGGCGGCGCGGCGGTTCGCGCCGGCGTTCGCGTCGCAACCGGCAGCGACAGCCGGAGCGCGTGTAAGAAAGGGCCGGCGGATTGAAAGATCTGCCGCGCTTCCCGGCCGCAGCGGCCGCGAGCCAGCCCGCGAAACCCTGAAACACCGTGTTTTCCGGCCCTTTGCAGGGTGGCACGCTTCCTGCAAATGCCTCGAGCGGGGGCCGATGCGATCGTGCATCCGGCCGGTATTCACTCGACAACCCGAGGTGTTTCTATGCTTTCGTGGGCCCTTGCCTTTTTCATCCTGGCGGTCATCGCCGGTGTCCTGGGCTTTTCCGGCATCGCCGGCGCCGCAGCGGGAATCGCGCAGCTGTTCTTCGTGCTGTTCCTCGTGCTGCTGGTCGTCAGCTTCTTCGCGTCCGCCCTCCGTGGCCGACCGCCGGTTTGACCGGGAACCAGGAAAAGGAGACCGACATGAAAACATCGATAGCCATGCTGCTGCTCACCCTGTTCGCGTTCGGCCTGTACGGCTGCAACACGACCCGGGGCCTCGGACAGGACATCGAAGCGACCGGCGAGAAGATCGAAGAAGTCGCGGAGAACACCGAGGAGGAGCTGGAAGATTAGCCGCCTCGGGGCGTCGCGCGCCGGCCGGTCACGGCCGGCCGCGATGCACGGCACGCACGATCGTTAAGGGCCCGCGAAGCGGGCCTTTTCGTTTGCGTGTACCGGACGATGTGCCGGGCGCGCCGCGCCTAGCGGCAGGCGGTCGGCAGGAAGCGCTCGGACAGGCCGCTGCCGGCGCTGCAGGTCCAGGCGATGTTGCCGTTGACGGTGGTCGCTGTCATCAGCACCTCGGCATTGACGAGCAGAGCATGCGCCTCGTTCCCGAAGCGCACCTCGACGACGTTGTCCTCGACCCGCACACCGGTCGTGTAGCGACCGCGGATCTCGTTCTTGTCGGGCAGCCCCGCGGCCGTGTTGTCGGCCGGCCATGACCCGTGCTTCATGAAGTACTCTGACGCGGCCACCTGGGCCTTGCCGGAGAGCACGAGGCCTTCCGCAACCTGCGAGCGCACGGCGTAGTCCCGGTAGGTCGGGATGGCGACGGAAGCGAGAATGCCGATGATCGTGACCGTGATCATCAGTTCGATAAGAGTAAAGCCGAGTTGCGACCGCGTCGGGACGGACCGGCCGCTGCTCCTGATCCTTGTCATTATTATTATTTCCCTGTTCCGTGTGTCGCGCGTAGACGCGCGCCACAGTGGCGAAAGTATCGCGACGGTCAAGCTGCGTGTCGGTGAAGCGCGTCACAGTTTCGAAAGCAGGCGTAGCCGCCGGTGCCAGGTGACATAATTCCCGCAAGCGGGATTGCGCCCGGGCGCGGAGGGATGAACGACGCGCCGCAGGCCGGCGGCGCCCGTGCACCCGGTCGGCGCTCGCGGTGGTACGACGGGCGGCGGACCCCTAGAATGACCCGCGTACGGGTTGCAACCGCGCACCCGACCCGGCACCGGGAGGACTACCGGCCGCATGCATCGCAGAATCCCATTGCTACTGACTGCCGCCTGCCTCGCGACGATCTGCGGCGCTCACCCGGCCAGTGCGCAGGACCAGAATGCCGCGGCCGAGCGAGCCCGCCTGGCGGCCGAGCGCATCCGGGCCGAAGCGGCCGAGCGGGCCCGCGCCGAAGAGGAAGAGCGTGCCGCAGCGCTCGCGACCGAAGCGCCGGCTCAGGCCGCGCGGCCCGCCGCG
>CALALV010000163.1 GCA_937925605.1 uncultured Woeseia sp.
AATGGGTGGCCGGCTTGCCGTGGAATCACCGGCCGGAATGGCGTGGAATACGCACCTCGCCTTCCTCGAATAAGATCGGCGTACCAACCTGTTGTAATGCGATAAGACAAACCCACTCCAGAAAATGTGCATCAACACGATACGTAACCGGCAAACTTGGATCCCAGTTTTTCGGACGGCGACCAGACTGATGATGCAGAAATCCGCGAACACCAATTACATGTGATGCAGCTTCTTCCGCAGACTGAGAATAATGGCGCATAAAGTACTGACGCTCTGACTCGCTGAGGTTCTTGAAGATACGTCGATCGCTACGAAAATGCCGCTTTGCCTCATCGATCGCTTGCATTAGTTCAGCTGAATCATGAAATGATTGCTCCATGGATTTCTTCTTGTACTGCCCATCCGCGAACAAGAACTCGACACAGAAGAAGAAATCGTAGAAAGCCTCAATATATTGGCGCTTCAAAACATCTTGTCGCCCTCGCCGATAGAACTCGAACGGTATGGCCAACGCGATGAATCGATCACTAGATACGATAGTCCGAATGATTAGGTCTAGCGGGCTTTCTATCGGCTCCTGCTCGTGCGGCGGCACGATCCCCGGCTCGAAACCAAAGACGGCCATTTGTTCTCGCTCCGCGTCTGTTTCAGGTACAAACTTACTCTTTGGCATTTCCGTGTCTATTTCGAACACGCCCCACATCGCAAGCGCACCGCGAAACGCATGAATTTGCGCTTTTATTTCCTCTAGTGCAGGAGCGTTGACCTTCAGATGAGGCGTCGCATCTGAATCGTCTGGCATATCAATAGAACCTGCGTCACTAGCGGATAGGCCGCTAACCTCAACGGCCAGTTCTGCCAATCTGCCGTTCTCCCGCACCAGTTCAAAATGCCGGTCACCAATCTGGAAGATCAACGTGTGATCTAGTTTTACGTTTGATTGGAGGCTAAAGGTGTATCGACATAGCATGCTGACTGCCCTCCAAGGCTCTCCGAATACTCGGGATGCGGCTTACCAAAGACGCAGCACGGGCCGGCTGACCGTCTAAGTCATTGATTTATTGAGAGATGGCCAAGTCTATGTTCCTCAAAAATAGATGTTTATCACAAAAATAACTATACTTTTCGTAAATAATTTACGAAAAATAGCAATTATTTAGGTTGGAACGAAAAATGCTTGTCGAATTTAGGGTCAAGAACTTTCGCTCGCTGAAGGACGAACAGGTACTGAGCTTTGTGTCCAGCAAAGCTGACAAGACGTTCGCTTCAACACACTGCATGGACACCGAGCACAAGCCGGTACCGTCTCTCATCCGATCAGCGTTGATCTATGGCGCAAACGCCGCTGGCAAAAGCAACCTGATGTTCGCACTTGCGACGATGCGCAACATCGTTCTAGGCGCAAGTGTCTCCGGTACTCGATTGTCAGACCACTACACGCCGTTCCTGCTCAGCAGTGATTCCGCGACCGACCCAACTGAGTTCGAAGTCAGCGTAATCATTGATGGCAAGCGGTACCAGTATGGGTTTGCATACGATGGTGTAAGGATCCGTAAAGAGTGGCTGCTCGTTTATGAGCATGCCAGGGCGCAGCGCTGGTTTGAGCGATCCGCTGACTATTCTGACAAAGTGGATCAGTGGGAAGCGTTCTCAGCATACTTTTCTGGGCCAAAAGAGACTTGGAAAAAAGCCACTCGCCGAAATGCATTGTTTCTCACAACAGCTGTTCAGCTCAATAGCGAACAGCTCGCGCCGTTGTTCAACTGGTTTGAGAACGGAATTATTCTACTTACTGGTGGTATTAACTTGCTGCCGACACTGCAGCGTCTTGAGAGTCAGTCATACAAGTCGAGAATTCTCAGCCTTCTGCAGGCTGCGGATATTCACGTCTCGGATATTCGAGTAGAAAAGAAGCAGGGACAGCAAGTTGAATTGAAGCTTGAATCTGAGAAGCCCTCGGAGTTTAGGACATCTGAGGTAGAAATTCCGGAGATCGAGTTCTGTCATCAGATTGAGGGAGAGGATCCTGTCTGGTTCGACCGTCGATTTGAATCCGCAGGTACTCAGCGTGCGTTAGCTTACGCCGGCCCGTTGCTTGACGCACTAGAGAACCGGAAGCTTTTGGTAATTGACGAGCTCGACGGCAGCCTTCATCCATTGTTGGCGCGATTCTTGGTTAGGCTCGTTCACACTCCTGATATTGCGGGTACCGGGGCACAGCTGTGGGCCACAACTCATGACACGTCTCTCCTAGACACGAAACTGCTGCGGCGGGATCAGATCTGGTTTGTCGAAAAAAGTGCTGAACAGGCAACAGAGCTATACTCCCTGTCAGACTTCAAGCCTCGCAAGAACGATTTGATAGAACGCGGCTATCTCTTGGGCCGCTATGGCGGAATCCCGTTTGTCCGTGACCTGGAACTGGCGAAGTCTTGGTGAAAGACAATCAGCCAAAACATCGACAAAGAGCAAAAGAACGGCGCAAACTTGAGCGTCAAAAGGCTCGGCGGGCCGAGCTACCAACTGCTCTCGTAGTGTGCGAGGGCTCTTGTACCGAGGCCTACTACTTGCGGGGGCTCGCGGACCATTTACGAGTCAACCGAGCTAACGTGGTCATCGAGATAGCCGGCACCAAGACGGACCCTCGCCAGATGGTTCGGCAAGCTCGAAATTCTTTTAAAGTCTCGCCTGATTTCGACTACGTATTTGTCGTATGCGATGGAGACAGCCCTAATTTCGCCAGAGCGGTCGAAGAGAGCAAACCCAGGCTCCGTAAGGCGGATGGAAATCAAGTGTCAATCGAAGTGATCGCCACACTACCGTCGTTTGAATTCTGGCTCCTCTTACACTTCGAGTTCACGACAGCAACGATGGACGCTGGGGGCGCAATTACGAATCTGAAGGCCTATCTACCAGACTATCAGAAGAACGATCGAAACATTTTCGACAAAGTATCGGCCGGACTCGATCAAGCATGCCAGAACGGAGTGCGTTGCGATGAGGAGCTTGCCAACACCGGAGCTCAGTCACCGAAGTCAGATATGCCACGGGTCGTCGAGACGCTTAAGAAACTAGGCCGCTGAACAAAGTGGTCACAACATGGTCACGTGGTGGTCACAACGCGCGTCTGCGATTGCTCCGATACCACGTAACCATTTGAAAAGATTGGCGCGCCCGACAGGATTCGAACCTGTGACCCCTGCCTTCGGAGGGCAGTACTCTATCCAGCTGAGCTACGGGCGCGGTGCCTGGTGGACGGGGGAGTGTAGCGAATCCGGTGGCGGTTACGCCATGCCTGAATGCGCTGTCGAGACGTTTGAACCGCCAGCATGCGAAGCCCGGTTCCGCCCCGCCCGGATCCTGCCGCCCCGTACGCCCGGGTCTCAGCGCGCCACCAGCACCACCCGGCGGTTCTTCGCCCGTCCGGCCTCCCCTGCGTTCGAGGCCTGCGGCGCGAGCGGCCCGACGCCGTGCCCGGCCATCCTGGCCCGGTCGATTCCATGGGCAGTGGCCAGTTCCTCGACGACCGCGCGGGCGCGGCGCTCGGACAGGGCCAGGTTGTAGCCGAGGTCGCCCTGCATGTCCGTGTGGCCGACGACATAGACTGCGAGTGCCGGTCGTTCCTCGAGCAGCAGCGCGAGCTGTTCGAGCGCCGCGGCCGATTCCGGCTTGACGTCCGCCTTGTCCGTGTCGAAATAGATTCCCTCGACGATCACGTAGCCGCGGGCGTCGAGACCCTGCCCCAGCGCCGCCGCGTCCAGCGCGACCTTGTCCGTTTCCATGGCGCGGACTTCGACGACGTGGACGTCCGTGAAGGTCTGGCCGACGGCAATCGCCACGAAGGCCGTGTTCTCGGCCTGCTCGATCTTCGCCAGCAGGTAGCGGCCCTTCAGGTTCGAAATCGCGTGGATGTCCGAGGCCTTCTGCATCGTCGGCCCCGCGTAACGCTCGACGCATTCCTTCTTTTCCTGGTCGCAGGTGTAGAGGATCTCGGCGCCGGCCCGGGTCACGGCCTGCTCGTAGTTGCGAAACACCTCGAGGATCGAACGGTCTTTCGGCTTCGTGTAGAAGATCTTCGTGACCCGGCCCTCGAGTTCGAGGCCCGTGGGTTCGCTCTGGTCCTCGTTCATGCCCGTGAACGCGAGGTACTCGTCGAACTCCTGGACCGACTTGCGACGGATTTCGGACCCTTCGTAGGGCGAGACCAGGGGATGGTCGGTCAGCGCTGCGCGGCCCTGCGCGAATCCCGCCTGGCCGAGGCCGACCAGTATGACAATGGCGACTGCTCGAATCATGGTGTCTCCTTTTTATTGTCCTTGTCGGTCGAGTTTAGCTGTTGCGGCGGCGCTTCACTCGCACCTGTGCAGTAACGGTCCGGCGCTCGACTCATGCCCGCGTCGACGTGAGCGCACCGCCGGCCGGGCGCAAGCGCGGGGCGAGCGCTGCGCTCGCCGCCCGGGGGCCACGCGGTCGCCGTCGAACCAGCTGGGCCGCCCGGCCAGCCCCAGGTCGCTGCGCCGGCAGGCGTCAGGCAGAGCTCCGGCCGGTGCGACGCCCCGCCCAGGCAACCTCGCCCGGATCGCCCTGTCCCTCCCTGTCGGCGTCGATCTTCGCGGCCCTGTCCTCGGTGCCGGGCGCGTCTGCCGTCTCGAGCTGGTAGTTCAGCACCGCCGTGTCTGCTTCCGAGACGTCGGCTCCGCCTGCGCCGCGTTGCCGCAGGCGGCGACGCAGCACCGCTTCGTCCGCAGTCGCGCGCACCAGCACCAACGCGGCGCCGGCGTCGGCGGCCGCCTGCCGCGCCCTGGCCCGCTGGCCTGCTCGCAGGAACGCGGCGTCGACGATGACGTCGAGTCCTGCGCACAGCAGGCGGCGAGCGGCCTCGAGCAGGTCGTCGTAGAGGGCGTCCGTCGTCGCCGCGTCGTAGAGCCCGATGCCGACGCCGGAATGGCTGTCTTCCGTGGGCCCCAGCCCGGCGCGGCGCTTGCGCTCGAGGTCCGAACGCATCCGGATCGCGCCGAGTTCAGGGATCAGCCGGCTCGACAGCCAGGTCTTGCCCGAGCCGGAATAACCGGACATCGCGACCAGCAGCGGCTGCCGGCGCCGCGCGACCAGCCGCGCGAGCGCGCAGTAGTGACGGATCTCGCGCTGATCGGAGTCCTTCGCGGACACGCGTCGCTCGCGCTGGCGGATCGCGTGGATCTTCGCGCGCACGAGGCTGCGGTACACCTCGTAGAGCGGCAGCAGGCAGGCGCCCGCGTAGTCGCCGGTCACTTCGAGGTAGCGGTTGACGAACACGGCGCCGAGCCGGGCCGCGCCGCGTGCCCGCAGGTCCATCGCCAGGAACGCGTAGTCGGCGACGACGTCGATCTCGCGCAGCTTGCGGTTGAACGCGATGCAGTCGTAGGCGCGGATGCCGTCGGCGAGCCGCACGATGTTGCCGAGGTGCAGGTCGCCGTGGCAGTCGCGGACGTAGCCGTCCGCGCAGCGTTGCCGCATCAATGGCTCGTGCGCGGCGAGCTTAGCGTCCATCCAGTTGCGCTGCGCGGCGAGGAAAGCCGGCGGCACCGCGCCCTCGAGCGCGTCGTAGTTCTCGATGATCAGCTCGCGGGCCTCGCGGTACGCCCGCTCGGCCGGGCCGGCCCGTCGCGCCGCGAGGTGCCGCTCCGCGATATGCGCAGCCAGCTCGAGCATGTCGTCATCGCCGAGCGCACCGGTCTCGAACTGGTGGTCGAGACGCATGGCCTGCTCGAACTGCCGCATGCGCAGGGCGTACTCGACCGGCGTGCCGTCGGCCGCGACGCGCAGCCGGCCGCCGTCATTCACGACCGGCACGACGTCGACGTACAGTGATGGCGCCCAGTGGCGGTTCAGGCGCAGCTCGTTCTCGCAGACGGCGTGGCGTTTCTCGAGCGTGCTGAAATCGAGAAAGCCGAGATCGACGGGCTTGTTGATCTTGTAGACCCAGTCGCCGGTCAGGAACACCCAGGAGATGTGGGTTTCGATCAGCTCGACGTCGCGCACCGCGTGCGGGTACGCGGCGGGATCGGAGAGCCCCGCTAGTAGCTCGGCGGACATCGACGATTGGTGCTGCGATCCGTGCTGCGGTCCATGCTGCGACAGGCGCGGCGAAAGTCGCGGCGACGGGCGCGGCACGGCGGCACCCGGGTGGCAATCGCTGTCGGTGGGCGGATCACGGCCGTCGCCCGCAGTCCTGCGGAGGGGACCGCCCGATGATGAACGATGCCCGCCGGGATCGCGCGCCGGTGCCCGCGGCTGCTCCCGGCCGTGCAGGGCCGGGACCCGGATCTCAGCGAATGATTCCGCAGAACATGCGCATGCCGCCCTTGCCGTGCTCGTGTTCGCCGTAGGCATCGTAGCGATCGGCGCCGGCGTGGATCATCAGGCTGCGGCCCTTCAGGTCCGCGACCGTAACCCGCGGCGCGACGACCGGCAGCGTCGCCATGCCGTTCGGCTCCACGATCAGGTTCGGCAGGTCGCCGAGATGGCCTTCGCCGTACGGCCCCGTGTGCGCGCCCGAGCCGTGCGGGTCGTAGTGGCCGCCCGCCGCGCCGGCGGGTACGCCGGCCTCGTCCGGATCGCAGCTTGCGTTCTCGTGCACGTGCGCCGCGTGCGGACCCGGCTCCATATCGTGCAGCTTCGGCGTGATGACGAGGCCGTAGGGGCCGTCCTCGAAACTGACCAGCCCATAGGTGCGCCCGCGCGTCCCGTCCGTGGTCGACTCGCGCAGCAGCACGGCGGCCTCAACGACGGGCCGCATGACGGGCCTGTCGACCTTGCCGCCACCCAGCGGCTCGCTGCCGGCGCAGCCCTGGATCGCCGCGCCGGCGAGGGCGAGCAGCGTCGCCTGCGCGACCCGCAGCGCCGCCTGCGCAGCGCGCGGTGAAGCCTGTTGCTGCATCGTCATCGGCCTGCCCTCACAGTCCGCCGGTCAGTTCCACGCGGTTCGACTCGGTCTCCCCGTAGCTGACCCAGTAGGCCGTGTCGCCGGCCGCCGGGATCACCGTGAAGACCGCGATGCCGAGCGCATCGGTGACGCCGGCCGCGCTGCCGGTCGCGCCGTTCGCGTGCTTGCTGTGCAGCGTCAGCGCCAGCCCGGCCAGCGCGTTGCCGTCCGGCGTCGCGACCGTGGCCGTCAACGCCAGCAGTTGGCCGGCCGTCGCGCCGTCGGCAAGCAGTGGATCGAGCGAGACGACGGCCTGGTCGAGGCCGCCGACACCGCCCTCGCCCGCAGCGCTGTTCGCCGGACCGTCGGCGACGACGATCGGCTCCTGCAGGTGGATGTTGCCGCCGGCGATGCCGTCGCCGCTCGAGCGCGACGCCGTGTCGTAGACGCAGCCGCTCGTGCACTCGAGATAGAAGCGGTCCGGCGGCTGTGCGCCCCTGCCCTTGCCGTGCTTGCCGTTGTCCTCGCCGCAGACGTAGAACGCGGCGCCGTCGAGGCCGTTGAAGCGCCCGGTCGCGCGGAACTCGAAGCCGCCCTCGGCCGAGGTCGCGCCGCCGTTGCAGTCGCCGCCCGGCGCCAGGCTGACGATCGCCTCGGCGTCGATCGTCACGCCGACCTCCTTGTCCTTCAGCTTGAGCTTGCCGTCGAGTTCGCCGTGCTTCACGCGCGCGTCGAAGCTGAAGTTGATCTTGTTGAAGTCGGGATCGCCGTCGTCGACCGGCAGTCCGTCGAGGAAGCCCGAGCCGTGCACCCGGCCGCTCTCCGGCGTCACGTTCACCGGCTCGTCCGGGTCCTCCGGCAGGTTCGGCTGCAGGATGAACAGCTCGCCGTGGTCGAGCTGGCTCAGCGCGACCGCGCCGCTCGCGAAATGGAAGTAGCCGCTCCAGACGCCGCCGAACACCGCCGCGTCGACGTCGGGCGGGTGCGTGTCGAAGAACGCGACCTGCGTCAGCACGCCGTTCGCGATGTCGGAGGCGTCCAGCACGCGGTAGCCGGCGACGTAGTTCGCCTGGTGCAGGTACTTGCCCTTGAAGTACATGTTGTGATCGATCGAGCCGGTCGGCCCTTCGTAGGTGCCGATGAACGACGGATTGTCGAGGTCCTGCACGTCCCACATGTAGGTGCGGGTGTTGTGCGGCGCCCCGGCGAGCGTCGCGTTCAGCTCGTCCAGTTCGTCGTTCGAGCCGACGTAGCGGAAGTCCTCGGTGAACCAGCCCTGGTGCACGTAGCCCTGGCCCGGGTAGACCATGTTGCCGGCCAGCAGCACCGGGTTCGCCGTGTCGCTCATGTCGAAGATCGAGAACTGGTCTTCCATGAACGCGAGGCAGATCTCTTTGCCGACGTGTTCGAGGTCCGGGCCGCGGTAGACCGTGCACTGCGCGTCGTGCACCGCGCCCGGCAGGCCGCTGTTGAAGCAGCCGAGGAAATCCGGGAACAGTGGGTCGACGCTCAGGTCGAGCATGTGGAACTCGGCGCCGCAGGTGTCGCTCGCGACCGCCGTGGCGAAACCGGTGTCCTCGTCGATGACGATGTTGTGCGCCTCGTCGAAGCCGGAGTAGATCTCGTCCTCGACGAATTTCTGCGGCGTCGACGGGTCGGCCGTCAGCAGGCGCTCGAGGTTCATGATCTGCAGGCCGTGCACGAAGTCGTCGGCGTGCTCGGTGCCGGAGTCGTGGTCGTGCGGGATCAGCGCGAGCTCCGGGCTGAAGTCACCGACGACGTAGACGTGGTTGTTATAGACCTTCAGGTCGCGCCACAGGAAGTTCTGCGTCGGCGCCGTCATGCAGCCGAGGAACACCGGGTTGTAGGGATCGGTCACCTCGATGAACGCGACCGCGTCGCTGAGGCCCTGCAGCGCAAACTCGCGCAGGTTGCCGTCCTCGTCGGTGTGCGCCCAACCCCACATGTCGGAGCCGGTCATCGGCACCGGCGGCTGGTCGCCGCCCAGTGTCGGGTTCAGCGGGTTCTCGAGCGGGTTCAGCAGTTCGCAGAGTTCCTGCGACAGCTCGAAGCTCGGCACGATCGCGATCAGGTCGACCGAGTCGCAGGCGTAGGCGCCGGCCATGCCGGTCGTCTCGTCGCAGGCGATCGGCGGCGTCACGGACTGCGCCGCCGCCGGGGTAGTGTCTGCGAACAGCAGGACGGCGGCGACGAGCGGCGCGAGGCCGGCTGGCAGGAGGCGGTGTGCCCGGAGCATGGATGTCATGGCGGTTCCCCTCGCGCCCGCCGGACCGCCCGCCGCTGCCGCGGCGGCTCCGTCGAGACAGGCGCTTGTACGTCAGTCTGGAAAACGCCAACGATAGGGCGCGGGCGAACGCGCGCCCATGAGGCAGTCTACCCAGTGACGCTGGGGGATTTCCCCCAGGGGCGTGCGGCGCGGCAGCGCGCCGGCCCCGGGGAAAGAGCTAGTGCAAGGCGGTCGCGCGGCGGCGGCGCGCCAGCGCCGCAAGCAGCGGCAACAGCAGCCAGGAAGCGTGGCCGCCGCCGCTCGAGCCCGCGCCGCCACCGCCCGAACCGCCGCCGGCGGTGTCGGTGACCGTCACCTGGCCGGTCGCGGCGTTGTTGGCCGCGTCGCGGTCGGGTTCGGTGGCGCTGACTTCGACCGTGTAGCTGCGCGCGCCGACCGCCACGCCGGTAACGCCGACCTCCAGCGTCGCGCTGGCCCCGGCGGCGAGACTCGCGAGGTCGCAGGTCGCGCTGCCGGCATCGCTCGTGCAGGCGCCGCCCGGCAGGGTTGCACCGTCGATGCGCAGGCCGGCGCCGGGCACGACGGTCAGGACCAGGTCGCTGGCCGCGATCGTCGCGAGGTTTGAGACCGTCGGGCGCAGCGTCGCGGCCTGGTCGACGCCGAGCTGCGCGAGGTCCGGCGCGGCGACCGACAGGTCGACGGCCGGATCGACGGTGAGCGTCTGCACCGCGCCGTCGTTGGCCGCGTTCGTGTCGCCTGCGGCCGTGGCCGTCGCCGCGAACTCGAAGCTGCCGACCGCGTCGGCGCCGACCACGACGGAAACCGTCGCGCCGCTGCCGGAAGCGATCGAGCCGAGCGCACAGTCGACGCTGCCGGCGCCGGTCGTGCAGCTGCCCGCCGTCGCACTCGCCGACTGCAGGCCGAGCTGCACGGGCACGCTGATCGTAACGCTCACGTCGTTCGCGGTCTCGGTGCCGATGCCGTCGACGTCGAACTCGACCGTCGCGGCGTCGCCGAGCAGCGCGTTGCCCGGCACGGCGCCCGGGCCTGCGGCGACGTCGGTCGTCGGCAGCGCGGTAATGCAGGACGCGCGCGCGATGGCGTCCTGCATCTGCTCGATGCTGCAGGCCGAGAAGGTGTCGCTGCCGTTCAGGCGCGGCGCCATCAGGAAATTCTGGGCGGTGGCTTCGCAGGCAGAGCCGGACTCGCCGTCGTGCGGCGAGCCGAAGTTGTGGCCGAGCTCGTGCGCGGCGACCAGGCTGTCGGTCGTGACGCCCGACGTGCCCTGCGTCAGCCCGGTACCGAAGTTGCGGCTGCAGAGCGCGCCGGTGTAGGCGATGCCGATCGTGCTGCCGTCGAGTTCGCGGCCCGTGAACAGGTGAGAGAGCCCGTTGTCCTGCTGCGCCGGCGTCGCGCCGCGGTAGGCGGTCAGCTCGTCGAGCAGGTCGCCCGCACTCGTCGTGTCACTGAATGGCTCGTTGGTCGCGTCGAAGACCTGCACCAGGTTCAGGTTCAGCTGCACGCCGAGCTGCTCGGAGAAGATGCCGTCTACAACGTTCATGCGCGTGACCAGCGCGGCCGCGGCGTCGACGTGGTCGTCGCCGAAATCGGCATCGCCAAGGATCGCGAGGTCGATCTCCTGGGTGGCGCCGGGGGCCAGCGCCGATGACTTCGCGAGCCCCGACTGCAGTGCGTCGAGCATGCCGCCGCCCGTCGTCGCCGCGCTCGCGCAGCCGAGCACGGCCGGATCGAGCTGCAGGTCGGCGAGCCGGAAGATGACCGGCGCACCGGCGCCGGGCGGGCGCTCGATCGCGAAGTACTCGCGGCCGTCGAACAGCAGTCCGGCCGGTTCGCCGTCAACGACGACGACGCGCAGCCACGAGCCGGGCGCGCCTTCGAGCCGGCCGCGGTAAACGCCGACCCCGGGCGCGAGCGCGTGGCGGCCGAGGCTGTCGAGCAACCGGCGGTTGTCCGCGAGTTCGAGCGCGAAGCGTCGGCCGAACGCGTCGAAACCGAGCCGCTCGGTCGCGGACACATCGTTTATGCCGGCGGCAATGCGCTCGATGTGCAGGCCGGAGAGCGGCTCGCTGTAGCGGATATGCACGCCGTCGGCCGCCAGCGCGGAGCCGAGCGCGAAGGCCGCGAAGAGGCCGGAAAATCGGGAAATCCAGGGCTTCATGCCGCACCCGGCGAGTGTTCGGAAACGAACATCAAAGATAAGCAGACCGGGCCCGGCCACGGCAAGCGAAAAAGCGTCACCGTTTGGCGACAGGCGAGAAAAAAACGTGCGCCAGTTCGCAATCCGCGCAGAAAACCCGGCGGGCGCCCGGCCTATTCCGTCGCGGCGCCGTGCTTCAGCGGGCAGGGCGGCAGCGGGCCGCCGGCCTCGAGCGTCGTCCGGGTCGCCGCGTCGACGAGGTACAGCGCATCGTCGCGGGTGACCAGGAACCGGTCCTCGAGGCGTTCGCCATCGTCGTCGACGAACTCGACGCGCGCGCCATCGACGCGGTAGCTGCCCTGCCGCGGATAACCCGGGAACGGGTCGACGACCCGGCCGCTCGCGTCGAGCCGGCGCTCGTCGGTGAAGCGCTCCCACTCGAAGCGGCCGTCGGCGAGCGTCACGATGTCGCCGGCGTAGGCCGTGCAGGCCGGCGCGAAACGACCCTCGACCTCGCGGCAACCGGCCAGCAGGGTCAACAATACGAACGGCAGCAGGCGCAGGGGCACGGCGGGACTCCGGGGCGGGTGGCCGGCACAGTGTACCGCGGGCGGCGCTCCGCGAAAGCACTGCCGGCGATTCACAGCGGCCGCGCGGGCGTTTAAGCTGCGCGCATGACCTATTGCCTTGCCGCCATCGTCGACGACGGGCTCGTGTTCGTGTCGGACTCGCGCACCAACGCGGGCATCGATCAGCTCGGCGTGTATTCGAAGATGCACCCGTTCCTCGAGCTGGACGGCCGCTACTTCGCGCTGCTCAGCGCCGGCAACCTCGCGACGACGCAGGCCGTCGTCGCGAGGCTGCGCCAGGACATCCGCAAGTCCGCGGCGACCAGCCTGGTCTCGGTCGAGACGCTGCGCGAGGCCGCGGACTACGTCGGCGCGCTGAGCCGCGAGGTGCAGGAGAAATACGCCAAGTCGAAATCGAAAGCGGCCGAGGAATTCTCGCCCGCGGCCGACTTCATCTTCGGCGGGCAAATCGGCGACGCGAAGCACGCGCTGTTCCACATTTACCCGCAGGGCAATTACGTGTCGCCGACCGCGCTGGCGCCGTTTTTGCAGATCGGCGAGCAGAAGTACGGCAAGCCGATCCTCGACCGCATCGTGCGTTCCGACACGGACCTCGAGACGGTCGCGCGCTGCGGCCTCGTGTCGATGGACTCGACGATGCGCTCGAACGCGAGCGTCGGCCCGCCGGTCGAGCTGCTGATCTGCTACGCCGACGGCCGGCGTCCGCCGGTGCACCAGGTCTTCGAGGAGAACGACCCCTACCTGCGCGCGATCCGCGACGCCTGGGCAGAGAACCTGCGCAAGGCCTTCGAAACCCTGCCGCCGCTCAAGCTGCCGGAGGCGAGGGTCCGGCTGGTCGACCGCTGAGGTTTCAGCGCTCGGCCTGCGCCTCCACGAGCCGGTGGACGCATTCCAGCTTCTCGATCACCGGGCCGGTCAGCACGAACGGGTAGGCGTCCGCCTGGCCTAAGCTCCGCATCAGCTCGTTCAGCACCAGCACCAGCTGCGTGAAGCGCATGTGCCAGCCGCGCGCCGGCTCGGGCAGGCGCAGGCGGTGCTCCTCGGCCGCCTCGAGCGCGGCGCGGATCTGCAGGTAGTGCGACCAGCACTCCGCCCAGTCCTCGGCCGGGTGCGCGGACGCGTAGCCGCTGACGAAGCGCGTCGCCCAGTCCGCCGGCGGCCCGTGCCGGTAATAATGTGCAAGCGCCGCGGCGTAGTCCGCGCGCTCGTCGCCGAACAGGCGCCTGACCTCGCCGATACTGTCGTCGTCGACGAGCTCCGCGAAGTAGTAGTGTCCCGACTCGTGGCGGAAGTGCCCGAGCACGGTGCGCACGGGCTCGCGGAACTGCACGCGCTGGGTTTCGCGGAACACGTCGTCGGCCTCGGCCGCGTTGATCGTGATCGTGCCGTCCAGGTGGCCGGTGGCGACGTGCGTTTCGCGCACGTCCGGGTTCGTCCGGCGATCTTCCTTGAACACGAAGCCCAGCCGCCCCGGGTCCACCGGCAGGCCGAGCCGCAGGAGTTCGTACAGCAGGCGCCGCTTCGCGGTTTCGAGCTTCAGCCAGCGCTCGCGGTTTTTTGGCTTGTCGAGCGCCGGGATGACGCGGCTCGTGCGGCAGGACAGGCAGTGCGCCTCGCCTTCCGCGCTCAGCCAGTTGCAGCGGCTGGGCCCGTCGCGGTTGGCGCAGAACGGCAGGCCGGCGCCGGGCGACTCCTCGGCGACGAGGTCGAGCGTGGCCGGGTCGAAGGCCAGGCTGCGCCGGCAGGCGAGGCAGCGCAGGTTCTCGAAGTAGACCGCGTGCCCGCAGCGGCAGGCGAATCGCCTCACGCGGCGTCCCCGGGCAGGAACCAGCGCGCCACGACGGCCTCGTGCGCCCGGCCGAGCGCCGCCTGCAGCCGGTCCATCAGGGCGCTGGCCTCGGCGGCCGTCATCGCCTCGACGTCGAGGCCCGTGACCAGCTCGTTCGCGGCCGCGAGCGCCGCGATCACGTCCTCGCCCGCGGGCAGCGCGGCAGCGCTGTCACGCGCCGCGTCGAGGCAGCACTGCACGGCGCGCGGGAACGCGCTGTCGCCGAGCAGGAAGCGCACGACGCCGACCCCGTTGACCTGCGGCTGGCAGTACTGCCGGTACATCTGGAAACCGCTGACCGAGCGCAGCACGTTGCTCCACAGCGTCGACTCGTAGCGCAGCACCTGGCGTTCGTCCTCGCGCAGGTAGGCGGCGGCGACGTCGATGATGCGGCTGGTCATGTCGGCGCGCTCGATGTTCTGGCCGAGCACGAGGAAGCGGTAGGGGCTGTGGTGACTCATCGTCGCGGCGAGGATGCCGTACACCTGCTGGCAGCGGCCGATGCAGTCCGACAGGATCTCGAAACGGTTCTCGCCGGCGGCCGCCAGCGCCAGCTGTTCGCGGGACACGTGGTACAGCTCGTTCACGTTCTCCCAGCTTTCGTGCGGCAGCAGGTCGCGCGAGTTGCGCACGTTCTCGCGCAGCGCGCGCAGCGAGTACATGAGCGAACTGGGGCCGGCCTCCTCGGCCAGCAGGAACTGCAGGATGTCGTTCTCGGTGCGACCGCGCCCGCTGTCCGCGAAGGCCTGCATCGCGCCGAAGATCGTGACCAGGTCGTACCACTCGGCACCGACGTCCGGCGGCAGGTCCAAAAACAGCTGCGAGTATTGCTGCGCGATGCGCGCGGTGCCCTCGGCCCGCTCGAGGTAGCGGCCGGTCCAGTACACCCGCTCCGCGGCGCGCGACAGCATCATGCCCCGTCCTCCACGATCCAGGTGTCCTTGCTGCCGCCGCCCTGCGACGAGTTGACGACCAGCGAGCCCTTGCGCATCGCGACGCGCGTAAGCCCGCCCGCGGTCACCGAGGTCGTCGCGCCCTGCAGGATGAACGGGCGCAGGTCGAGGTGGCGCGGCTCGAGTGCCTGGCCGCAGAGCGTCGGCGCGGTCGACAGCGACAGCGTGGGCTGCGCGATGTAGTTGCGCGGGTCGGCCTTCAGCAGGCGGCGGAACTGCTCGTGCTCGGCGCGCGCCGCGTGCGGCCCGACCAGCATGCCGTAGCCGCCGGACTCGTTGGCCGGCTTGACCACGAGCTGCTCGATGTTGGCGAGTACGTGCGCGAGCTGCTGCGGGTCCGAGCAGCGCCAGGTCGGCACGTTCGGGATGATCGCGTCCTCGCCCAGGTAGTAGCGGATGATCTCGGGGACGTAGGAGTACACGACCTTGTCGTCGGCGACGCCCGAGCCCGGCGCGTTCGCCAGCGCGACGTTGCCGGCGCGCCAGGCGCGCATGATGCCGGGCACGCCGAGCATCGAGTCCGGCCGAAACGCCTCGGGGTCGATGAACGTGTCGTCGATGCGCCGGTAGATCGTGTCGACGCGTTTCAGGCCGTCGATCGTGCGCATGTAGACGACGTCGTCGTCGACCAGCAGGTCGCCGCCCTCGATCAGCTCCGCGCCCATCGTGCGCGCGAGGTAGCTGTGCTCGAAGTAGGCGGAGTTGTAGATGCCCGGCGTCCAGACGACGATTTCGGGCTCGCTGTCGTGGCCGGGCGGCGCCAGCGAGCGCAGCATCGCCGCGAGCTGGCTCGGGTACTCGTTGACCGGGCGGATCCGGTGCGTGCCGAACAGCGACGGGAACACGCGCTTGATCACGTTGCGGTTCTCGAGCATGTAGGACACGCCCGAGGGCACGCGCAGGTTGTCCTCCAGCACGTAGAGCGTGCCGTCGCCGTCGCGCACGAGGTCGGTGCCGCAGACGTGCGCCCAGACGCCGTGCCGCGGCTTCGCGCCGCGGCAGGCCGCGAGGTAGTTGCGCGAGCTGTCGATGATCTCCGCAGGCACGACGCCGTCCGCGATGATCTTTCGCTCGTTGTACAGGTCGTCGATGAAACGGTTCAGCGCGGTCACGCGCTGCACCAGCCCGCGCTCGATGCGGTCCCACTCGCTGCCCGGCATCGCGCGCGGGATGATGTCGAGCGGCCAGGCCCGGTCGATGTTGTCGCCCTCGGAGTAGATCGTGAAGCTGATGCCCATGTCGAGGATCGTCGCGTTCGCGGCGCGCTGGCGAGCGACGAGCTCGTCGGGAGGCAGGCTGCCGAAGTACTCGACCAGCCGCTCGGCGTGCGGCCGGGCGCTGCCGTCGGCGGCGATCAGCTCGTCGTAATAACGGTCGGCCGGGTAGCCGGACATCAGCTCGCTCATGCCGCCAACATAGCAGCTGCGCCGGCGCTTGCCGAGGCGGGCGGGAGCGGCCTTTGACGGCTGCACCGGGACAGTGCGTAATGGCGCCGGGCGGCAACGGGGAGCCGACGATGACGCAGGCGACGACGGGGCCGGGCAATACCGGCGCGGTGTTCTACCGGTCACCGGCCCACGACTACCCGCTCGCCGTCAGCGCGCGCGGCGCCGTGATCACCGACGCCGACGGCCGCGAGTACCTCGACCTGAGCGGCGGCGCGGCGGTGTCCTGCCTCGGCCACGCGCATCCCGGGGTCGTTGCCGCCGTCGGCGCCCAGCTCGCCGAGCTCGAGTTCGCGCACACGGCGTTCTTCACGAACGCGCCCCAGGAGGCGCTCGCCGCGCAGATCGCGGGGCACTTCGCGGAGCCTGGCGCGCACGTGTATTTCTCGTCCGGCGGCTCCGAGGCGAACGAGACCGCGCTCAAGCTGGCCTGGCAGTACTGGGCGGCGCGCGGGCAACCCGACAAGAAGGTGATCATCAGCCGCGAACACAGCTACCACGGCAACACCTTCGGCGCGCTGTCGGTCAGCGGCAATGCCGGGCGGCGGCGCGCGTCGGCGGCGCCGCTCCTCGACTGGCCACGCATTCCCCCCTGCTATCCCTACCGCGAGCAGGCGGCCGGCGAGTCGGACGAGGAATACGGCAGGCGCGCGGCTGCCTATCTCGACAGGGCGATCCGCGACTGCGGCGAGGAGCGCGTCGCCGCGTTCATCTGCGAGCCGGTCGTCGGCTCGTCGCTCGGGGTCGTGCCGGCGGCGCCGGGCTATCTCGAGGCCGTGCGCGCGATCTGCGATCGCCACGAGATCCTGCTGATCGCCGACGAGATCATGTGCGGCAGCGGCCGCACCGGCGACTTTTTCGCGCACGCGGCGGCCGGAATCGTGCCCGATATCGTCACGCTCGCGAAAGGCATCGGCGGGGGCTACGCGCCGCTCGCGGCGACGCTTGCGCGCGGCTCGCTGTGGCGGACGCTGGCCGAAGCCGGGTTCGCCCATGGCCACACTTACGTGGGCCACCCGGTCGCCTGCGCGGCCGGCCGGGCCGTGCTCGAGACGATCGCGCGCGACGGCCTGCTCGACCGGGTGCGCGAACTGGGGTCGGAGTTCGGCAAACAGCTGGAGGAGCGCTTCGGCGCGCACCCGCGGGTCGGCGAGATCCGGCGCCGCGGGCTGTTCGCCGGCATAGAGCTGGTCGCCGACCGGGCGAGCAAGGCGGGCTTTGCCGATGCACGGGCGCTCGCCGACGAACTACGGCTTGCGGCGCTCGCGGAAGGGCTGGTCTGCTACCCGGGCAGCATCGTCGTCGACGGCCGCAACGTGCCGCACGTCATGCTCGCGCCGCCGTTCATCGTCAGCGTCGATCAGCTCGCCGACGGACTCGACCGGCTGCGGCGGGCGATGGACCGGGTGCTACCCGCGGGCTAGTCGCGCAGCGCGTCGCGCAGGCGCTTGTAGCCCGCGCCGATCTCGCGCCCCAGCTCGCCGAGCGCGTTGCCGACGCCCTCGCGCGTCTGCTTCAGGTGCGCCTTCGCCGCAAAGTGCTCCATCTTGTCCTCGAGCTCGTCCCACTCTTCCTTGAGTTCCTTCGACGCCAGGTGCATCTGCACGCGCAGTTCGTCGCGGCGGCGTTTCAGGTCTTCGAGCATGTCGTCGAGTTCGCCCATCGTCTTGCCCTCTCAGAGTTGATCGTAAACACGCCGGAGCCGGGCGCGCACGTCGGCGGCCAGCTCAGCCACGCCGGGATGGTCCACGAGCGCCATGACGCTTTCGGGGTCCATGAAACTCACGTGCACCCGCCCGGCCTCGTCCTCGCGCACGAGCACGTTGCACGGCAGCAGCAGCCCGATCTCCGGGACCGCGTGCACGGCGTCCCAGGCGAGCGGCGGGTTGCAGGCGCCGAGGATCCGGTAGCGCGGCATGTCGCGATCGAGCTTCTCCTTCATCTTCGCGCTGACGTCGATGTCGGACAAGACGCCGAAGCCCTCCGTCGCCAGCGCGCCGGTGACCCGTTCGACGGCTTCGTCGAAACCGTCTTCGACCACTTTGCCGAATCCGAAATTCTCGTCCATCAGGGCAACTCCTTATGCCGGTCCGGCCGGCCCGCAGTAGATGTCGTGCAGCACGTCGATGACCCGCATCGCCGGGCCGTCCACGAGCGAATAGAAGATCGTCTGCGCCTCGCGGCGGGTGTCGACCAGGCCCTGCTCGCGCAGCCGCGCGAGCTGCTGCGACAGCGCCGACTGGCTGAGCGGTACGAGTTCGTTCAGCTCGCCGACCGAGCGCTCGCCCTCGGCGAGCAGGCACAGGATCATGAGCCGGCTCTCGTTGCCGAGCGCCTTCATGAGCCCGGCCGCATCGGCGGCATGGGCCTGCATGTCCTCGGCCGAGACCGTCGCAGGTGCTTGTTTCAACGTCGTTTTCCCGGCTGAATCCGGCACGTCCGGCTCCTCCCGCCGCGTCCCCTTGCGGCAAGTCCCTATGGCGATTCACGCAATATAGCGCATGCTAATTTAGAAAGATATAAATTAATCTTGTCTAATTTAGCTTTAGATAATATATTGCCGTGCAGGTTCACGGCGAGGAGCGGCGACATGGCCAGGGTAGCGGTAATGGGCGGGGGGATCGGCGGCATCTCCCAGGTATACGAACTGCGCAAGGCGCTCGGGCGCGAACACGAGATCGTCCTCGTCGGCGACTCCGGGCGCTTCGAATTCACGCCGTCGAACCCGTGGGTCGCGGTCGGCTGGCGCAAGCCGGCACAGGTCACGATCGAGCTGCCCGCGCTGATGGAGAAGCACGGCATCGGCTTCTCGAGCGCCGGCGTGCGGCGGGTGCACCCGGCGGAGAACCGCCTCGAACTCGGCGACGGCAGCGACCTCGCCTACGACTACCTGGTCGTTGCGACAGGCCCGAAGCTCGCCTTCGACGAAGTTGCGGGCCTCGGCCCGGACGCCGGGCACACGCAGTCGATCTGCAAGACCGGTCATGCCGCGGCCTCGCACGAGGACTTCGAGAAGCTCGCCGCCAAGCCCGGCCCCGTCGTCATCGGCGCGGCCGGCGGCGCATCCTGCTTCGGCCCGGCGTACGAGTACGCGTTCATCCTCGACACCGAGCTCAGGAAGCGCAAGCTGCGCGACCGGGTCGCGATGCACTTCGTCACGCCGGAACCCTACATCGGGCATCTCGGCCTCGACGGCGTCGGTGACACGAAGAGCCTGATGGAATCCGAGCTGCGCGACCGGCACATCCATTGGACCTGCAACGCGAAGATCACGCAGGTCGGGGACGGCCGGATGCGCTTCACGGAGTACGACGAGGACGGCGAGGAGAAGAAGCAACACGAGCTGTCGTTCGCGCACTCGATGATCCTGCCGGCCTTCAGGGGCGTGGACGCGGTATTCGGCATCGACGGGCTGACCAACCCGCGCGGCTTCGTACTGATCGACGAATTCCAGCGTAACCCGACTTTCCGCAACGTCTTCGCGGTGGGCGTCTGCGTCGCCATTCCGCCGGTGGCCGCCACGCCGGTGCCGACCGGCGCGCCGAAGACCGGCTACATGATCGAGTCCATGGTCACGGCGACGACGCACAACATCGCTCGCCTGCTCGAGGGCCGCGAGCCGGCCGAGCGCGCGACCTGGAATGCCGTCTGCCTCGCGGACTTCGGCGACAGCGGCGTCGCGTTCATCGCGCTGCCGCAGATCCCGCCGCGCAACACGAACTGGGCCTCGCGCGGCAAGTGGGTACACCTCGCGAAGATCGCCTACGAAAAATACTTCCTGCACAAGGTGCGCCGGGCCAAGACCGAGCCCTACTACGAAAAGGCCGTTCTGAAGATGGTCGGCGCGCTGCGGCTCAAGGAATCCGCCTGATGAAGCACCGCCTGATCGACGTCTCGACCAACCGGCCGCGCGCCGTCTACCTGGTCGTCGCGCTACTGGTCCTCGTCGCGGCGGCGATGCTGCCGCGCATCCGCATCGACACCGATCCGGAGAACATGCTGCCCGCCGACCAGGCCGACCGCGTGTTCCACGATCTCGTCGAGCAACGCTTCGCGCTCTACGACGCGATCGTCGTCGGCATGGTCAACGAGCAGCACCCGCAGGGCATTTACAATCCGCGCTCGCTCGCGGCACTGCACAAACTCAGCGGCGAAATCCTCAAGCTCGACGGGGTGGTTGCTCCGGACCTGATGTCGCTCGCGCAGGCGGACAACATCACGCAGGCGGGGCCTGGCACGATCCGCTTCGAATGGATGATGCGCGAGGCGCCGGCAACGGCGAGCCAGGCGCTCGCGATCCGCGCGGCCGTGGAGCGCCTGCCGCTGCTCGAGGACACGCTGGTTTCGGGGGACGGCAAGGCGGCCGCGATCTACGTGCCGATCGAGAGCAAGGACCTGAGCTACCCGCTGTCGCAGCGCATCCGCGCGCTCGCCGCGCAGCTCGATTCCGACGACGCCTGGCACATCACGGGCCTGCCGGTCGCTGAAGACACGTTCGGCCACGACATGTTCGTGCAGATGGGCATCTCCGCGCCGCTCGCCGGCCTGATGATCTTCCTGCTCATGCTGTACTTCTTCCGCAGCGCGCCGCTGGTCGTCGCACCGATGCTGGTCGCGATGGCCACGGTCATCACGACGATGGGCCTGCTGATCGGCCTCGGCTTCACCGTGCACATCATGAGCTCGATGATCCCGATCTTCCTGATGCCGATCGCAGTCGTCGACTCGGTGCACATCATGTCCGGGTTCGCGGACTCGTTCCGGCCGGGCAAGGACGCGAAAGCCGTTATCGCCGAGGTCGTCGAGCACCTGTTCCGGCCGATGCTGTTCACGTCGCTTACCTCGGCGGTCGGCTTCCTGTCGCTGCTGCTGACGCCGATTCCGCCGGTGCAGGTATTCGGTGCCTTCGTTGCATTCGGCATCCTGCTCGCGTTCCTGCTGACGATCGTGCTCATCCCGGCCTACGTGGTGCGCATGCGTCCCGCCGCGATCGACAAGCTCGCGACCCGCGCGAAGACGCCGCACACCGACACGCCGCTGGCCCGGCTGCTGCGCCGCGCGGGCGCGTTCGCGCAGCGCCGCGGCAAGCTCGTCACCGGCATCGCGGTGCTGCTGATCGGCGTCAGCGTCGCCGGCGTGCTGCGCATCCAGATCAATGACAACCCGGTGCGCTGGTTCAAGGCCAGCCATCCGATCCGGGTCGCCGACGCGGTGCTGAACGAGCACTTCGCCGGCACCTACGATGCCTTCGTCGTGCTCAGCCACGACGGGGCGGCCGGCCTGCGCGAGTTCCGCACGGCGGCGCAGCAGCTTCTGGACGGCGTCGACCCGGCGGTCGCGGGCCCGCTGGGCGAACGGGTCGCCGCCGACGCGGGCGACGCGGGCCGCTACTACGGCGAACTGATCGCCGCCGTCGACGACGCCCTGTTCGACGCCGGGGGCCCCGCGACGATGGACGCGCTCGAACGCCTGCTGACGCTCGCCGAGAACGCGCAGTCGGCCGCGAAGTACTTCCAGCGACCGGACGCGCTCGCGCTGGTCGAAGAGATGCAGCGGGTGCTAGAGCGCTCGGGTAAGGTCGGCAAGACGAACGCGCTGCCCGACGTCGTCAAGGTCGTGAACCGCGAGCTGCGCGGCGGTGATGCGGCCGGGTACCGCGTGCCGGACACCGTGCCGGCGGTCGCGCAGACCCTGCTGCAGTACCAGTCCTCGCACCGGCCGCAGGATCTCTGGCACATGGTGACGCCGGACTTCACGTCGACGGCGATCTGGCTGCAGCTGTCGAGCGGCGACAACCAGGACATGAGTGCCGTCGTCGACGCGCTGGACGCGTGGCTGGCGGACCAGCCGCTGCCGGCCGGCGTTGAGGCGCGCTGGGCCGGCAAGACCTTCATCAACGTCGTCTGGCAGGAGGCAATGGTCAACGGCATGCTGACCAGCCTGCTCGGCGCTTTTGTCGTCGTGTTCCTGATGATGGGCGTGCTGTTCCGCAGCCTGCGCCTCGGGCTGCTGGCGATGATCCCGCTGTCGGTCACGATACTCGGCGTCTACGGCATCATCGGCTGGATCGGCAAGGACTACGACATGCCGATTGCCGTGCTGTCGGCACTGACGCTCGGCCTGTCGATCGACTTCGCCATTCATTTCATCGAGCGCCTGCGGGCCCTGATTGCCAGCACCGGAACGCTGGCAGCGGCGACGACGCAGGTCTTCGAGGAGCCGGCGCGCGCCATCGCCCGCAACGCGATCGTCATCGCGATCGGCTTCACGCCCCTGTTCGCGGCACCGCTGGTGCCCTACATCACGGTCGGCGCGTTCATGGCCGCGATCATGGTGCTCTCCGGCGTCACGACGCTGCTGCTGCTGCCGGCAATCATTGCCTGGGCCGGCCCGGCGCTGTTCCCCGAAGCGCGCCGTCCCGAGGTCGCGGCAACCGGCGCGACCGCACGGTCAACGACATGAAGAGGACCCGTCCCATGACACGATACGCCGCCCTGCTAACGTCCCTGCTCGCACTCGCCGCCGCCGACGCCGCGGAGCCGCTGACTGACCCTGACGAGATCGTGGCGCGGGCCAACCTCGCGTCCTACTACGCGGGCGGGGACGGGCGCGCCGAGGTGCGCATGATCATCACCGATGCCCAGGACCGGCAGCAGCGCCGCCAGTTCACGGTACTGAGGCGCGACCTCGCGGACGGCGGCGACCAGCAGTTCCTGGTCGTGTTCAGCCAGCCCTCCGACGTGCGCAACACCGTGTTCCTGGTCGACAAGCACATTGATCGCGACGACGACCGCTGGCTGTACCTGCCCGGGCTCGACCTCGTCAAGCGCATCTCGGCCGGCGACAAGCGCACGAGCTTCGTCGGTGCCCATTATTTCTACGAGGACGTTTCCGGCCGCCGGCCGAGCGACGACGAGCACGAACTCGTCGAGACCACGGACGACTATTACCTGCTGCGGCACGTGCCGGTCGAGCCGCAGACGGTCGAGTTCGCCGACTACCGGACCTGGATCGACCGCGAGACATTCCTGCCGATGAAGATCGAGTACCGCGACGCGGCGGCGGAGATCTACCGGCGCGTCGAAGTGGTCGAGGTGACGACGATCGACGGTTTTCCGACCGTGACGCAGAGCCGCGTGAGCGACCTCGCGGGCGGCGGCCGTACCGACATGCAGTTCCGCTACATCGCCTACGACCTCGGTCTGCCGGAGGACGTCTTCAGCGAGCGCTCGCTGCGCAACCCGCCGCGAGAGTGGCTCGAGCGCCCGGCGCGCTGAAATCGTGCTGAACAACCGGACAGGACACTAGCTCCGCGATGCGAGGACTCCTCATTGCCTGCCTGCTGCCGTTCGCCGCGACGGCCCAGGAAGACCCCTTCGCCGACGATGGCTGGGACGACAGCGGCTGGGAAGAACCGGCGCGCGGCGTCGCGGGCTTCGCTGAAATCGCGGCCGGGGGGCGGCTCTCCGGCGACCCGCTGCTCGCCGAGCGCCTGACGCTCGGCGACCTGCGCCTGCGGCTCGAGTCGGAGTGGCACCCGGCCGGCGCGACGCTCGCGCTGAAGGTCGATCTCGATCACGACGCGGTCGAAAACGAGTGGGACGGCGAGCTGCGCGAGGCGACGCTCGCGTTCGCCGTCGGCGACAGCATCGACGTAAAGGCGGGCCGCCAGGTGCTGACCTGGGGCACCGGCGACCTCCTGTTCCTGAACGACTTGTTCCCGAAGGACTTCGAGTCTTTCTTCGCGGGCCGCGACGACGAGTACCTGAAGGCCCCCGGCAACGCGATCCGCGTGACGCGCTACGGCGACGCGCTCAACGTCGACTTCGCGTGGAGCCCGGTCTTCGACAGCGACGTCTACCTCGACGGCGAGCGCTTCTCGTTTTTCTCGCCGCGAACGGGCGGCAACATCGCGCCGCAACCGCCGCTCGACGCCGTCGAGCCGGATGAGTCACTGGCGCACGGCGAGTACGCGCTGCGCCTGTTCCGGACCGTCGGCAGCCGCGAGCTTGCTTTGTACGGCTATCGCGGCTTCTTCAAGCAGCCGACGGCAGCAAACGCGAACGGCGAGCCGACGTTCGCGCCCCTGAGCGCCGTAGGCGCGAGCCTGCGCCAGCCGGCGGGCCCCGGCCTGTTCAATGCCGAGTTTGCCTGGTACCTGTCGCGCGACGACCGCGACGGCGCGGACCCGCGCATACCGAACGACCAGCTGCGCATACTCGCCGGCTACGAGTGGGAAGCACGGCCACGCCTGACCGTGGGCCTGCAGTATTACCTCGAAGCGACGCGGGACCACGGCGCTCTGCTCGCAAATTCACCGGCACCCGAATTCGAGCCGGACGAGTACCGGCACCTGCTGACCAATCGCCTGACCTGGCGTAGCGCGCGCGAACGCCACACGCTGTCGCTGTTCACCTTCTTCTCGCCGAGCGATGCGGACTTCTACCTGCGGCCCGCCTGGACATACCGGCACAGCGATACCTGGACCCTGACGACCGGCGCCAGCCTGTTCGGCGGCGACGAGCCGCAGACCTTTTTCAACCAGCTGCGCGACGCGAGCAATCTCTACATTCGCCTGCGCTACAACTTCTGAGAGGGAAGAACGATGAAAAAACCGATGTCACTCGAACGCGCCGTCGAAGCCTTTGCCGGCTTCATGGTGCTGCTGTCGGTCGTGCTGACCGTGTTCGTGCACCCGCTGTTCGCCTGGCTGACCGTGTTTGTCGGCGCGAACCTGTTCCAGCAAGCCTTCACCGGCTTCTGCCCGGCAGCGATCGTCCTGCGCAGGCTGTTCGGGCTGCAGACCGAGGCGGAGCTCGCCGCGGCCTGACGGCGCGTGGCCTCAGGCGCCGGCCAGCAGGCCGCGCAGGAACGAAGGGTCGCGCGTGACGACGTCCTTGTCGATCGCAGCCGCAGGCGCCGGCAGGTTGGTGGTCGCCAGCGCCGCGCGCAGCTCGCCCAGGAATCGCGGCGCCGCGACCAGCACGAACTGGTCGAACTCGCCGGCATGCCGGGCCTCTTCGAGGCGCCGCGCGAGGCGGCGCGCAAATTCGCGGGAGGCGTTGCGCATCGCCCCGTGCAGCTCGCGGTCGAGCCCGTGGCGGCCGGTCCCGTGACGGTCGAACACGCGGCCGCTGCGGTCGGCATCGATGTCGGCGGCGCGGATACGGGCGGCCGGGTTTTCGAGCCGCCCGGTCTCCTCCAGGGGCGAACGGGAATTCGAACGCCGGTACAGGATTGCCAGTGACTCGTTCGCGACAACGATCCACTGGCCAGGCGCTTGGTAAACACGTCCCACCGACATTCTCCTTTCTCCCAGCAAGACCACCAGGCCAGACTAGCAACCGCGTTCTGCCCGGCTACGCGTGGAAATACCTATAGCCGAACGCCGGTTTCTGCGCGTGCTGCCCGGAAATACCTGCGGCCACGCGCCGGGTTCGGCGCATGGTCGACTTGACCGGTCCGGCGCCGCTGCAGAAGATCAGCGCTCCCGGAACGAGAGCGCGACCCATGCGGAAGTCACTGAGCCGCCGTGACCTGGCCCGCTACGGCTTCGAGGCCCTGCTGATCGTCTTCAGCGTCCTGCTCGCACTGTGGCTGGACGAACTGCGCCAGGAACGGCGCGAAAACGCGTACCTCTCCGCGAACCTCGAACAGATCGCGAGCGAGATGCGGAACAACCTCGGTATCGTCGAGCGCCTGCTGCCCTATCACCGTTCCATCGTTGCGGAGCTCGACCGGCATATTGCTTCCGCCGGGCTGCGCGAGGGCCTGCGCGGCGAGCAGGGCATCGAGTACATGCGGTTGATGCCGAACGGCCTGATCCAGGAGTTCTACAGCGTCACGGCCTGGGACCTCGCCCGCCAGGGCGGCGTGACGACGCGGCTGGATTTCGAGACCGGCTATGCAATCTCGCGCGCCTACTCGTCGCAGGCCTTCGTCGACAACACGATCCGCAGCCTGTTCGAGTTCCTGCTCGGCCCGGACGCGGTCGCGCCTGCCGACCTGCGCACGTCGACGATCGTGCTGCGCAATCGCATGGCCGAGCTGGTGGGCCAGGAGAACGCGCTGAAACTCAACTACGAGGCGGCGCTCGCCGCGATCGGCGAGGGCTGAGGGCCCGTTTCGCCGGCCTCGCCGGCGCCTCGGCGCGCCGGGGCTGTCGGGAATTCCGGGCAGAACGCGCCGCGACCGGTCGCATTCAGGCGCAGCGGCAAATCGCGGGGACGCCCGCATCCGCTACGCGAAGTACGTATTCCTGTGACAGGCGCCGCCGCACTATCCTGATCGTGTGCATGCAACGTGCACGCCTGCCGTAGACGAACCATCGACGTCGACAACACGGACAAAAGCCGGGGCGACTCCGCGCAGTGCGGACGGCAGCACGACCAAATGCTATCGCCAGAGAGGTACAGCACATGTCCAGCCTATCGATCGACAAGGTGGACTCGACCGAGGACCGCAGCCTGCCCGTCTTTGCCGAGTTCGACGAGCTGCTCGAACGTATTCGCGAGAGGGCTTTCCTGCGCTTCCGGCAGCGCGGTTCGCACGACGGCTTCGAGTTCGACGACTGGCTCGCGGCCGAGCGCGAAGTCTGCTGGCCGGCGGCCCAGCTCGAGGAAGAAGACGACGAGTTCGAGATCAAGCTGGCCCTAGCCGGCTTCAAGCCCGAGGAGATCAGCATCACGGCGACGCCGCGCGAGATTATCGTCCGCGCACATCATGCGGCGAAGCGGAAGAAAAAGGGCAAGGACGACGACAAGGAAATCCGCTGGTCGGAGTTCCGCAGCAACGACGTCTACCGGCGTATCCAGTTGCCGCTGCCGATCGACGTGGACCGCGTGGAAGCCGAACTCGAGCGGGGCATGCTCGAGATCGAGGCCCCGAAAGCCCGGGCAGCCACGCGCAAGCCGCGCAAAGTGGATATCTCGAGCGCCGCGTAACGCGCACTACGCGGTGCTGCCGGCGCGGCGTGCCGGCAGCACCGTTCCCGGCAGGCGAACGCCGGGTCAGTGCTCGTGCGCGAGCCGGATCGCCGGGCGCTGCTGGCGCGAGGCAACGTCGGCGGCGTCGTACTTAAGCTCGCCGCCGACGAAAGTCATGAGCACCTCGGTCTCCGGAATCTTCGCCTCGTCGACCGTCAGCAGGTCCTGCGACAGCACGACAAAGTCCGCGTACTTGCCCGGCGTCAGCGTGCCCTTGATGTCTTCCTCGAAGGCCGCGATCGCATTGTTGAGCGTGTAGCTCGCGAGCGCTTCCTCGCGGGTCATCGACTGCGACGGGTAGAACTTCTCGCCGGTGCGCATCATTCGCGAAACGCTCGCGTAGTAGGACGCGACCGCGTCGATCGGCTCGACCGGCACGTCGGTGCCGTTGCCGATGATCGCGCCGGTTTCGATCAGGTCGCGCCACGGGTAGGAGGTCTCCTCCGTACGTTCCTCGCCGAGCCGGCTCGGGATCCACGGCCCGTCGGAGGTGCAGTGGATGCCCTGCATGGCTGCGATCACGCCGAGTTCGCCGAAGCGCGGCACGTCGTCCGGGTTGATGTGCTGCGCGTGCTCGATGCGCCAGCGCAGCGGCTTGCCGTCAACGTCCATCTCGTCCCAGATGCGCTCGTACAGGTCCAGGACCTCGCGGTTCGCGCGGTCGCCGATCGCGTGCGTGTTGACCTGGAAGCCGTGCTTCACCGCGACCCGCGCCGTGCCCTCGATGTCGTCTACGGGCTCGAGCACGAGGCCGGTACTCGACGGCAGGTCGACGTAGGGCTCGAGCAGCCAGGCGCCGTGGGCGCCGAGCGCCCCGTCGATCTGCCGCTTGATCGAGCGCACGGTCAGGAAGTCATTGCCCTCGGCCTCCATCTTGTAAAACGGCAGCATCTCGTCCATGCGCTCGTTCGACTCGCGACGCACCATGACGTAGAGCCGGATCGGCAGGTTGCCTTCCTCTTCGAGTTGCTTGAAGAAATCGATCGTCTCGAACGAAGAGCCGGCGTCGTGAAACGACGTCACGCCGTGGCGCAGCGCCTCGTCGGCCGCCAGCAGCACGCGTTCGCGGTTGATGCGGTCGACTTCTTCGGGGGTGCGCCGGCTCAGGTACTCGTTGAGCGCGTCGGTAACCAGCTCGTCGGCGTTCTCGCGCAGCAGGCCGGTCGCCTTGCCCTCCGGCGTGCGCACGATCGTGCCGCCCGGCGGGTCCGGCGTGTCGTCGTCGACGCCGCCGGCGGCGAGCGCCGCGTCGTTCGCGAACGCGGCGTGTCCGCTGGCGTGCCCGAGCACGACCGGGTTGTCCGGGGACACCTCATTAAGCGAATCGTTGCGCGGCACGCCGTCCACGGCGTCCTCCGGCACGCTGTCCCACTTGTCCTGGTGCCAGCCGCGCCCTTCGATCCACTCGCCGGGCTGCGCCTTGTCCACCGCGACGGCGACCATGCTGACCACCTCGTCCCAGTTCTTCACGTTGTTCAGGTCGAGGATCTGCTTGGCGCGCCCGAGGCTCATGTAGTGCCCGTGGCCCTCGATGAAGCCGGGCATGACGAAGCGGCCGTCGAGCTCGACGACGCGCGTCTCCGGGCCGACATAAGCCGCCATCTCCTCGCTCGTGCCGACCGCGGTAATCGTGTAGCCATTGACCGCGAGTGCCTCGACGGTGCCGAGCGCGGGATCGACGGTCGCGATCCTGCCGTTCAGCAGCACGAGGTCCGCCGGCGCGACCGCGGCCGCCTCGGGCGGTGCGTCCTCGCCGCCGCAGCCGGCCACGATGGCCAGCAGTGAAATCAGTATCGCCAGCCTTCTCTGCATAGCGTCGGTCTCCCCCGGTTTACTCGTCGGAGGAGGCACTCTGTCACCCGTCCGCCGCCATTTCAATTGCCGCGAAGATACCCCTGAAACCATCGCCACGGCGCACTAGCCACCCGCGGCCGGCTGCCGGGCGCGGCCCGACGGCCGACCGGCGCCGCGGGGGCGTCGGAGCGCGCGCCCTACCACGACATAGATA
>CALALV010000164.1 GCA_937925605.1 uncultured Woeseia sp.
CGAGCCCGGGCGCGCGTCGACCCTCGTGCAGCGCGGCGTACTGCCCGCGATCCAGGTCGATCGCGGTTTCCATCGCGGTCGCGAAACGGATGCGTCCCGCCGCCGCGCGCCAGCCCGGCGCCATGTACAGCGGGATCACCTCGGCCGCGTCGCCGCTGCCGTAGCCGAGTGTCAGCAGTTCGCGGCCGGCGAGTTCGCGGTCCTCGGCGAGCGCCTCCTCGAAGCCCGCCGCCATCCATGCCGGCAGCGCGGCCGTGTACAGGTTGCCGAGATCGAGCATCGTGTCGCTGCCGAGCGCGAGCTTGTCGAGGATCTCGCGGCGATAGTGTCGCGAGGCGCGGAAAATCCGGAACACGGCCATTGCCAGTGGGTAGGCCTCGTACTGCAGGCGCTCCGGCACGGCGAGGCTGCTCACTTCCGGCTTGCTCTGCATCTCCGCGAGCAGCGCGGCCGGCTCGATGCCCGCCTCGTAGCAATACGAGGCCAGCTCGGCACGGTCGTCGGCATCGCCCGTGCCCAGCGCGAACAGGTAGGCCAGCGCCCAGCCGGTCTCCGGCATGCGCCGGTAGGGCCGGTGCATGAACACGGTGTCGAGCGAGCGCATGTAGTCGATAGGCGTCAGGCCGCGCTTCTCGTACATGTCGGCGAGCGCGTGCAGCGTCTCGTCGATGTAGCAGGTCGTGGAGTACTTGCCGTTGAAGACCGGGAAGTCCTGGACGTGGTGCGACTCGCTGCGGTCCTGTCCGCAGAAGCGCAGCATCGGCTTGCGGAAGTCCATGACGCGGTAGTCGGACGCCGAGCCCGAGCGTACCAGGTCGACCTCGGCGAGCGCGGGATTCTCCTCGAGCAGCATGGCGACCGCGCCGGCTCCCTGCGTCGGCTCGCCGCTCGAGCCACGTGCGTACTCGGCGATGTCGGCGCAAACGACGATCGCCTGGCCGCCGGCGCCGTCGAGCGCGAGATGCCGCAGCGCGCCTTTCATGCCATAGACGCCGCCCAGGCAGGCGTGCTTGAACTCGGGGACCTCGCAGCTGCGCGAGATCGGCGGCTTGCCGGCCGCGATCAGGGCGCGGTCGACCATGCCCTTGACGATGATCGCGCCGGCGGAGTTATCGGTACTGGACTCGGTGCCGAGGCCCAGGAACTTCACGCGGGACGGGTCGATGTCGTACTGGTTGATCAGCCGCATCACCGCCGTGGCGGCCATCGTGTAGACGCTCTGGTGCGGGCCGCGCACGCGGAAGCTGCGGCCGACGACTTCCCGGATTTTCGGCCACTGGTTGCCGGTCCATTCGCACCAGTCCTCCAGCCAGACGCGGTAGGGCGGGACGTAGGCGGCCAGTCCGCTGATTCCTATGCTTTTTTTATCCATCAATGGCCTGTGCAGGAGATTCCCGGGGCGGCGGCCGGGCGGCGAGCCCGCAAATTCTAGTTGTAGCCGACGGCGGGCTCAAGCCGCCGCACGTCAGCCTCCGCCGGCGTCGCCGGCTTCTACCGTGATCGTGATTCGCTCGGAGTAGACCGGCGGATCGTGCGGCACGTGCAGGTGGTCGCCCAGCAGCAGCTGCAGCGTGTGCGTCCCCGGGGCCAATTCGAGCTCGGCTGCGCTCGCGCCGCTGCCATAGTGCACGTGGTTGGCATCCGCCGGGATCGGCAGGTCGAACGGCGGCAGTTCGGTGTCGATAATGACGTGGTGATGCCCGCTGGCCGGGGCCTCGGTGCCTGCCGGCACGACCTCCATGTTGTCGAGGCCGAATTCGACCCGCACCGGGCTCGTCACCGTCGCGCCGTCCGCCGGCGCAATGAAATACAGGCGCGCATCGGCGGGCGAGGGCGTGCCGCCGAGCGTCGGCGCGGCCGACGGTGCACTGTCGGCCGCCGGCTCCGCGCCGCCGTCGCTCGCCGCCGGCGCCGTGTCGCGGCCGGCGGAATCGGCCGGGGATGTGCCGCCGCCGCAGGCGGCGAAGGCGAGGCTCGAGAGCAACAGGGCGGGAAGTCGCGGGTCGATTTTCACGGTTGGCTCCTCGGGTATTCGTGCTGCGCGGATCGGCAAAAACCTGCGCTCATGATAAAGCCCTTACAGCGAAAATGCTGCTATCAGCGCGGCCGCGGCCATCATCAGCCCGAAGCTGACGAGGTAGGTCAGGACCAGCAACAGGTATTTCGCGAGCGTGGCCAGGCGGCCCTGCCGGTACACGCGACGCATGCCGGCATAAGGGTAGTAGAGCGCGTACAGCACCAGCGGCACGGCCAGCATGCCGATGAGCTCGATCCCGGCTACCGCGGCGAGGGCCTCCAGCGCCAGCTGCGCGAGCAGCACCAGGAAAAAGAAGGCGTGCACGTGCACGACGAACAGCAGGTGTTCAACGTAGTAGCGCCGCGACAGGGGATAGAGCAGTTTCAGCACGAGGGCCATCAGCGGCAACAGCACGTACAGCGCGACGGCGACGTTGTCGCTCATCGCGCGGACGAATGCCTTGCCGCCGTCCCCGACGATGCGCTCGCAGACGTGGCGCAGGCGCTCTTCCGTCAACAGCTGGCCCAGCCGGCTGTTTTCGTCGATGCCCGAGACCGTGATATCCGCGCAACGGTCGCCGTCGGCGGTGGCGACCGGGGCGTCCGATGCGTCGACGACGAAGCCGATCCCGTCGCCGCCCAGCGAGCTGGCGACGAAGAACAGCAGGCTCAGGACCAGGTAGGTCCTGAACGGCGGCATGTAGCGCGCACGCCGGCCGCGCAGGTAGTCGGCCGTCAGCATGCCGGGACGCGTCGACAGCGGGATCAGCGTGCGCCACAAGCGCGAGTCGAGTTCGAACAGGTCGCCTGCCGCGTCGCGCAGCAGCTCCCACAGCGAGATGATGCGGTCCCGCGCACGCTGGCCGCAGGCCCCGCAATACTGGCCGTACAGCGGTGCCTCGCAGTTGGCGCAGGCGGGTTGGGCCGGCGCCTCGTCGCCTTGCTCGCGCAAGCAGCGCACTTCGATCCGCAGCTCTGCGCGCCAGTCGGCCGGCACGGCGGCCGCCAGCTCGTCGGCCCTGCCACGGCCTGCGTCCGCGGCAGCGGCGTCGCCCTCGAAGAACAGCAGGATGCGGCGTTCTACGCGTTGGTCGTTGCTGCCCGCCGCCGGTGCCAGCAGGCGCGCGTCGGCGACGCCCGGCGCCGCGAGCTGCGTGGCCAGCCAGTCACCGAGCGCTCTGTCGAGCGGACCGGCGAACTCGCGCGGCGCCGACAGCGCGAATTCTGCGACGGGGCCGCGCGGCGCGCGCATGCCGGGCGAATCAGTCGCTTGCCGGACTGCGCCGGGCCGCCTTGGTCTTCTTGCGCGACGGTGTCTTCTTGCGGGCCGCGGCCTTGCGGCGCGCCGGCTTCTTCGTCGCCGGCCTGGCCTCGCGACGGCCCAGTTCCGCCGGGTCGAAATCGTCGACGCCGAGCAGGTTCATGACTTTCTCGTGGAAGTCGCGCAGGCGGGCGGCCTCGTCCGCCGAGATCACCTCGGTGCGTTCCGCCTCCTCGATCTGGTGGCCGAGGTACTCGCTGTCCAGCAGGCCTTCCTTGCGCGCCTGGCGCAGGCGTGCCTCCAGCGGTGCGACCTCCTCCGACAGCGCGAGCGCTTCCTCGAGCAGGCCGAGCGGGTTGCCGGGCTCGAGCGCCGTGTAGGCCTGTGCGCTGAGCCGGTCACGCGATTCGCCGGTCGTCGTGATCAGGTCGACCACGGCACGGCCGAGTTCGTCCGACGGCGCCGAGTAGGTGCGGCCGCGCGGAAAAATGAAGCAGCGCATCAGGAACGCGACGGGACGGTTCGGGAAATTGCGCAGGAAGCTGTGCAGCTGCTCCTGGGCCTGGTACATCAGCGTCCGCACCGACCACTCGACCAGCGGCAGGTCGGCGGCACGCCGGCCCTGGTTTTCGAAGTGCTTCAGCACGGTCGAGGCCAGGTACATGGAGCTCAGCACGTCGCCCAGGCGCGCGGACAGGAGCTCCTTGATCTTCAGCTTGCCGCCGAGCGTCAGCATTGCGAAGTCAGCGGCGAGCGCAAACGCGGCGCTGTAGCGGTTGATGTTCTGGTAATAGCGCCGCGTGGGCGTGTTCAACGGCACCCGGCTGAACTTCGCATGGGTCATCGCCAGCACGAAAGCACGCGCGACGTTGCTGATGGCGTAGCCGATGTGGCCGAACAGGGCGCGATCGAACTCGGCGAGGCCGCGGACCTCGTCCGGGTCGGCGGCTGCCGCCAGCTCGCGCAGCACGAACGGGTGGCAGCGCATCGCGCCCTGGCCGAAGATGATCAGGCTGCGGGTCAGGATGTTCGCCCCCTCGACCGTGATCGCGATCGGCGTCGCCATCCAGCCGCGGCCGAGGTAGTTCTTCGGCCCCATCATGACCGCCTTGCCGCCGTGCACATCCATCGCGTCGTTCGCGACCTTGCGGCCCAGTTCGGTGCAGTGATATTTCAGTATGGCCGACGGCACCGCGGGTTTCTCGCCCTGGTCGATTGCGCCGGAGGTGACCGAGACGGCCGCATTCATGATGTAGGTGTTGCCGGCAATGCGCGCCAGCGCCTCCCCGACCCCGTCGAATTTCGCCACCGGAAGTCCGAACTGCCGGCGCAGCTGCGTGTAGGCGCCACTCGCCCACGCGGCCGCCTGGCCGCCGCCGGCCCCGCTGGACGGCAGCGTGATCGCGCGGCCCACCGACAGCAGCTCGACGAGCATCTTCCAGCCCTTGCCGGCCATGTCCTGGCCGCCGATGATGAAGTCGAGCGGGACGAACACGTCCTTGCCGGAGGTAGGCCCGTTCTGGAACGGAATCGTCAGCGGGTAGTGACGCCGCCCGATCTCGATGCCGGGCAGGTCGGTCGGGATCAGCGCGGCGGTGATGCCGTATTCCTCCTGCTCGCCGAGCAGGTGGTCCGGGTCATAGAGCTTGAAGGCCAGGCCCAGGACGGTCGCGATCGGCGCGAGCGTGATGTAGCGCTTGTCCCAGTTCAGGCGTATGCCGACGATCTCCTCGCCCTGCCATTCGCCGCGGCAGACGACGCCGCTGTCGATCAGAGCTGCCGCGTCCGAGCCCGCCTGCGGCGAGGTCAGCGCGAAGCAGGGTACCTCGTCGCCCGAGGCCAGGCCCGGCAGCCAGCGCTGTTTCTGCTCGTCGGTGCCGTAGTGCAGCAGGAGTTCGGCCGGCCCGAGCGAGTTCGGCACGCCGATCGTGGACGAGGCGACCGTGCTGCGGCTCGCGAGCTTCGTGATCACCATCGCGTTCGCATAGGCGGAGAAGCCCAGGCCGCCGTAGTCCTTCGGGATGATCATCGCGAAGAACCGGTGCTTCTTGATGTAGGCCCAGACCTTTTCGGGCATGTCCGCGAGTTCGTGCGAGTTCTCCCAGTCGTCGAGCATCCGGCACAGCTCTTCGCAGGGACCGTCGAGAAAGGCCTGCTCCTCGTCGCTCAGCTTCGGTGGCGGGAACGACATCAACCGGTCCCACTCGGGCATGCCGGAAAACAGCTCGCCGTCCCACCAGACACTGCCGGCTTCGAGCGCCTCACGCTCCGTGTCGGACATCGAAGGCAGCATCGTGCGGTAGATCGCGAGCGCGCGCCGCGTGACGTTCTCGCGCCGGAACTCCTCGATGTTGAGCACCGCCATGCCGGCGAACAGCAGCCACAGCAGGGCGAGCCACAGCGGGTGACCCGCGCCGAACAGCGTGTAGGCCAGCAGCGCCGCGCCGACCGCGATCGTCGAGGTCTTCAGATCGACGCGGTGGTAGGCAAGAAAAAGCGCTCCGCCCGCGAACAGCAGGAACCACGACAGGCTGACAAGAAAACTCGACACTATTCAGATCCTCGCATGGGCCAGGGCGCCCGGCCGCGCGTTATGTCAGGCGCGAAGCGCGCTGCCACGATTGCGTTCACCAGGCGACGGGCCTGTGATTCGGACCCCCGCCCCCGGAATCCGGTTCCTTCCAAGGATGCGCCCCCGGCGACGCATCGCGCTGCGCCGGCCGCTGGCCGGCGCGTCGCAACAACCCTAGCACCGGTCCCCGGACCGTGCCAGCGTGCTAGCCGAGCAGGTCTTCGATAGCCGCGCGCTCCTCGCGCAGCTCGGTGTCGGTCGCCGTCATCCGTGCGCGGCTGAAATCGTTGATCGCGAGGTCCTGGACGATTTCGTACTCGCCGTTCTTGCAGCGCACCGGGTAGGAATAGACGACGCCCTCGGCGATGTCGTAACTGCCGTCGGCCGGCACGCCCATGCTGACCCAGTCGTCCCCGTCCGTCCCGAGGACCCAGTCGTGCATGTGGTCTATCGCGGCCGAGGCGGCCGAGGCGGCGGAGGACGCGCCGCGCGCCTTGATGATCGCGGCGCCGCGCTGCTGCACGGTCGGAATGAAGTCTTTCTCGAGCCAGGCGCGGTCGACCAGCTCGGTTGCGGGCCGGCCCTTGACGGTCGCGTGGTGCACGTCCGGGTACTGGGTCGCCGAGTGGTTGCCCCAGATCGTCAGGCCGCGGATATCGGTGACGTGGCTCGACGTCTTCTGTGCCAGCTGAGCGGCCGCCCGGTTGTGGTCGAGACGGGTCATCGCGGTGAAGCGGCGCGGGTCTACGTCCGGCGCGTTGGCACTCGCGATCAGCGCGTTCGTGTTCGCCGGGTTGCCGACGACCAGCACGCGGATGTCGCGGCTCGCGTGCTCGTTGATGGCCTTGCCCTGCGCCGAGAAGATCTTCGCATTCGCCTGCAGCAGGTCCTTGCGCTCCATGCCCGGGCCGCGCGGACGTGCGCCGACGAGCAGCGCGCACTCGGCATCGCGGAATGCCTCGTTCGCGTCGTCGGTCGCGACGATGCCGGCCAGCGTGGCGAAAGCGCAGTCGTCCAGTTCCATCACGACGCCTTTCAGCGCGTCCAGTGCCTGCGGGATTTCCAGCAGCTTGAGCGTGACCGGCTGGTCCGGCCCGAGCATCTGGCCCGAGGCGATACGGAAGGCGAGCTGGTAGCCAATCTGGCCGGCGGCGCCCGTGATCGTGACGCAAACGGGTTTTTTCATTTTTTCGTCCTGGCGGTGGCCGTTGCGGGTGCGCCGCTCCGCGGCGCGGAGCCGGGCCACGGGAGGCGGCGCAGGGGCGGCGATTCTAGCATCGCCGCGGTCGGCCGGCACCTCAGGGAGGCGCGGCGTCGGGGTAGGTTTCGGCGTAGGCCTCGCGTTCCTGCTGCGCGAGCTCGGCGAATCCGGCGGCCGCGAGTCGCTCGATGCATTCCCGCCACCGGTCCGCATCGGCTCTTTGTTCCGGCGTGCAGCGCTCGTCGTCTGCGGTGTCTGCGCGCCGCTTCGTCGCGAACGACTGGGCGACGGCGTCCTGCTGGCCGGTTATCGCGATGGATTGCAGAGAGCGTCCGGCATCTTCGGCTGAGCGCTCGAGCTCTGCGGCGTCGCGCGGACGTTCCTGGCGCAGCGCGGGCGTCTCCGTTCTCGCCTCGTAAAGCGCCGGCTGCGGCTCCGCCGAATTCCCGGCAGCCGGGCCTGGGTCCGCGCCGGTCGACGACTCCTGCACTGCACGCACCTCGTCGGCTTGTTCAGGCGGCGCTGCAACCGGCGACTGCTCCGCTGCACGCGCCGCGTCGGCTTCGGCGGGTGCTGTTGCGCCTGGCGACGTGGCCGGCTGGCGCCCGGGCACCGGCAATTCCGCCGGCGGGTACGGCGAATCGAGTTCGGCCTGCATGTGCAGCAACAGCGCGACGCCGAGCACCAGCGTGGCGGCAAAGGCCAGCGGCCGGGTCCACGCCGGCATGCGCGCAGTGCGGCCGGCGGCGCGCGCCGCTTCCCGCAACACCTTGCGATCGAGCGAGTGCGGCGACGTGTCAGTGCTCGCCTCGCGCCAGGCCGCGCTGATCGTCTCGTCCCGCGTGCTGTCGTCATTCCCGGTCATGCGTCCTCCAGCGGCGCGGCAGGCTCCGCGAGGGCTTTTCTCAGTTTCGCCGCTGCGTAGCGCAGGCGGCTCTTCGCGGTTTCCCGCGGCACGCCTGTCACGCTTGCGATTTCGTCCAGCGTCAGCCCCGCTTCCTCCTGCAGCAGGAACGCGTCCCGCTGCTCTTCCGGCAATCCGGCCAACGCCGCGAACAGACGCTCGCGCAAGCGCCGGCGTTCGGCTCCCTGCTCCGGTCCGTGGCCGGGATCGGCGAGCAGGTCGGGATCGGCGCTGCGGTCGTCGTAGCGCCGGTTCCTGCGCACCTGGTCGATGAACGCGTTGTGCGCGATGCGATACAGCCAGGTGCTGAATTTCGCCGTCGGCCGGTAGCCGGCGCGCGCGCGGATCACCTTGGACCAAACCTCCTGGCACAGGTCCGCCGCGTTGTCCCGCTGCCCGGAGAGCCGCAGCAGGTAGCGGTACAGCGGGTCCTTGTGCCGGCTGTACAGTGTCTCGAATGCCGCCATGTCGCCGTCCTGCGCGTAACGCAGCATCAGCGCCGTGTCCTCCGCGGGCATGCCCATCGGCCGAGCATAGGCCGGCGGCGCCCGGTCGTGAAGGGCGCTGCCGCGCGCCGCGGCACGCTCTGCGGCGCTCAAGGCCGCCCGCCGGCGCCGGTTCCGCCTGCCCGTTGTCGCATGCCTGGTCCTCGGCGGTCCTGTCCGCCTGCCTCATTCAACGGCGCGGCCGGCCGGGCGGGGTTACGGCCGGGGCTTGCAATCGGCGAGCAAGGTGTTATAGTCCGCTATAACACCAGTTCACCACGCCCGGCAACGAGGACAAATTCCATGCAAACGACGCGACAGGCATCCGGTACCGGCAGACTCCGCCTCGCGGTGTTCCTGCTGCTGGCCGTTGCGGTCGTCGCGTCGCAGGCCGGCGCAGGCGGCGGCGCCGCGGCGCCGGTCGCCGCGGAGCGGCCGGCAGCCGCGGCCGAGGGTCCCTACCTGCTCAGGCTGACGACGGCAGCCGTGCGCGGTGCGAGCCGCCTCGTCGCGACGGCACGGAGCCACTGAGACTTGACCGCGTCCGCAGCCCGCGCGCGCAGCGCCGAACGTGCCGGCAAGCGACGTTCCGCCCAGCAGGTCGCTCCTGTTACCCTGACGTCCGCCGTCGCACCACCGCAGCGCGTCGTGCACGCGCCGCGGGCGAAAAACAACAGACGGTTGCCGGGGTGAGCATGGATCCCAAGTGGAACGACGACCTGCCCATCTATCGCCAGTTGCGCGATCGGGTGGTCGCCATGATTCTCGAGGGTGTGCTTGGCGACGGCGACGCCTTGCCGTCGGTGCGCAACGTGGCTGCCGAGTACCGGCTCAACCCGCTGACCGTGCTGAAGGGCTACCAGGAGCTCGTCGACGAGGGGCTCGTGGAGAAAAAGCGCGGCCGCGGCATGTTCGTCACCGACGGCGCTCGCAAGCAGCTGCTGAAAGACGAGCGCCGCCGGTTTCTCGAGAAAGAATGGCCCGCAGTCGTGGCAACGATCGAGCGCCTCGGCCTCGATCGTGACGAGCTGCTCGACACGCTCGGCGAGAACAGAAAAACGGGGGACGGAGCGGGGAATGACTAGCCTGGTCTCGGCACGCAACGTGGGCAAGTCGTTCGGCGCCGTACGCGCCGTAGACGACGTGAGCTTCGATATCGAGCGCGGCCGCATAACCGGCCTGATCGGTCCGAACGGAGCCGGCAAGACGACCTTGCTGAAAGCCATCCTGGGGCTGACAGAGTGCGACGGAACGCTGTCGGTGCTCGGCCTCGACCCCTTCCGGCAGCGGCGCGAGCTCATGCAGAACATCTGCTTCATCGCCGACGTCGCCGTGTTGCCACGCTGGATCCGCGTCGCGCAGCTACTCGATTTCACCGAGAGCGTCCACCCGCGCTTCTCGCGCAAGCGTGCAGAATCCCTGCTCGGCGAAACCAGGATTCCGCGCAATGCCCGCGTACGGGAGCTGTCGAAGGGCATGATCACGCAGCTGCACCTGTCGATCATCACGGCCGTTGACGCGCAACTGCTCGTTCTCGACGAGCCGACGCTCGGGCTCGACATCATCTTCCGCAAGGAGTTTTACGCGAACCTGCTGAGCGACTACTTCGACGAGCAGCGCACGATTCTCGTCACGACGCACCAGGTCGAGGAGATCGAGAACCTGCTGACGCACGTGATGTTCATCAATGACGGCCGCCTGGTGCTCGACGCGGCCATGGACGAGCTGCCCGAGCGCTATGTCGAGCTGCTGACCGCCGGCGAGAAAGCCGAACGCGCTCGCGGGCTCCGGCCGATCCACGAGCGCGAGGTCTTCGGCAAGAAAATAATGACTTTCGAGGGCGTCGCCCGCGAGCACCTGCGCGAGCTCGGAGAATTGCGCACGCCCGCGGTCGCCGACCTGTTCGTGGCCAAGGTGAAGGGGACGACGGCATGATCGGCGCACAGTGGGCGCTGTTACGGCGCGAGTTCTGGGAGCACCGGGCGATTATCGTTGCGCCGGTCGTACTGGTCGGCATCGTTGTGCTGGCGTCGATCACCGGGCAGGTCGCCGTCTCCGCGTTCAACCAGGCGGTCGATCTCGCGATCCTCGGGGCCAGCAACCTCGGCGAGCGCGAGCGTGCCGCCGCGATTTCCGCGATCACGATCGCGATCTCGACGCTGTTCCTGATAGAGATGGCGGTGCTGACCACCTTCTACCTGCTGGACACCCTGTATACGGAGCGCAAGGACAAGAGCATCCTGTTCTGGCGTTCGCTGCCGGTCACGGACGCGGAGACGGTGTTGTCGAAGCTGCTGACTGCCGCGATCGCGATACCGGCCGTCACTTTCGCGGCGATCGCAATCACGCATCTGCTGGTGCTCGGGATCGCGGGCGTCTGGGTGAGCGGCCGCGGCGCGGATGCGATGTACCTGATCTGGCAGGCCGCGCCGCTCGCGTCCAACTGGCTGGCGACGCTCGTGCTGTGCCTCGCGCTGCCGCTCTGGTTCTTGCCGTTCGCGGGCTGGTTCCTGTTCGTTTCCGCGTGGACCAAGCGCTCGCCATTCCTCGTCGCGATCCTGCCGCTGATCGTGCTGCCAATGCTCGAGCGCATACTCCTCGGCAGCACGTTGTTCCGCGATGCAATCTTCGTCCGCTCGGTGAAGATCCCGCTGTTCTCGGCGGACGCCGGCGACGGGCTGGTTTTCGGCGATGCCGACGACTTCCGCATCGCCGGCGATGCGGACGTGACGCTGCTCAGCTTCATCGACCTGTCGAAATTCCTGGGCGACCCGGGCCTGTGGACCGGCCTTGTGGTTGGCGGATTGTTCGTCGCCGCGGCGGTCTACGTGCGCCGCTACCGCGACGACAGCTGAGAATTCCTTCAGCCGCTCGTGTCGACGCCGTGCTTGCGGACGCGTCCGCGTAGCTGGTCGTAGCTCAGCCCCAGCAGGTCAGCCGCCACTTTCTGGTTGAAGCGTGCCTTGCGCAGCGCGGCCTCCAGGTAGCCGCGTTCCGCTTCCGCCATCTTTGCATTCAGGTTTACCGGCAGCAGCAGGTCCGGCGCGCCCTTGCTGCCGGCCCTGCGGGGCGCAGCGGCAGCGGTTTGCTCGCGCAATTCGAACGGCGAATCGAACGGGTCGAACGCGATCTCCGCAATCGGCGCGTCCGGGTCCGCGGCCCGGTAGACCGATCGCTCGATGGCGTTCTTCAGTTCGCGGACGTTGCCCGGCCAGTCGTGCTGCAGAAGCGACGACGACGCGCGCGCCGAGAAGCCGGGAAAGTAGGAGCGCTTGAGTTCCGCAACCATGTTCACCGCGAACGCATAGGCCAGCGGCATGACGTCTTCCACGCGCTCGCGCAGCGGCGGTACGGTGACGACGTCGAAGGCAAGCCGGTCCAGCAGATCGTCGCGAAAGCGGTGGTCGCGTACCAGCGCCCGCAGGTCCGCGTTGGTCGAGCCGACGATGCGCACATCGACGTTCAAGGTCTCGGTGCCGCCCACCCGCTGCAGTTCGCCATACTCGATAACGCGCAGGATCTTCTCCTGCATCCGCAATGAGATCGTCGCCAGCTCGTCCAGCACCAGCGTGCCGCCATCGGCTCGCTCGAAATGGCCGCGGTGCGCGCGCACGGCGCCGGTGAAGGCCCCTGCCTCGTGGCCGAACAGCTCGGATTCGAGGATCGATTCGGTCAGGGCGGCGCAATTGACCTTGATCAGCGGCTGCTCCCAGCGCGTCGACAGGAAATGCAGGCGCGAGGCGATCAGTTCCTTGCCGGTGCCGCGCTCGCCGACGACGAGCACGGGTTTGCCGAGCGGCGCCGCCCGCGACACGTGCTCGAGCATCTCCAGGAAGGCCGGGGCCTCGC
>CALALV010000165.1 GCA_937925605.1 uncultured Woeseia sp.
ATCACGCCTCGCGGTCGCGCGCCCGGCGCCGGCGCCGCCCGTCGAGTACCCGGTGCCGTCAGCCGCCGAGGCTGACGCCGCCGCGACCCGCAGCCTGCCGCGGGACCGGCACCAGCTGCCCGGCTGTTTCGTCTGCGGCCCCGACCGCGCGCCCGGCGACGGGCTGCGGCTCCACGTCGGGCCGCTCGACCCCGGCGACGACGAGTGGGAGGGGGTCCTCGCTGCGTGCTGGCGGCCGGCCGCCGACCTGGCCGGCGCGGACGGGCAGGTATTGCCCGAGTTCCTGTGGGCGGCGCTCGATTGCCCGACTGCGTACGCCTGCGGTTCGCCGGCGGGCATGCCGCCGATCCTGCTCGGGCGGCAGGCGGTCGCGGTATTCGCGCGGCCGCAGGCCGGGACGGACGTCATCGTGCTCGCGCGCCGGACCGGCCGCGAAGGCCGGAAACATTTCGCTGACGCGGCGCTGTACGACCCGGACGGCACGCCGCTCGCTGTCTGTCGCACGACCTGGATCGAGGTCAGCCCGGAGGTCTTGCGCGGTATCGGCTAGCCGCCGGCAGCGGAGGTCAGTGCAGCGGGATCGCGTGCTCGCCGGTCGCGTCGGTCACGTGCGCGACCCGGGTCAGGTTGCGGCCGCCGCGCTTGGCTTCGTAGAGCGCGTCGTCGGCGCGCCGCAGCCAGTTCTCGCCGGACTCGCCGCTCTTCAGTTCCGCGACGCCGAGCGAGATCGTCACGTCCCGTTCCGGTACCAGCTCGTTGGCTTCGACCAGCGTGCGCAGCTGCTCGGCGAGCCGGCTGGCCCGCTCGATGCTCTGGCCCTCGATGACGATGACGAACTCCTCGCCACCGATCCGGTACAGGCTGTCGGTCACCCGGATGCGCAGGTTGATGACCTCGGCAAGCCGCACGAGGATCTGGTCGCCGACCGCGTGCCCGAATTCGTCGTTGACCGACTTGAAGTGGTCGAGGTCCAGGATGATCAGCGAGGCCGGCGCGCTGCTGCGTTCGTGGTGTGCGATGACCTCGGCCAGTTTCTGGGTCAGCGCGCGCCGGTTGCCGGCGCCGGTCAGCGGGTCACAGGTGGCGAGATCCATCAGCTGCTGGCGCTGGCTGCGGGTCAGCGCCGCGAACGCGTAGGCGAATACCGAGGTCATGATCATCGTGATCGATACGGTCGCGATCGCGAACACGTCCACCTGCGCGCTCAGGATCGGCACCATGGCGAGCAGCGTGAAGCCCGTCGCAGCCACCGCCTCGCCGGGCTTCAACAGGTAGTAGGCGACGACGATGGCCGGGTAGCCCCAGTACAGCTGCTTCGGCCCCATCAGGTACAGCGTGGCGATGAACCCGGCCAGGCACAGGATCGTGATGCTGACGCTCGCGAAGCGCACGCGCCGTGAGCGCAGGACGAACATGCCGAGCGTGGCGAACCCGGCGACGATCAGGGCATCCAGCAGGCCGATCCACCACTCGCGGTTGACGAAGCGGATGATGGCGAACGGCAGCACGCCGAGCGCGCCCGCACCGCACAGCATCAGCGGCAGGAATTCCTCGAGGGACAGGTGGCCGCGGCCCTTCGGGCCGGACGGGTCGTTCGGGGTGTCGCGCACGGGTCGGGTCAGCCTCCTGGGCTCGGTGTCGCATCGGGCGCGCTGCTGAGCACCGCGAGCATTATAGAAAGCCCCTCAATAAAATCACCTAACCGTATGTTTTCATTTGGGCTATGCTGGTTATTGTCGATGTTCACCGTGGCCACTGCGGCCGCCGGCAGCCCGAGCGTGTCGACGAACGGCGCGATCGGGATCGACCCGCCCATTGTACGGATCAGTATTGGCTCCCGACCGTACAGGTGTCTCATTCCCGCGCGCGCCATGCGCCCGGCCGCCGCGTCCATGTCGCTCCGGAACGCCGGGTAGCTGTAGCTGTGCTCGAGCGTGACGAGCCGCGGATGGGCCGCCCGCGCCGCGGCGTCCGGCGGGCCCGGCAGGACCCGGAAGCCCTGGCGCTCGACGTGCTCGCGCAGAAGGCCGAGCAGGCGCTCGTGCGGCGTCTCGGGCACCAGCCGGATGTCGATCTCGGCGATGGCACTCGCCGGGATGATCGTGCGCGCTTCCCTGCCCACCCAGGCGGAGCGCAGGCCACGGATGTTCAGCGACGGGTATTGCAGGGCTTCCTGCAGCGTCGCGGCGACGTTGTCCGGCCGCGCGACCCCGAGATCCGCCAGCAGGCGGTCCTCGTCGTCGGGCACGCGACGCAGCTGTTCGCGGGTCGCGTCGTCGAGGCGGACGCCGTCGTAGAAACCGGGGATCAGCACCCGTCCATCCTGGGACTTCATCGAGGCCAGCAGCTGTGCCAGCGACAGGGCCGGGTTCGGGACGTAGTTGCCGTAGTGGCCGCTGTGCTGCGGCCGTTCAGGCCCCCAGGTCGTCAGCGTCACGGTCATGATGCCGCGCGCGCCGAAGGAAACGGTCGGCGCGCCCGAGGCGTGCGGCGGGCCGTCGAAGATCAGCAGCAGGTCCGCTGCCAGCCGGTCGCGATGTTCTGCGATCAGCGCGGCGAGGTGCGGCGAGCCGAGTTCTTCCTCGGTATCGATGATCACTTTCAGGTCATAGGCGGGCACGTGGCCGGCCGCGTCGAGCGCGCGGATCGCGGCCATGAACTGCGTCATCGGCCCCTTCGAGTCGGATGCCGAGCGCGCGAAGATGCGCCAGTCCGGGTCGCGCTCGCCGGCGAGGCGTTCCCAGGGCAGCGCCTGCCAGTTGCCGTCCGCGTCGCGCGCCTTCAGGACCGGGTCGTAGGGGTCCGGCTGGTCCCAGGCCGCCGGATCGACGGGCTGCCCGTCCGCCTGCAGGTAGACCAGCACGGTGCCGCGTGCGCCGGGATGGCGGCGCTCGGCGAACAGCTCCGGCTGGCCGGGCGGCGCGGGCGGCGGGGTCCCCACGCCGAGTGCGTCGAAGCGCTGTTCAAACCAGCCGACGAGCCGCAGGATGTCCTCGGAATTATTGGCGTCGTTCGGCAAGGCGAGGAACTCGCGGTACAGCGCGAGCGCCGCGTCCGTGTGCGCCGCTGCCAGCGCGCGCAGCGCCGCCGCGTCGGGAGCCTCCGCGCGCGGGGCGCCGGCGACGAACGCCAGGAGCAGTAGCGGCAGCCAGCGCACTAGCGCACCTTGCCGTCGGGAGCAGCCGGGGCGAAGCGCGCCAGGCGTTCGCCCGCGCCGCTCAGGACGAGCTGCCGGCCGTCCGTCAGCACCGAGTCCGTGTCCGCCAGCGCGGCGGTCAGCGCGTCGTCGAACGCCATCCGTTCGCCCGCGCAGGCGCGTCGCGTGCCGGCGAGCGGCCCGACCAGCAGCCGCCCGGCGTCGAGACGATAGTCGCCCGAATAGCGATTGCACGCGCCGTCGACGACCAGCAGCCCGCCGGGTGTGAACTGCAGGCTGGTCCCGGCCGCGTGCGCGGCAGCCGCGTCGCGCAGCGCGAGCAGGCGCCACTGGTTGCCGGTGAGTTCGTCGGCCTCGGGCGCACGCAGTGCGTCCGTCGACGGCCGCAGCTTGCCGAGATTGACCAGCGCGAGGCCGGCGAGGAACAACAGGAAAAAGACGAAACCGACGGTCGCTTTCACCGCCTCTCCCAGGTCGCGACAGGCCCTTACAGTGTACATGACCCGGCGCATCGCCCCGGTCGCGGCGGCGTCCGGAGGCGCACGCGGGCCGGCGCGGCCCTGATCGGCCTTCGCGCCATGCGGGGTTCAGCTGCCGGAGCCGTTCGGGGTATCGTTGCGATCCGCCCGGATTCGCAGGGACGCATGATGACGACAGACGTTTCGCCGCCGCGGGTCCGCATCGAGGGCCTGTGCCGCAGTTTCCGCGAGGGCGAACGGGAACACGCCGTGCTGCAGGACCTGCACGCGGAATTCGCGGCGGGCGGAACCGTCGCGCTGCGCGGCCGTTCCGGGTCGGGCAAGTCGACGCTGTTGAACCTCATCGCCGGGATCGACACGGCCGACGCCGGCCGGGTCCTGATCGAGGGCCGCGACATCACCGGCATGGACGAGCGCGCGCGCACGCTGTTCCGGCGCCGCCACCTCGGTTTCGTGTACCAGTCCTTCAACCTCGTACCGACGCTGACCGTTGCCGACAACGTGCGGCTGGTCCTCGAACTGAACGGTGTGGCCGCCGGGGAGGCCGGCGCACGCGTCGACGAACTGCTCGCGGCCGTCATGCTGGCCGACCGGCGTGACAGCTGGCCGGAGCTGTTGTCGGGCGGCGAGCAGCAGCGGGTCGCGCTCGCGCGCGCGGTGGCACACCGGCCTCTGCTGCTGCTGGCCGACGAGCCGACCGGCAACCTCGACGACGCGACGGCCGACATCGTGCTCGGCCTGCTGGAGCGTTTGCGCCGCGAGGAAGGCGCGACCCTGGTCATGGCGACGCACAGCGCCAAGATCGCGGCGTCCTGCGACCGCTGCCTCGAACTGAAGAACGGCCGGCTGGTCGGGACCGGCGACTGATGCGCACGCTGCGGCGGGCCAGCGTCGGTTACCTGTGGCGCCATCCGTGGCAGCTGCTGCTGGCGCTGCTCGGCATCGTCACGGGCGTCGCGGTGATCGTCGCCGTCGATCTCGCCAACGCCAGCTCGCAGCGGGCCTTCGAACTGTCGATGGACGCCGTCACCGGTTCCGCCACGCACCAGGTCGTCGGCGGTCCCGGCGGCCTGGCCGACGCTACCTACGTCGCGCTGCGCGTCGAGCACGGAGTCGGGCGCCTCGCGCCGGTCGTCGAGAGCTACGCCGACGTCGACGGGCGGACGCTGCGCCTGCTGGGCGTCGACCCGCTGGCCGAGGGCGAGTTCAGGGACTACACGCAGCCCGATGCAACGGGTGCGGACGGGCGTGCCGTCCTCGCAACCCTGCTGACCGTGCCGGGCAGCGTGCTGCTCAGCGCGGACGCCGCGGCCGCGTTCGGACTCGCGGATGGCGATGCGTTCACGCTCGAGGTCGACGGCATGCGACGCGACGCCCAGGTGGCGGGCACGCTGCCCGACGGCGCGGGCCTGCGCAACCTGCTGGTCGCCGACATTGCGACGGCCCGCGAGTGGCTCGGCCGCGGCGGGCGGCTGACCCGCATCGACGTCCGCCTGGAGGACGCGGGCGAGGTCGAGCGCCTGCGCGACCTGCTGCCGCCGGGCGTGCAACTGCTCGACGCCCCGGGACGCACGCGGTCCGTTGCCGAGCTGAGCCGCGCGTTCACCGTGAACCTGACCGCGATGAGCCTGCTCGCGCTGCTGATCGGCGTGTTCCTGATCTACAACAGCATCAGCTTTGCCGTGCTGCAGCGGCGCGAGCTGATCGCGACCTTGCGCGCGCTCGGCCTGACCCGTGGCCAGGCGATGCGCCTGGTCCTCGGCGAGGCGCTGGCGCTCGGCGCCTCCGGTGCCGTGCTCGGGCTGGCGGCCGGCGCCTGGCTCGGCGACGAGCTGCTGGCGCTGGTCTCGCGCTCGATCAACGACCTGTATTTCCGCGTAACGGTCAGCTCGGTATCGCTGGACGCGTTGACGCTCTTCAAGGGTCTGGCCGCGGGTCGGCTCGCGACCCTCGTGGCCGGCGCGAGCCCGGCGGCCGAGGCGGCGGGCTATGCGCCGCGGCTCGGCCAGGCGCGCGCGACGCTCGAGGCCCGGGCTGGCCGCCTGCTGCCGCGACTGACCGTCGCGGGCGGCGTGCTCGCGCTCGCCACGCTGCCGGTGCTGCTGCTGTCGGGCAAGGCGCTGGTCGCCGGGCTGGCCGCCCTGTTCATGGCCGTGCTCGGGCTCGCGCTGACGATTCCGGCGCTCGTGCGCCTGCTGGTTACGGGCCTGGCCGGGCTCGCCGGCTCCCTGTTCGGCGGCATGGCGAGGTACACGGTTGCCGGTATCGGCGCGCAGCTGTCGCGCACCGGCGTGGCGATCGTCGCGCTCGCCGTCGCGGTCTCCGCGACGGTCGGTGTCAGCACGATGGTCGGGAGTTTCCGGGCCGCGGTCGGCGACTGGCTGGACGGCACGCTGCAGTCCGATCTCTACGTCAACGCGGTGCGCGGCAGCCTGGCGCCGGAACGGGTGGACGAACTCGTCGCGGTCGACGGCATCGAGTACTGGAGCAGCAGCCGCCGTGCCTGGCTCGAAAACGAACGCGGCCGCACGCGCCTGATCGTGCTGCGCATGGCACCGCGCAGCTATGCCGGCACCGAGTTGCTCGATGCCTCGCCGGAAGAGGTGTGGCCGGCGTTCGAGAACCAGGGCGCGGTGCTGGTCTCGGAGTCCTACGCGTTTGCGAACGACGTGGCCGCCGGCGACAGCCTGCGCTTGCCGACGGACCGCGGCGAGCGCGCCTTCCGGGTCGCGGCGACGTTCCGCAGCTATGACGCAAACCCGGAGGCGGTCATCATGAGCCGGTCCATCTACGACCTGTTCTTCGACGACGACCGGGTCGACGGGCTCGGGCTGTACCTCGCGGACGGCGCGGACGCCGACGCCGTCGCGGCGGCGCTCGGGCGCGTGGCGGGGGGACGCCAGTCGCTGGAGATTCGCTCGAACGCCGAGCTGCGCAGCCTGTCGCTCGACATCTTCGATCGCACGTTCGTGATCACCGACGTGCTCTACTGGCTGGCCGTCGGCGTCGCGATCGTCGGCACGCTCGCCGCCATGCTCGCGCTGCAGCTGGAGCGCGCCCGCGAGCTCGCGACGCTGCGCGCACTCGGCGTGACGCGGCTGCAGCTCGGCTCCATGGTGACGTTGCAGAGCGGCCTGATCGGCGCGTTCGCCGGGATCGCGGCGCTGCCGCTCGGCCTGCTGATGGCGGTGTTGCTGATCGACGTCATAAATCGCCGTGCGTTCGGCTGGAGCATGGCCGTCGAGATAGAGCCGGGCGTGCTCGGCTTCGCGCTGGCGCTCGCGGCCGGCGCCGCGCTGCTCGCGGGCCTGTATCCCGCCTGGCGCGCGGGACGCAGCGACCCTGCGCTCGCGATGCGCGAGGACTGAGCCGTGCGCAAGGTCCTGTTGCTGTCCTGCCTGTTGCTCGCGGCCTGCGAGCGCGGGCCGGGGGCGCCGCCGGTCGACCAGCCGCCGCCGCTCGCGGAGTTGCTGGCCGGCGACGCGGAGGCCGGGTATGCCCGGGCGACGGGTAGCCGCGACTTCAGCTTCCCCGCAGATCACGGACCGCACGCCGGCTATCGCAACGAGTGGTGGTACCTGACCGGCAACCTCGATGGCGAGGACGGTCGCCGCTTCGGCTACGAGCTGACGCTGTTCCGTTTCCTGCTCGCGCCCGAGCCGCCGGCCGGCGGCGACGATTGGCGCAGCCACGCCGTGTTCGTCGGCCACTTCGCCGTGACCGACGTTGCGGAGGAGGCGTTCCACGTTGCGGAACGGGTCGCGCGCGGCGCTGGCGGGCTGGCGGGTGCGACGTCGGACCCGGTCCGCGTCTGGCTGTACGACTGGAGCCTGCGCACCGGCGGCAGTGGAGAGTTCGGCGTCAACTGGCAGCTGGTCGCACACGGCGACGAGGCCGGTATCGAGCTGACGCTGGTGCCGCAGCGCGCGCCGCTGCTGCAGGGCGAGGGCGGCCTGTCGCAAAAGTCCGCGGAACCGGGCAATGCCTCCTGGTACTACTCGGTGCCGCGGCTGAAGACGACGGGCGTGCTCAGGGTCGGCGCACGGCGCCACGAGGTCAGCGGCCTGTCCTGGCTCGACCGCGAGTGGTCGACAAGCGCGCTGGCGGCCGACCAGGCCGGCTGGGACTGGTTTGCGCTGCAGCTCGACGACGGCAGCGACCTGATGTACTACAACCTGCGCCGCCTGGACGGCAGCCGCGACCCGTACAGCGCGGGCAGCCTGCGGCGGGCGGACGGCAGCGTCGTGCGGCTCGGCGCCGACGACGTGGAGCTCGAGGTGCTCGACCGCTGGGACAGCCCGGCCGGCGGCAGTTACCCGTCCGGCTGGCAGCTGCGCGTGCCCGGCGAGTTGCTCGACCTGCGCGTGCGGCCGGTCCTCGAGGCGCAGGAGCTCGACACCTTCGTGCGCTACTGGGAGGGCGCCGTCGACGCATACGGGACCCGCGGCACCACCCGCATCGGAGGTCGCGGCTACGTCGAGCTGACGGGTTACGCCGAGGGCGCGACGACCCTGCGTCCCTGAATTGCGGCGTCCCGGGCGTTGCGCTGCCCGCGGCGCCCGGAGCTTTCGCGGAGCACTGCATTGCTATACTCGCGGCGCCCTGCGCGGCAAGTCCTTGCGGAGTAAGGCTTTGACATCCAGCACACCCCTGCGCGTCGTCGTCGCGTCGCGCAACCCCGTCAAGCTCGCGGCCGTGCGGGCCGCCTTCGGTGCCTGCCTGCCCGGGCAGCCGCTCGACGTCGCCGGGCTGGCCACGGATTCCGGCGTCAGCGGCCAGCCGGTCGGCGACGACGAGACGCTGACGGGTGCCCGCAACCGCGTGCAGGCAGCGCGACGCCTCGCGCCGGACGCGGACTACTGGGTGGGCCTGGAGGGCGGGATAGGGCGGCACGGCAACGCGCTGCTCGCGTTCGCGTGGATGACGATCAGCGATCGCGCGGGGCGCCGCGGCGAGGCGCGCAGCGCGACGCTGCCGCTGCCGCCGGCCGTGCGCCGGCTGATCGACGCGGGACTCGAGCTCGGCGAAGCGAACGACCGCGTGTTCGATACCGCGAACAGCAAGCAGCAGGGCGGCGCGTTCGGTCTGCTGACCGACGGTCGCCACACGCGCGCCAGCGTCTACGCGCAGGCCGTCGAGCTGGCGCTGGTCCCGCTGGTCAACCCGCTGTACGCGGACGCGCCCTGAGGTTCACAGCAGCATTTCCGCGAGGTCGCGAAAGCGCTGCGGATCGGTGCCGGCAACGAAAGCGAGCCCGCTCAGTGCGCCACAGAAATGCGCATCATGGTTGATGCGGCCGTGCGCCTGGCGCGCCGCCCACCACGAGTAGCCGACGTAGCCGACCGCAAACAGCGCGGCCGGGATCGGGACCGGTAGCGGGAAGATGATCAGCGTGGTCGTCGGGAAATAGACGATGTAGGCGAATAACACCGCCGAGATCGCGCCGGACGCGCCGAGCGACGCGTAGTGCGGGTCGTTCTTGTGCTTGAAGTAGCTGCAGGAGTGACTCAGCACGAGGCCGATCGTGTACAGCAGCGTGAATTTCCAGGTGCCGATCCAGTCCTCGAGCGCGAACGCGAAGAAAAAGAACGTGATCATGTTGAACAGCAGGTGGCCGAGGTCCGCGTGCACGAAGCCGCTTGCGAAAATCGTCCAGTAGTGGCGCGCGCGCAGGAACCAGTAGGGCCGGAACAGGCTGCGTTCGATCAGCTGTGGCAGTCGGTACATGCCGAGCAGGCTGACGGCGATGGTGACGACGAAGATCGCCGTGGCGGCGGGCTGTTCGAGCATGGCGTATTCCTGCGGCGGGGCCGCCAGACTAAACGAGCCGCCGTCGCCATGAAAGCCGCACCGGTTTCGCCGGCGCGGCGCGCGTGGTACATCTCTGTCAGCTGACGCGAGAACCCGACCGATGCCCAAGCCCCCGATCCGCCTGCTCCGTATCGACCACGTCGTGCTGCGCGTGCGCGACCTGGACCGCTCGCTCGCGTTCTACCGCGACGTGCTCGGCTGCCCGCTGGAACTGGCCCGCGACGAACTGGGCCTGTACCAGCTGCGCGCCGGCGACTCGCTCATCGACCTCGTCACGCTGGACGGGCCGCTGGGCGAGGCGTTCCCGGAGCCGCCGGCGCCCCACGCGCCGAACGTCGACCACGTTTGCGTGCAGGTTGCCGACTGGGACGAGCCGGCGATCAGGGCCTTTCTTGCCGAGCAGGGCGTCGAGGCGGGCGAGACCGGCCGCCGCTACGGCGCGCAGGGCTTCGGCCCGTCGATCTACCTGCGCGACCCGAACGGCAACACCGTAGAACTGAAGGGCCCGCCTGAGGACGGCTGAGCGGCTTGCGCGGCGCGGTCCGCGTGCTAGAGTCCCGGTCCTCCTTGCAAGACCAGGGACAGCGAATGAACCCGAAGCACCTGCTCATCGCGGCGGCCTGCGTGCTGACCGGCTGCGCCGACGACCCGGCGCCGGCCGCCGACAGCGCCGCGATCGAATACCCCGAGACCGTGAAAACCGACCACACCGACACCTACCACGGCACCGTAGTGCCGGACCCGTACCGCTGGCTGGAAGACGACGTGCGCGAAAGCGAGGACGTCGCCGACTGGGTCGAGCGGCAGAACACCGTGACCTTCGGCTACCTCGAGTCCATCGAGGAGCGTGAGCGCATCGAGGCGCGGCTGCGTGAATTGTGGGATTACGAGCGCTACGGGCTGCCGCGCCGCGAGGGCGGGCGGTATTTCTTCGAGTACAACGACGGCCTGCAGAACCAGGACGTGCTGTACGTGCAGGAGGAGCTCGACGGCGAGCCGCGGCTGCTGCTCGACCCGAACGCCTGGGCGGACGACGCGACCGTGGCGCTCGCCTCCTGGTTCCCGAGCCCCGATGGCAAGCGACTCGCGTATCTCGAGCAGGACGGCGGCAGCGACTGGCGTATTGCGCGGGTGCTCGACGTCGACTCGGGCGAGCTGCTCGAGGATCGGCTCGAGTGGCTCAAGTTCACGGGCCTTGCCTGGGCGAAGGACGGCAGCGGCTTCTACTACAGCCGCTACCCGGAGGTGCCCGAGGACGCGAAATTCCAGTCGCTGAACACGAACCAGGCGGTGTACTTTCACCGGCTCGGCGACCCGCAGGCGGACGACACGCTCGTCTACGCGCGGCCGGACCAGCCGAGCTGGGGCTTCGGCGCCCAGGTCACCGACGACGGCCGCTACCTCGTCATCACGGTCTGGCAGGGCACCGACGATCGCTACCAGATCGCCGTGCGCGACCTGGCCCGCGAGGACGGCGAGGTGGAGATGCTGATCGAGGGCTTCGAGCACGACTATTCGCTGGCCGGCAACCGCGGCAGCGAACTCTTCTTCCGCACCAGCCGCGATGCCCCGCGCGGCCGCCTGATCGCCATCGATCTCGACAGGCCGGAGCCGGCCGAGTGGCGGGAGATCATCCCGCAGACCGAGCAGGTGCTGACCCAGGTCGAGCACGTCGGCGGACAGTTCGTCGCCGAGTACATGCAGGACGCCTGGTCGCTGGTCAAGCGCTTCGACCTAGACGGCAAGCACCTGGGCGACGTCGACCTGCCGGGCATCGGCAGCGCCGGCGGCTTCTTCGGCGATCCCGACGACACCGAGACCTTCTACACCTACTCGAGCTTCGACACGCCGCCGACGATCAACCGCCTCGACCTCGAGACCGGCGAGTCGACCGTGTTCAAGGCGCCGGAAGTCGCGTTCGATCCGCGGCAGTACGTCGTAGAGCAGGTGTTCTACACGTCGAAGGACGGCACGCGGGTGCCGATGTTCATCACGCACCGCAAGGACCTCGAGTTGGACGGCAGCAATCCGGCGCTGCTGTACGGCTATGGCGGCTTCAATATTTCGCTGACGCCGAGCTTCTCGGTCACCCGGATTGCCTGGCTCGAGATGGGCGGAGTATGGGCGGTGGCGAACCTGCGCGGTGGCGGCGAATACGGCGAGGCCTGGCACAAGGCCGGGACCAAGCTCGACAAGCAGAACGTTTTCGACGACTTCATCGCGGCCGCCGAGTACCTGGTCCGCGAGAAGTACACGAACCCGGACAAGCTGGCGATCTTCGGCGGCAGCAACGGCGGGCTTCTGGTCGGTGCCGTGACCAACCAGCGTCCGGACCTGTTCGGCGCCGCGCTGCCGGCCGTCGGCGTCATGGACATGCTGCGCTTCCACCAGTTCACGGCCGGGCGCTTCTGGGTCGACGACTACGGTTCCGCCGAGAATCCCGAGGAATTCGCGGCCCTGTATGCGTACTCGCCGTATCACAATATCCGTCCGGGCACCGAGTACCCGGCGGTGATGGTGACGACGGCCGACACCGACGACCGCGTCGTGCCCGGGCACAGCTTC
>CALALV010000166.1 GCA_937925605.1 uncultured Woeseia sp.
TGCCGTGGTCGACGTGGCCGATCGTGCCGACGTTTACGTGTGGCTTTGTACGTTCGAATTTTTCCTTGGACATCTGTGCAATCCCGGTTTTCGTTGAATTTCTGCGAGCGCCCGGCCAAGCGGCCCGTGACGACCCCTGACGTTTACGAAGCTTTCTTCAGCACCGACTCGGCGACGTTGTTCGGCACCTCGGCGTATTTCTCGAATTCCATCGAGTACACGGCGCGGCCCTGGCTCATCGAGCGCAAGTCGGTCGCGTACCCGAACATCTCGGCGAGCGGCACCTCGGCGCGGATGATCTTGCCCGATGGCGCGTCTTCCATGCCCTGCGGCAGGCCGCGCCGGCGGTTCAGGTCGCCCATCACGTCGCCCATGTACTCCTCGGGCGTCACCACCTCGACATGCATGATCGGCTCGAGCAGCACCGGGTTCGCCTTCAGGGCGCCGTCGCGGAAAGCCATCGAGCCCGCGATCTTGAATGCCATCTCGCTCGAGTCGACGTCGTGGTAGGAGCCGTCGTAAATCGTGACCTTGCAGTCCACCAGCGGGTAGCCGGCGATCACGCCGTTCTCCATCTGCTCGCGGACGCCCTTGTCGACCGCGGGGATGTACTCCTTCGGCACGACGCCGCCGACGATCGCGTTCTCGAACTCGTAGCCCGAGCCCGGCTCGCGCGGCTCGATGCGCAGGTAGACGTGGCCGTACTGGCCGCGGCCGCCGGACTGGCGGACGAACTTGCCCTCCTGCTCCACCGCCTTGCGAATCGTCTCGCGGTAGGCGACCTGCGGCTTGCCGACGTTCGCCTCGACCTTGAACTCGCGCTTCATGCGGTCGACGATGATATCGAGGTGCAGCTCGCCCATGCCCGAGATGATCGTCTGGCCGGACTCCTCGTCGGTCGCGACGCGGAACGACGGGTCCTCTTTCGCGAGCTTCTGCAGCGCGATGCCCATCTTCTCCTGGTCGGCCTTGGTCTTCGGCTCGACGGCGACCGAGATCACCGGCTCCGGGAACTCCATGCGCTCGAGCGTGATGATCGCCTTCGGGTCGCACAGCGTGTCGCCGGTCGTAACGTCCTTCAGGCCCACGGCCGCGGCGATGTCGCCGGCGCGGACTTCCTTGATTTCCTTGCGGTCGTTCGAGTGCATCTGCAGGATGCGGCCAATGCGCTCCTTCTTGCTCTTGACCGGGTTGTACACAGTGTCACCCGAGTTCAGCACGCCGGAGTAGACCCGGAAAAAGGTCAGGTTGCCGACGAACGGGTCGGTCGCGATCTTGAAGGCCAGCGCCGAGAACGGCTCCTTGTCGTCCGGGTGACGCTCGCCGTCGGACTCGTCCTCGAGGTGCCCCATGATCGCGGGCACGTCGATCGGCGACGGCATGTAGTGCACGACCGCGTCGAGCATCGCCTGCACGCCCTTGTTCTTGAAGGCCGAGCCGCACAGCGTCGGCACGATCTCGTTGCGGAGCGTGCGCACGCGCAGTCCGCGGCGGATGTCGTCCTCGGACAGCTCGCCGTCGTTCAGGTACTTCTCGAGAAGTTCCTCGTCGGCCTCGGCGGCGGCCTCTATCATCTTGCCGCGCCACTCGGCCGCGGCGGCGGCGAGGCTCTCCGGGATGTCGCGAGCCTCATAGGTCATGCCCATGTTCTCGGTATCCCAGTAGATCGCCTTCATGCGCACGAGGTCGATAACGCCCTCGAATTTCTCTTCGGCCCCGATCGGCAGCTGCACCGGCACCGGGCTCGCGCCCAGGCGCTTCTTGACCTGCGCGACGACGCGCAGGAAATCGGCGCCCGCCCGGTCCATCTTGTTGACGAAGATCATGCGCGGCACGTGGTATTTGTTTGCCTGCCGCCAGACCGTCTCGGTCTGCGGCTCGACGCCGCCCACCGAGCACAGCACCGTGACCGCGCCGTCGAGCACGCGCAGGGAGCGTTCGACCTCGATCGTGAAGTCGACATGCCCCGGTGTATCGATGATGTTGACGCGGTGCTGCTCGAACTGCTGGTCCATGCCCTGCCAGAAGCAGGTCGTGGCCGCGGACGTGATCGTGATGCCGCGCTCCTGCTCCTGCTCCATCCAGTCCATGACGGCCGCGCCGTCGTGCACCTCGCCTATCTTGTGCGAGACACCCGTGTAGAACAGTACGCGTTCGGTCGTCGTCGTCTTACCGGCATCGATGTGCGCCATGATGCCGATGTTGCGATAACGCTCGATTGGAGTTGTGCGTGCCACTATCGTGAACCTGCGAAATGAGACGTACGTCCTGGAACTACCAGCGGTAGTGCGAGAACGCCTTGTTCGCCTCCGCCATGCGGTGCGTGTCTTCCTTCTTTTTCACCGCGGTGCCGCGATTCTCGGCGGCGTCCATGAGCTCGTGGGCGAGCCGGTGCGCCATCGACTTCTCGCTGCGGTTGCGCGCGGCGTCGATGACCCAGCGCATGGCCAGCGTCTGCCGGCGCTGCGGGCGTACCTCGACCGGCACCTGGTAGGTGGCGCCGCCGACGCGGCGCGACTTGACCTCTACGACCGGCTTCACGTTCTCGAGCGCCTGCTCGAGCAGCTCGAGCGCCTTCTCCTCGGCGTTCGTCTGCTTCTCGGAGATGCGCGTCAGCGCGCCGTAGATGATGCTCTCGGCGACGGACTTCTTGCCGTCGGCCATGATCATGTTCATGAACTTGGCCAGCAGCTCCGAATGAAACTTCGGATCCGGGAGAATGTGGCGTTTCGGTGCCTGGCTTCTTCTTGACATTGGTCGGTCTCGGTCAGGTCCGGGCGTCGCGGCCCGGGTGTCGTATTACCCTGCTAAGGTTTCGGTGCCCGCGCCGTCCGGCGGCGGGCGGTGATCAGGACTTCGGTCGCTTCGTGCCGTACTTCGAGCGGCCTTGCCGGCGATCGCCGACGCCGGCGCAGTCCAGCGTGCCGCGCACGGTGTGGTAACGCACGCCCGGCAGATCCTTGACGCGGCCGCCGCGAATCAGCACCACCGAGTGCTCCTGCAGGTTGTGTCCCTCGCCGCCGATGTAGCTGGTGACTTCGAAGCCGTTGGTCAGGCGCACGCGCGCAACCTTGCGCATGGCGGAGTTCGGCTTCTTCGGCGTGGTCGTGTAGACGCGCGTGCAGACGCCGCGCTTCTGCGGGCAGCCCTCGAGCGCCGGTACCGTGCTCTTCGCAGCTTTCACGGAGCGCGGGTTACGGACTAGCTGGTTCGTCGTGGCCATGGGCCCTTCTCTTCTCTCAGGTTATCGGTCAAAAGCAAAAACATTTCGTTCGGTGCGCGCGGACGCGCAAAGGCCCGCAAGCCGCCGTGCCCCGCCAGCGCGGGGTTCCGACCTGCGGGACCGGCCCGGAAGCCGGCAAAAGACCATGACAATCAGCCTCTTGCAGCTCCGTGCCCGAACGCATAGGGCCCGCCGTCAGCGGGCCCGTTGAATCAGGGCCGGGCATTGTATTGAGCCGCGTCAGACCAAGTCAAGCGCGCGCCCGGCCGTTGCCGGGCGCGCGCCGCCGGTTTCATTCGGCCGCCGAGGTCTCCTCGGTCTCCTTGTCGTCGTCCGCCGCCTTCGCTTCCTCGGCCGAAACTTCGGCCGCCTCGGCCGCGGCCTCGGCCGCCGCCTCGTTCTGCTGCTCCAGCTCCTTCAGCTGGTCGGCGAAGTCCTGCTCGCGGGTCCGGCGGCGCTCCGCGTGGTGCGCGAAACCGGTGCCCGCCGGGATCAGCCGGCCGACGATGACGTTTTCCTTGAGCCCGCGCAGGTCGTCCTTCAGGCCCCGCACCGCCGCCTCGGTGAGGACGCGGGTCGTCTCCTGGAAGGACGCAGCGGAGATGAAGGACTCCGTCGCCAGCGACGCCTTGGTGATGCCGAGCAGGTTCGGCTCGAAGGTCAGCGGCTCCTTGCCCTGGGCCTCGAGCTGCTCGGACACCTCCAGCGCACGCGCCTTGTCCAGCTGCTCGCCGCGCAGGAAGCTCGACTCGCCGGGCTCGACGACCGTCACCTTGCGCAGCATCTGGCGGATGATCACCTCGATGTGCTTGTCGTTGATCTTCACGCCCTGCAGGCGGTAGACGTCCTGGATCTCGCGCACGAGGTACTCGGCAAGCTCCTCGACGCCGCGCAGGCGCAGGATGTCGTGCGGGTTCGGCTCGCCGTCGGCGATCACCTCGCCGGCGACGACCTGCTCGCCCTCGAACACGTTCAGGTGGCGCCACTTCGGAATCAGCTCCTCGTGGCTCTCGCCGGCATCGTCGGTGATGACCAGGCGGCGCTTGCCCTTGGTCTCCTTGCCGAAGCTGACGGTACCGGTGTACTCGGCCATGATCGCCGGCTCTTTCGGCTTGCGGGCCTCGAACAGGTCCGCGACGCGCGGCAGACCGCCGGTGATGTCGCGGGTCTTCGAGGACTCCTGCGGGATGCGGGCGATGACGTCGCCGACCTGCACCTTCGCGCCGTCGGACATCGAGACGATTGCGCCCGCGGGCAGCGCGTAGTTCGCCGGGATGTCCGTGTTCGCGAAGCAGACCTCGTTACCGTCGTCGTCGACCAGCTTGGCCACGGGCCGCAGGTCCTTGCCGGAGCTGCCGCGCATCTTCGCGTCGAGCACGACGATGCTGGTCAGGCCGGTGAACTCGTCGATCTGCTCGGTGACCGACACGCCTTCCTCGAAGTCCTCGAAGTGCATGTTGCCGGACACCTCGGACACGACCGGGTGGGTATGCGGGTCCCAGGTCGCCACGACCTGCCCCTGGCTGACGCTGTCGCCGTCCTGGGCCGTGATGGTCGCGCCGTAGGGTACCTTGTAGCGCTCGCGCTCGCGGCCGTGCTCGTTCATCACCGAGATTTCGCCGGAACGGGAGACGGCAACCAGGTTGCCTTCCTTGTTCTCGACCGTCTTGATGTTGTTGAGCTTCACGACGCCGTTGTTCTTGATCTCGATCGAGTTGACCGCGGCCGAACGCGAGGCGGCACCACCGATGTGGAACGTGCGCATCGTCAGCTGCGTGCCGGGCTCGCCGATCGACTGGGCCGCGATCACGCCCACGGCCTCGCCGATGTTGATCCGGTGGCCACGCGCCAGGTCGCGCCCGTAGCACTGCGCGCAGACGCCGTAGCGCACGTCGCAGGTAATCGGCGAACGCACCATCACGTGGTCGATCGACAGGTCCTCGAGCCGTTTCACGGCTGCCTCGTCCAGCATCGCGCCGGCGTCGAAGGCGACCTTGTCGGTGCCCGGGATCATGACGGCCTCGGCCAGCACGCGCCCGAGCACGCGCTCGCGCAGCGGCTCGACGACGTCGCCACCCTCGACCAGCGGCGCCATCGCGACGCCGTTCTTCGTGCCACAGTCGACCTCGGTCACGACCAGGTCCTGCGTCACGTCGACCAGGCGACGGGTCAGGTATCCCGAGTTCGCGGTCTTCAGCGCCGTATCCGCAAGGCCCTTGCGCGCGCCGTGCGTCGAGATGAAGTACTGCAGTACGTCGAGGCCCTCGCGGAAGTTCGCCGTGATCGGCGTCTCGATGATCGAGCCGTCCGGCTTCGCCATCAGGCCGCGCATGCCGGCCAGCTGGCGGATCTGCGCGGCGGAACCACGCGCGCCGGAGTCGGCCATCATGTAGATCGAGTTGAACGATTCCTGTTCGACCTTCTTGCCGTCCGCGTCGGTCACCGTCTCCGAGCCGAGCTTGTCCATCATCGCCTTGGCGATCTGGTCGTTCGTGCGCGACCAGATGTCCACGACCTTGTTGTAGCGCTCGCCCTCGGTCACGAGGCCCGACGCGTACTGGTCCTGGATCTCCTTCACCTCGGCCTCCGCCTGCGCGAGGATCTCTTCCTTCGCGTCGGGCACGACCATGTCGTTGACGCCGATCGAGATGCCGGCGTGGGTCGCGAAGCGGAAGCCCGTGTACATCAGGCGGTCGGCGAAGACGACGGTCTTCTTCAGGCCCAGGTTGCGGTAGCAGGCGTTGATCGTGCTCGAGATGGCCTTCTTGGTCATGTCGCGGTTGATCACGTCGAAGGACAGCCCCGGCGGCAGCAGCGTCGACAGCAGCGCGCGGCCGACGGTCGTGTCGACGACCTCCATCCGCGTGGCGATCTCGCCCTCGCTGTCCAGCTCGCGCATCGGCACGCGGACCTTGACCTTGGCCTGCAGCTCGACGACGCCGTTCTCGTAGGCGCGGCGCGCCTCGTCGACGTCGCAGAACAGCATGCCCTCGCCCTTCGCGTTGACCTTCGTGCGGGTCATGAAGTAGAGGCCGAGGACGACGTCCTGCGACGGCACGATGATCGGGTCGCCGTTCGCGGGCGACAGGATGTTGTTCGACGCCATCATCAGCGCGCGGGCCTCGAGCTGCGCCTCGATCGACAGCGGCACGTGCACCGCCATCTGGTCACCGTCGAAGTCGGCGTTGAACGCGGTGCAGACCAGCGGGTGCAGCTGGATGGCCTTGCCCTCGATCAACACCGGCTCGAAGGCCTGGATGCCGAGGCGGTGCAGCGTCGGCGCGCGGTTCAGCATGACCGGGTGCTCGCGGATCACCTCCTCGAGGATGTCCCAGACTTCCGGGCCCTCGCGCTCGACCAGGCGCTTGGCGGCCTTGATCGTCGTCGCCTCGCCGCGGAGCTGCAGCTTCGAGAAGATGAACGGCTTGAACAGCTCCAGCGCCATTTTCTTCGGCAGGCCGCACTGGTGCAGGCGGAGAGTGGGTCCGACCACAATCACCGAGCGACCGGAATAATCCACGCGCTTGCCGAGCAGGTTCTGCCGGAAGCGGCCCTGCTTGCCCTTGATCATGTCGGCCAGCGACTTCAGCGGACGCTTGTTGGTGCCCGTGATCGCGCGGCCGCGGCGGCCGTTGTCGAGCAGCGCGTCCACCGACTCCTGCAGCATGCGCTTCTCGTTGCGCA
>CALALV010000167.1 GCA_937925605.1 uncultured Woeseia sp.
GCTGCCCCGAGGCGCTCAGTTCCTTCCCGGTGCCGCGCTCGCCCACGACGAGCACGGGTTTGCCGCGCGGCGCCGCCCGCGACACGTGCTCGAGCATCTCCAGGAAGGCCGGGGCCTCGCCGATAATCGTCGGCGCGCTGTGCTCGATTGCCATTGGCGAAAAATACCAACTTCTGGTTTAAAGCACCAATAAGTGGTGAAAAGGACCTGCGAAGCCTTCGCCCGTTGCCGGGCTCGCAAGACCTTAAAATGCCCAAAAAACACACTCTTGCCGGAGAGGACCGGCACTGGCACGGATGCTGCAAAGACTGCCCCACAAGACCAACTGACGGAGACGCAACATGGGCATTTTCACGAGATTCAGCGACATCGTGAATTCCAACATCAACGCGATCCTGGACAAGGCGGAGGATCCCGAGAAGATCGTCCGCCTGATGATCCAGGAAATGGAGGACACGCTGGTCGAGGTGCGGTCGGCCGCGGCGCGTTCAATCGCCGACAAGAAAGATCTGAACCGCAAGCTGGAGGCCCTCGAGCGCGAACAGCGCGAGTGGGAGAACAAGGCGGAACTCGCGCTGCGCAAGAATCGCGAGGACCTCGCCAAGGCAGCGCTGGTCGAAAAATCGCGGGTTACGTCCGCGGCCGATGCGGTTCGCTCCGACTACGCGGCGATCGACGACAGCCTCGGCAAGCTCAACGACGACATCGCGCGGCTGGAAGCGAAGCTGGGCGACGCCAAGGCCCGCCAGAAAGCGCTGCTGGCACGCCACAAGACGGCCAGCAGCCGCCTGGAGGCGCGCAAGAAAATCCACGACTACAAGATCGACGATGCGCTGGTTCGCTTCGAGCAGTACACGCGCCGCATCGACGACGTCGAGGGCCGCGTCGAGGCATACGACCTCGGACAGCCCAAGGACCTGCAGCACGAATTCGCCAGCCTCGAAGCCGAGGAGTCGGTGGCGAGAGAGCTGGATGACCTGAAGCGGCGTGTGTCCGGTGAGCGCGGCGGGGAGGCCGGCTGAGCATGGGCTTTCTCGAGCTGCTTGCAGTCGCCTGCATCGTCTTCCTGGCGATCCCGGCGCCGCTGTTCATCATCCTGCACTTCATCACCCGCTGGAAGCAGTCGCGGGAGCTCTCGGGCGGTGACGAGAAGATGATGGAGGAGATGTGGCAGATCGCATCGCGGCTCGAGGACCGGCTGGACGCGCTCGAGACGATCATGGACAACGAATTACCGGGCTGGAGGAAAAATCAATGAGTACGACGCACAGGGCCTGGACGGGCGGCCGCTCGCCGCTGCACGGACTCTACCGGGACCGTGAGAACGGCTGGATTCTCGGCGTTTGCGCAGGCATCGCCGAGCGCTTCGGGTTCGCGACGGGCACGGTACGCATCGTCGCCACGATTGCCCTCGTGCTCTTCTTCCTGCCGACCGCGCTGCTGTACCTGGCCGCGGCGGTGCTGCTGCGGGACCGTCCGCTCACCTGGCGCGGGCATCGTGCGGAACAGGAGTTCTGGAAATCCTGCGCCAGCGACAAGCACTGGAGTTCGCCATGAATGCAAGAGAGGACTGGCCGCGCCGGCGCTTCTATCGCAGCTCGCGCCGGGGCATGCTCGGCGGCGTCTGTGCCGGAATTGCCGACTATTTCGGCTTCAACCTGTGCGCGACGCGTTTCCTGACCATCCTGCTGTTCCTGATGTTCACGCCGGTCGCGATCCTGGCCTATATTGCCTGCGTGCTGCTGGTGCCTTCGGACCGGCGCGTGCAGCGCGCCGAACCGGCAGATCCGGAGTTCCGGCAGGCCATGCGCTCCAATCCGTCGGCGACGCTGTCGGACGTGAAGCGGCGATTCCAGAAACTCGACACGCGGCTCGCACGGCTCGAGCGCTACGTCACTTCCTCGCGTTTCAACCTGGACCAGGAGTTTCGTAAGCTGTAGGCGTGGCCGTGGCCGGACAATAAAACAGGGGAGATTGGATGAACGGCGTATTTACTTTCGTGTTCCTGGTGGTGCTGACCGTGATGGTGGCCGGGGTGGCGCGTGCCTGGATCGAGCAGCGCAACAAGGGTTCGGAGACAGACGAAGAGCTTGCCGAGACCCTGGCGAAGGTCGAGCGACTCGAGGAGCGCGTCCGCGTACTCGAGCGCATCGTGACCGAGAACCGCGTCGACCTGCGGCAACAGATCGACAGTCTCTGACAGCCCGCTGGCCGTCGGCGCGCCGGGGCGGGGGCGGCCCTGTGCCGGGCCGGGCGACCCGGCTAGCTATCAGTCCTCGCGAGCCTTGTAGGCCTGAACCTCGGCGTTGAACCTGGCGGCTACTTTTTCCATCTCTTCGACGGCCGCGTTGTATTTCTTGTTCAGCATGTCTTCGCGGAGCTGTTCGTCCTCCGCACTCAGGTCCTCGAGCTGCGCCCGCGCCGACTTTTCTTCGTCGACCAGGCACTCCAGATAGGTTTCCATCGTGGCGACGTAGCTCTTGACGTTGCGCTGGCCCTCGATCATCTCGTCTTTCGAAGCCGTGTTGCCGTCGGGAATGTCGACACGCGACGGGTATTCGCAGGCCAGTGCGCTCGCGCTGCCCAGCGCCATGGCGGCGCCAATTGCCAGGGTCGTCAGTTTCTTCATCGTTACGGAGATTCCTTCGCTCGGCCGACAGACGTCTACCGGCGTACTGTGACAGGCGGGCTATTTAATCACGATGCCGGGGTTCTAGTGAAGCTGCCGACAGAGCCGGAGTCGAATCAGGTATTTACGCTCGCCTGGCCGGTGTAGGCGGTCAGCCGAACAGTGCGCGATGCTTGTCGGTTCCGTCTGCCTGGGCGAGCAACAGTTCGAGGTAGTTGTCCGAGCTCATCGGGTCGCCGAACAGCAGGCCCTGGACATAGGTACACTGCAGGCCTTGTAGAAAGTTCAGCTGTTCCTCGGTTTCCACACCTTCGGCGACGACGTCCATCTTGAGGCTGCGGCCCATGTGCACGATAGTCGCGACGATCGTCGCATCGTCCGGGTTGACCGCCACGTCCCGCACGAAAGACTTGTCGATCTTCAGCGTGCTGATCGGGAATTGTTGCAGCGCGGACAGCGAGGAGTAGCCGGTGCCGAAGTCGTCGATGGCCAGGTGCAGGCCCAGCGCGTACAGCTCGTCGAGCAGCTTGATCGTCCGTGCCGGGTTTTCCATCAGCGTGGTCTCGGTGATCTCGAGTTCCAGGGAGGTCGGCGACACCTCGTAACTGCGTAGTATCCCGCTGATTCGATTTATGAAATTCGGCTGGCGGAGCTGCTTCAGCGACAGGTTGACGGAAACCCGGCCGGGCGAGGACACCGAGCGCTGCCAGTACCGGAAGTCCTCGCAGACGCGGTCCAGTACCCACTCGCCGATCTCGACGATCAGGTTCGTCTCCTCCGCAATCGGGATGAAGTCCGAGGGCAGGATGATGCCGCGCTCGGGCAGGTCCCAGCGCACCAGCGCTTCGGCGCCGACGACCTGGCCGGTTTCGATGTTGTACTTCGGCTGGTAGTGCACGAGAAGTTCGTCGCGTTCGAATGCGCGTTTGAGCTTGCTCTTGGTCATCAGCCGCTCGACGGCCGCCTCGTTCATCTCCGGGCTGTAGTAGGCGAACACGTTGCCGCCGTTCTTCTTCGCGTGATACAGCGCTGCGTCCGCGTTGCGGATCAGGTCGATGACGTCCGGGGCATCGGTCGGATAACAGGCGATACCCATGCTGGCCGTCATGAACACTTCGTGGCCCTGCACGTAAAAAGGATCGGCCAGCCGGTCGAGCAGCTGTCGCGCGAGCTTGTCGAGTTCCGGCAACGTTTCGGGCGTATTATCGAGCCGGTCCACGATGACGGCGAATTCGTCGCCCGCGAGCCGGCCGATGACCGTGTCGTCCGGCAAGGCCTCGTTCAGGCGTCGCGCGACCGTTTCCAGCGTCGTGTCACCGGCAAGGTGGCCGAACGTGTCATTGATCTCCTTGAAACGGTCGACGTCGATGTACAGCAGGCACAGCGCCTTGCGAGAGCGTTTCGCGCGGGCAATCGCCCGCTGCAGCAGGTGCTGGAACTGCATCCGGTTCGGCACCTTGGTCAGCGCGTCGATGCGGGCCAGGTAGCGAATGCGCTGCTCGGCCTTGCGCCTTTCAGTGATGTTCTGGGCGGCGTAGATGCGATCCGCATCCTCGTCGTCGCCGATCCGTGAACCGGTGTAGGAAACGGGCACCCGCTCGCCGGCGCGCGTGATCAGGGTCGCTTCCATCGGGATGCCGGACGGCGCATCCGTTTTCAGCGGCTGCCCGTGTCGAGTGTCGACGATCAGCCCGATGTCCTTGCCGACCAGTTCGTGCTCGGAGTAATCGAGCATCCGCGAGGTTGCGTGATTGACCTTCGTGATCGTGCCGTCGGCGTGTGTCACGATGATCGCTTCGTTCATGCTGCCGAGAATACTGTCGACGTAATCGCGGGATATCGTCGTCTCTTTCAATCGGTCCCGCATGCGGTTGAACACGTCAACGAGGTTGGACAGCTCGTCGCCCTGCGGACCGTGCAGCGGCTCGCCGAAATTCGCTTCGCTCAGTTTCTCGGCTTGCTGCTTCAACTCCTGGATGCGACGACCCTGTGCCTTGATGACCAGCCAGATCATGCTGGCACAGAGGACGAACATTGCCGCGAGGGAGCCGGCCATCCACAGCAGGCTGCCTCGCCGGTTCTGGATCTCCGCAGCCAGCATGTGTTCGCGGAAATCGGCGATTTCCGTCTCGAGCGGACGCAGGTCGAAGCTGCCGTAAACCTGGCCGAAACGTTCCGCATCGCGCTCGACCGGGTAGCTCAGGTACAGGCGGTGCTCGGCCCAGGTCAGGCGGTCCATCTCCGCGGTCGGCGGCAAGGTTCCGAATTCGAGCAGGCTGCCGTCGGCGGCGATGTAGCGGAGTCCGAGCAGGTATTCGCGGCCTTCCACGTAACGGGACAGCAACTCGCGGTTGATGCTCCGGGCCTCGCCGCTACCGGACACGTCGAGCCGGTCCGCGATCCGGTGCAGGCGGGCGCGCGAGCGGCGTTCGAAGCTTTCCGCGAGGCTGCGTTCGTGCTGGCCCAGCCCGGTTTCGACCAGTTCACCCGCGAGCGTGCTGTACTGCAGATAGAAACTCGTCAGCAGCACGCCCGCCGCCACGGCGGCGACGGCCAGTCCCAGTATCAGGTAGCGGGGAAGGATCTTGCCGGTCATCGTTGCTCGGACACGGATCCCGGAGCCCGCGCGGGCCCTGGCCGGTCACTTGTTGTTGTAATACTGCACGGGCCTTCTCGGCATTGGCCTGCAGTCTAACACCGGCAGGGGTGGCGGCGACGCCCGTGCCGTTGCCGGGTGCCGGAGCCGCTCAGTCGCCCTGGCGTTTCTCGTTGAATTCCTTTGGTTTTTCCCCGCCAGTGGTTTGCATCGTGCCCTGCACGACGGCACCCTCGGCGACGGCGATGGCGTGCCCTGTCACGGTCCCGGTGATCTTCGCCGTGTCGCCTATCTCGATGCGTCCGTCCGAGACCACGTCGCCTTCGACCGTGCCGGCGACGATGACAGCCGCGGCCTTCAGCGTGCCCCGCCAGCAGCCGCGCTCGGTAATGGTCACGGTGCCCGAGAGATCGCTGTCACCGACGATCTCGCCGCTGATCATGAAGTCGCCGGTGCCGTCGATCGTGCCGGTGATGCGGCATCCGTCGCTGATCAGCGTGGCCGGGCCACGGGCCTGGTCGCGCAGCCGTCGCATTCTGGAGTTGTTCATCGTTCCGCCGGGCGGGAGCTGTCGAAAGGACGATCATAGTACGTTCGCGCGCCAGTACTGTGAAACAGTCGGCAATGTCGGACGGGCGCGTGCAGCGCAGGCGCGTTGGCTCGCCGTCGGCCGCTCTGTATAGTCGCTCAATCCGTCGGCAGGGACCATCGCGTGGGCAGTTTTTTCGAACGCAGACTCGAGCGGCTGACAGCCGCCGACGGCGCCGCGGTCCTGGGCGGCGGCCTGAAGGGCGTGGAGAAGGAGTCGCTGCGGGTGACGCCGGATGGCTACCTGTCGCAGGCGCCGCACCCGCGCGGCCTCGGTTCTGCGCTGACCAATCGCTTCGTCACGACCGACTTCTCCGAGGCTCTGCTCGAGTTCGTGACCCCGGCCGTGCCGCATACCTGGCAGGCGCTGCGCGATCTTTGCGACATTCACCAGTTTTGTTACGGCGAGCTCGGCGACGAGCTGTTGTGGGTCACGAGCATGCCCTGCCGCATTCCCGACGATGCCGACATTCCGCTGGCCCGCTACGGGGACTCCAACGTCGGCCGGATGAAGACCGTCTATCGCAACGGCCTAGGCTATCGCTACGGTCGTGCGATGCAGACGATCGCCGGCCTGCACTTCAACTACTCGCTGCCCGAGGGATTCTGGCCCGTCTACCGCGAGGTCGCCGGCGACGGCGCCGACGCCGATGCGTTCCGGTCCGCGGCCTACCTCGGGCTGCTGCGGAATTTCCGCCGCATGGGCTGGCTCCTGCTGTACCTGACCGGCGCATCGCCGGCGCTGTGTCGCTCGTTCAGCGCACCGGTGCCCGAAGGGATGCAATCACTGGGCGGTCACACGCTGTACGAGCCCTGGGCCACGTCGCTGCGCATGAGCGACCTCGGTTACAGCAACAAGACCCAGGCGCGGTTGAACATCTCGCTCAACTCGCTTGACGAGTACATCGCGGACCTGAGCCGGGCGATCGCCACCCCCGACCCGCGCTACGAGAAAATCGGCGTGCGCGCGAACGGCGAATACCGGCAGCTCAGCGCGAACCAGCTGCAGATCGAGAACGAGTATTACAGCCCGATCCGGCCGAAGCGCGTGGCTAACTCGGGCGAGCGGCCTACGGCGGCGCTAAGACGCGGCGGTATCGAATACGTCGAGGTGCGCTCCCTGGACCTGAACGTGTTCGACCCGGTCGGCATCAGCCAGAACGTAATGCGCTTCGTCGAGGCTTTCCTCATCTATTGCCTGCTCGAAGAGAGCCCCCTGCTCGACGAGCGCGACTGGGACGAGCTCGGCTCGAACCACAAGCTCACGGCCAAGCGCGGCCGTGACCCCGCGCTGCGACTTGCGCGCGGCGGGACCGAAGTCCCGCTCACGGACTGGGCCGCCGAGATTCTGCCCGGCATCGCCGCCGTTGCCGAACTGCTCGACGCCAGCCTCGAACGGCCGGAGTACGCGCCCGCGGTCGCCGTGCACGCCGCCATGCTCGACGAGCCGGACAGCACGCCGTCCGCGCGCGTGCTGAACGAATTGCGCCAGGGGCAGCAGAGTTTCTTCGAATTCGCCATGGCGGCCGCCCGCGGCCATCGCGAATACTTTCTCGCACTGGAACCGCTGCCGGCCGGGCGCGAGCGCCAGTTCCGCGACGAAGCCCGGGCGTCGCTCGAGCGGCAGGCCGAGATCGAGGCGGCCGATACGCAGAGTTTCGACGACTACCTGGCCGCCTGGTACGCGAGCGGACCCGCCGCAGACTGAGCCGGGTGTGCAGCCCGTCACAATTCCGCGTCATGACGGGTGAGCCGGGCGGCGGATTTAACTAAACTCCGCTGTCCCTCATCGTTCGCACGGGACCCGTTGAATTGTTCAAGCTGTTCGGATTCGGAATCGTTCTCGGCGCTGCGCTCGCTGCCGCGGCGGCCTACCTGTTGCCGGTGACGGACCTGCATCGCGAGGTCTCCATCGTCAGCGTGCAGCCGAACGGCGGCATACGCGAGGCCTGGCGCATCCACGTGCCCGACGACCGTATCCTCGCCGGCGGCGGGAATCCGGCCGCGACCAGCCCGGCAGGCGTCGACTGGCCGGCCCACCTGGCGACGGCCGGCATCGAGGCCGAAGTCTTCAAGCTCCGCGACGCGAACGACGTTGTCATCGGGCTCGGCAGCCGCATTGCCGCGCCCACGGGCGAGGTCGAATGGCTGCTGCACCTGCCCGCCCGCGGCTCGATGTATTTCCCGATGAACCCGGCCCCGGACGCCAGCGGCCTGCGCAGCGGCGGTCTGCGCGCCGGGACCCGCGAGTTCGACGGCCGCCTCGGCAGCCTCGGCGAGCGGTTCCTGCCGGGCGGCGACGGCGGCACGATCGAGCTGACCGGCGTCCTCGTCGCAACGACCGGTAACGAGCCGTGAAGTACCTGCTCGCATTGCTCGCCGGTATCGCCTGCGGCGTCATCGTGTTCGTCCTGCTCGTCTACTACAACCCGCTGGCGCGCCGGCCCTCGCTGTCGCCGCTCGCGGTCAGCAGCTCGGGGCAGATGGAACTCGCCTTCGCCGCCGGCAGCCGCGAGCTGGTTGCCGCCACCGGATCGGGCCTGACGAGCGCCACGCGCTACCCGGCGAGCATCCAGGAACTCTGGGAACCCGCGGTAGAGGACACGTCGCTCGTCGTCGCGCTGCTGCGCAACAGCCGCGGACAGCCCGCGGGCCTCGGTATCAAGTTCGCGACCACCGCGGAGCAGCCGGGCATCCTGAACGGCGTCTACCCGGTGTCGAGCGCCTGGCACGTCTGGCTCGTCGATCGCGGCGGCCTGATGATCGACCAGACCGAGAACCGCTGGAGCCTGCTCCGCGAAATAGCGCTGCCGGCGCGCGTGAGCTCCGCCGACAGCTGGCGCGGTACCTACTACGGCGTGCTGACCGACGGCCCCAATGCGCTCGGCACCGGCCGCGTGGCCGGGGGCAGCGGCGGCCTGCGCGGCGCGCGCGGCGAGGCCGTCGAAGCCGTCAGCGTGCGTGCCTGGTCCGTTGCCGACGGCCCGGTCGCGATGGAAGGTCGCCTGACGATCGCGCTGGATCCTGCCGCGGAGACCGCCGCTAGCGCGCGCTGATCCCGCCGTCCACGCGGATCTCGGTGCCCGTGACGAACGCGGATTCGTCCGACGCGAGATAGAGCACCGCGTAGGCCACGTCCCGGACCTGCCCGACCCTGCCGAGCGGAATCTGTCGCGCGAGCTTCGCGAGTGCCGCTTCGCGATCGTCGCCGCCGGCCATGCCGTCGAGGATCGGCGTGTCGATGAAGACCGGGTGCACCGAGTTGCAGCGCACATCGATGCCCTCGTGCGCGCAGTGCAGCGCGACCGACTTGCTCAGGTGCCGCACGGCGGCCTTGGCCGAATTGTAGGCGGCCAGGTTGTGCCCGGCGATGATGCCCGAGATCGACGAGATGTTGACGATCGAGCCGCGCCCGGCCGCGCGCATCAGCGGCAGCGCATGCTTGCAGCCGAGGAACACGCTGTCGAGATCGATCGCGTGCACGCGCCGCCAGTTCTTGAGCGTTTCGTCCTCGACCGAGGCCAGCGCGCCGATCCCGGCGTTGTTGACCAGGATGTGCAGGCCGCCGAATTCCTTCTCGGCGAGCGCAAGCACGCGCCGCCAGTCGTCCTCACTGCTCACGTCGTGTGCCGCCGCGAGCGCCTGCCCGGGATGCCCGTTCGCAATTGCCGCGGCCGCGGCCTCGGCGCCGTCGGCATTGATGTCGGTGAGCAGCACGCGCGCCCCCTCGTCCGCCAGCAGCTGCGCGACGCCGGCGCCGATGCCCTGCGCCGCGCCGGTCACCAGTGCCGTCTTGCCTGCCACCCGCTTGTCCACGACCGCTCCCGAAGCGCCACGAAAGAACGGGCATCCTAGCAGCCGCCGGCGCGGGCGGCCGCCCTTAAAATCGCGGCGAGCCTCGGCTATGCTGGCTCGCCGCGCACGCGGCAATGACGGACGACGATGAAAGCCAAGGCGATACGCATCGAAGAATACGGCGGCCCCGAGGTCCTGCAGCTGGTCGACGTCGAGGTGCCGGATCCCGGCCCCGGCGAGGCGCGCGTGCGGCACACGGCGATCGGTCTCAACCTGATCGACACCTACCATCGCAGTGGCCTCTATCCCGGTCCGCTGCCGGGCGGCCTCGGCAGCGAGGCCGCGGGCGTCGTCGATGCCGTCGGGCCGGGCGTGTCCGTCGTCAGCCCGGGCGACCGCGTCGTGTACACGGGCCGGCCGGCCGACAGCTACTCGGAGGCCCGCAACTTCCCGGCCGACAAGCTGGTGCCGATTCCCGACGGCATCGGCGACGAACAGGCGGCCGCGGTCCTGCTGAAGGGGCTCACGGCCTGGTACCTGCTGCACCGCAGCTATCCCGTCGAACCGGGTGACGACGTCCTGCTGTATGCCGCCGCCGGCGGCGTCGGCCTGTTGGCCGGCCAGTGGGCGAGGCATCTCGGCGCGCGCGTCATCGGCGTCGTCAGCACGGAAGAGAAAGCCGCGCTGGCCCGCGGGCACGGCTGTGCCGATATCGTCATGGCCGACGAGGACGTCGCGTCACGCGTGCGCGAGCTGACCGACGGCGCCGGCGTTGCGGCCGTCTACGACTCTGTCGGCAAGGATACGTTCATGGCCTCGCTCGACTGCCTCAGGCCGCACGGCGTCATGGTGAGCTTCGGCAATGCCTCGGGCGCGGTAGAGCCGTTCGCCCCGGCCGAGCTCGCAAAGCGCGGCTCGCTGTACGTCACGCGGCCGGTGCTGTTCGACTTCGTCGACACGCGCGAGCGGCTGCTGGCGGCCTGCGAGGCCCTGTTCAGCGTCGTCGAAGCGGGCCACGTGAAGATCGAGGTGCGGCAGCGTTACCCGCTCGCCGAAGCGGCACAGGCGCACCGCGACATCGAGGCGCGCCGCACGACCGGGTCCACGGTGCTGCTGCCCTAGTTCGCCCGGGTCACTGCGGCGCTTGCCGCGAAGCGTGCGGGCAAGACGGCCGCGTCAGGCCGGCGTCAGCGGCCACAGCCACGGCACCAGCAGCATTGCCGCAACGAACACGACGAGCGTGAGCGGCACGCCGACCTTCAGGTAGTCGACGAAGCGATAGCCGCCGGGGCCCATGACCAGGATGTTCGCCGGGTGCGAGATCGGGCTCATGAAGCTCGCCGCGGCCATCGCTACCGCCATCATCGCCGTCTGCGGCGCGTAGCCCATCTCGGCCATGGCCGAGAGCACGATAGGCGACATCAGCACGACCAGCGCGGCTGACGGGATCACGATCGTGGCCGCGGCCGTCAGCAGGTACAGCCCGACGATCACGGGCCAGGGCCCCGCATCGCCGAGCAGGTACATGACCTGGCCGGCGAGCCAGGATGCGGCGCCGGAATCCTGCATCGCGGTGCCGAGCGGCAGCATGCCGGCGATCAGGAAGATCGCGCGCCAGTCGATCGCGCGGTAGGCCTGCTCCATCGACAGGCAGCCGGTCAGGATCATGATACTGCCGCCGACGACGGCCGCGACCGAGATCGGCAGGTAGCCGAGCAGCACGACCGTCACCACGCCGAGCATGATCGCCGCGGCCAGCGGCGCGCGCCGGGTATCGGGCGGCGTCTGCCCGAGCGGCGTCAGGATCAGGAAGTCCGAGTCGTTGCTGAGCAGCTGCAGGCGATCGCGCGGGCCGAGCAGCAGCAGCGCGTCGCCGATTGCGAGGCGCTCGTTGGCCAAATCCGCGTTGACGGCTGCCCCCTCGCGCCAGATGCCGGCCAGCTCGATCCCGTAGCGCTCCCGGAAATTCAGTTCGCCCACCGTCTTGCCGGCGAGCGAGCTGCGCGGATCGAGCGTGGCGTCCAGCAGCGTCAGGCGTTCCGACTCGAGCTTGCCGAGGTGCGCCCCCACGCGCGACTCGATCTCCAGTTCCTGCAGGCCGCGCAGGACCTCCATGTCTTCCGGCTGGCCCTCGATGAGCAGCAGGTCGCCGCCGGTCAGCACCTCGTCACCGCCCGGCATCAGGTTCAGCTTGCCGTCGCGGAAGATCGCGAGCACGCGGAAGTCGAATACGTCGGCCAGCCGGCTCTTGGCCAGCGTTGCGTCGGACAGTCCGCTGTGCTTCGGCAGGCGCACGACGAACATACGTTCGTCCGCCTCGTAGAGCTCTGCAAGCTTGTCCTTGTCGAGGATCTCGACGGCCGAGAAATCGTCGAATTTCTGCAGCTCCTCCAGGGCATCGGTCTCGCCCTGCACGAGAATGCGGTCGCCGGCGCGCAGCGGCACGTAGGCGAGATTGGCGAGGCGAAAGCTGTCGCGGCGCCGGATGCCGACCACGACGACGTTGAAGCGCGAGCGGAAACCGGCGAGGCGGACGAGTTCGCCGACGAGTGGCGAGCCCTCGTCCAGGTCGACCGCGGCGTAGCCGATTTTCGATTCGACCATCGACTTCAGCACCGGGGCCTCGCGCTCGATGACGAGGTCGCTCCAGCGCTGCAGCTCTCGGAACTGGTCCTCGCGGCCCTGCACCAGGATGCCGTCGCCGGCGCGCAGGACCGTCTGCCGGCTCGGCAGGGTTTCGCTGCGTCCGAAGCGCACGAGCGAGAGAATGACGAGCCCGGTCGAGGTGCCGATCCGGCTCTCGGCCAGCGTCTTGCCGACCAGCACGGAGTCGACCGGCACGCGCAGCATGAAGGTCTGTTCCGCGAGCTTGTAACGCGCGCGCAGGCTGCGCTGGCTGCGATTGCGGCTGCGCTCGGCCTGCACCCGCGGCAGCAGCAGCCGTCCGAACAGCGCCACGAACAGGACGCCGGCGAGCACGACGCCGCCGCCGACCGGCGTGAAATCGAACAGGCTGAATGCCTCGTAGCCGCCGCGCTCGAGGGCCTCGCTGATCAGCAAGTTCGGCGGCGTGCCGATCAGCGTCATCAGGCCGCCGAGCAGCGTCGCGTTCGCGAGCGGCATCAGCAGGCGCGAGACCGGGATGCGCGTGCGCCGGGCGACGTCGACGACGACCGGCAACATCAGCGCGGCAACGCCGATATTGTTCATGAATGCGGACAGCACGGCGGCCGTGATCATGATGACGATGATCATCGGCACTTCCTGTCGCCCGGCCACGCGGATGACCTGGCGACCGATCACGTTCGCAATGCCGGTGCGCGTCAGGCCCTCGCTCAGGATGAACATCGCCCACACGGTGATGACGGCGTTGTTGCTGAAGCCGTCGAAGGCCTGGTCGGCGGAGACGAGACCGGTGATCGTCAGCGTGCCGAGTACCAGCAGCGCGACGAGATCCATGCGGACCAGCTCGCTCACGAACAGCACGAGCGCTACGGCGAGGATGCCGAGGACGAGCGCGATCTCGAAAGTCATGCCGACGGCAGAGAGATTGTTATTGCAGACATTGTCGTGGCCTCGCTACTTTATACACGACGCAATCCCCGCGGCGTAGTCTCGCCGCGGCAACATCGCTGCCGGGTGCGGCGCAAACGGAACGTGACATGTCGTCGAACAGCGACGCCGGCGCCGCCGGCGAGCCGCGCACGGAGCGCCTGACGATCCGCGGCATCGACTACGCGGTGCGGGAGTGGGGCGACAGGGCTTCGCCGCCGCTCCTGCTGCTGCACGGCTGGGGCGACTGCGCGGCCTCCTGGCAATTCACCGTCGACGCGTTCCAGCGCGACTGGCGGGTGCTTGCACCGGACTGGCGCGGGTTCGGGGAGTCGGGCCACAACGCGGCGGCCTACTGGTTTCCGGACTACCTCGCGGACCTCGACGCGCTGCTCGACGCATTCGACCTGCGCGAGCCGGTGCCGCTGGTCGGCCACAGCATGGGCGGCAACGTCGCCGCGCTCTACGCGGGCGTCTGCCCGGAGCGGGTCGCCGCGCTGATCAACGTGGAGGGCTTCGGCCTCGCCGACAGCGACCCGCAGGAGGCGCCGGAACGCTACCGGCGCTGGCTCGACGCCGGCCGGCGGCGTCGCGAGCATCCCGGATACGCGTCGCTGGACAAGCTCGTCGCGAAGATACTCGAGCGCAGCCCCGGCATTGCGCGGGATCGTGCGCGCTACGTCGCGCGGCGGTGGGCGCGGCGCGGTAGCGACGGACGCTGGCGGCCGAAAGCCGACGCCGCGCACCACTGGCCCAATGCCGTCCTGTACCGGCGCGCCGAGGCGCGGGCGTGCTGGCAACGAATCCGCGCGCCGGTGCTGCTCGTCAGCGGCAGCGAGACCGGTTTCGAGGCGCAGGCCGCCCTCTGGCGCGACGGGGACAGCGGCTACCCGGACGCCCGCGCCGTCACCGTCGACGGGGCCGGGCACATGTTGCACCTCGAACGTCCCGAGGCGCTGGCCGCGGCGATAGAGGAATTCCTCGGCGCGCGGTTGTAAATCCATACAGTACTGGACAAGAATACAGTTTTGGACCGGGAGCCGGCATGGCCGAGCCCGCGATCGCCGAACGCCAGTGCCTCGAGCGGCTGAACGACGCGCAGCGTCGGGCCGCGGTCTACGGTGCGAAAGCCGCCGGCGGCGGCTTCCGGGCCGGGCCGCTGCTGGTCATCGCCGGCGCCGGCACCGGCAAGACGACCACTCTCGCGCACCGCGTGGCCTGGCTGGTGCTCGAGGGCGTCGACCCGCAGCGCATCCTGCTGCTGACGTTCACGCGGCGCGCCGCGCAGGACATGGTCCGGCGCGTCGAGGCCATCGTCCGCGGGGCGACGCGTGCCGCGGGCCGGGCGCCGCAGCCGGCCGGCCTGCTGCCTTGGTCGGGCACCTTCCACGCGGTCGCCAACCGCCTGCTGCGCCGCTATGCCGGCGTCGTTGGCCTCGACCCCGGCTTCTCCGTTCTGGACCGGGGCGATGCCGCCGACCTGCTGGATGTTGTGCGTCACGAACTCGGCTGCAGCCGCAAGTCGCGGCGATTTCCGAAAAAGGACACCTGCCTCGCGATCTACTCGCGCGTCGTCAACGCACGCGAGCCACTGGCCGACGTGCTCGACCGCCGCTTTCCCTGGTGCGCCGACTGGGCCGCCGAACTGGGGGCACTGTTTCGCGGCTATGTCGAGCGCAAGCAGCACAACCACGCGCTCGACTACGACGACCTGCTGTTGTACTGGAGTCACCTCGTCGCGGACGAGGCCTGCGCCGCGGAGATCGGCGGTTTCTTCGACCACGTGCTGGTCGACGAATACCAGGACACGAACGTGCTGCAGGCCGGCATCCTCGAAGCGCTGAAGCCGGACGGGAACGGCCTGACCGTCGTCGGCGACGACGCGCAGTCGATCTATTCGTTCCGCGCGGCCGAGGTCGGCAACATCCTCGGCTTCCCGGCGCGCTACACGCCGCGTGCCGAGGTCGTCACGCTGGAACAGAACTACCGCTCGACCCAGCCGATCCTCGACAGCGCTAACCGGCTGATCGCCGACGGCGAGCGGCGGTACTCGAAGCAGCTCGTCAGCGATGACAAGGGCGGCGGCAAGCCTCACTACCTGAGCGTCGAGGACGGCGACGCGGAGGCCGAGTACGTCGTCGAAAGCGTGCTCGACAACCGCGAGCAGGGCATCGAGCTGCGCCGCCAGGCGGTGCTGTTCCGCAGCGCCCACCACAGCGACCGGCTCGAACTGGAACTCGTCCGGCGCAACATTCCCTACGTAAAGTACGGCGGCCTCAAGTTTCTCGAGGCCGCGCACGTCAAGGACCTGCTGGCGGTGCTGAAGTGGGCCGCGAACCCGCTGAACGAGATGGCCGCGTTCCGCGTGCTGAAGCTGCTGCCGGGCATGGGACCGGCCTGGGCGCGCAAGGCTTTCGCGGCGAGCACGGCCGCGGACGCGCCGTGGCAGGCGCTCGCCCGGTTCGTGCCGCCGCCGGCCGCGCGCGCGGACTGGCCGGCGTTCGCGGCGCTGATGGCGGCTCTCGGCGGGGCCGAGGCGGACCAGCGGGACTGGCAGTGGCAGCTCGAGCGCGCGCTCGGCTGGTATCGCCCGCAGCTCGCGCGACTCTACGACGCGAGCGAGCTGCGCGAGGCGGACCTCGAGCAGCTCTCGCAGATCGCGTCGCGATACCCGGTGCGGGAGCGGTTCCTGACCGAGCTCACGCTCGACCCGCCGGCGGCGACCGGCGATCTCGCCGGCGACCCGCTGCTGGACGAGGACTACCTCGTGCTGTCGACGGTGCACAGTGCCAAGGGCCAGGAGTGGGATGCCGTGTTCGTGCTGAACGTTACGGACGGCAATTTCCCGTCGGAATTCGCAGCAGGCGATGCGGCTGCGATCGACGAGGAGCGGCGGCTGCTTTACGTCGCGATGACGCGCGCGAAACGCTCGCTGTCACTACTGGTGCCGATGCGTTTCTACGTGACCGGCCAGGCGCCGGGTGGTGATCGGCACGTCCACGGCGCGCGCAGCCGCTTCATGACGCCCGGGCTCCTGGACACCTTCGAGCAGCGCTACGTGGGGCGCCGCGACGACGACGGCGCGGAGCTGCGGCCACGCTCGACGCGGACGATCGACGTCGCCCGGCGACTGCGCGAGATGTGGTAGAACGGTTCCGGGGACCGGACCGAAAAATATAACTTCATCCGTTTTTGTGACTCAAGTCCCCGTCGGCGACGAGCGTCGCCGGCTGCACGTGAACTTTGTCACACTGCAATCGGTCCGATTAAGTTATAGATAAGAGAACTTCTGCCGATACACGCAGAAGAGTTTCGTGTGCGGTTGACTGCGGTGCATTGCGCGTCGACCCGTCACGAGGACGGCGACGCACAGGAATCGAAACGCAGCGGCCGCGACGGGCTCTGGCAGTGCCTGGAGAGGTGTTGTGGCCATGGAACGAACGCATGCCGACGAAGGCGTACTGGCTGTTCACGACCTGCGCGACTACTTTCGCGAGTCGATCGACAGCGCGATTCGCAACCAGGGCGTCGACGTGGACGATCACGCCGCCCACTACGTGGTCAACCTGCTGACGCTGTTTTCCCGTTCCGAGGACCTCTACGACGACAGCGGCGAGGTCTACGGGCTGAAGCCGCTCGCCCTGATGCTCGTCGACGCCGCCGAGGCCAGGAGCCCGGTCGAGCGCAGCGCGTCCCTGCAGCGCATCGGTGACGTGTCGCTGTTCATCGCCGGCTTCTTCGCCGACAGCCTTGCCCACCGGCTCGTCGACCTCGACTACTACATCCACATGGGCGGCACCGCCTACGGCTCGCTCTCGGACGAGATTCGCGGAACGGTTCGCGGGCGCGCGCTCGCCGGCGTCTACGCGGAGCTCGCTTGCAAGTTCCAGGTGGTCGTCGACGTGCTCAACGAGGTGCGCGACGGCGCCCGCCAGGCCTCCGACATCGACCTGCTGCGCACCTACGAGGTCTGGCTGCGCACCGGCAGCCGGCGCGCCGCCGCGCTGCTGCGGCAGGCCGGCGTGACGCCGATGGAGCAACCGGGACTGAGGCGGCACTGAGGCATGCTCGGGGCGCTGCAGGACCGGCTGACCGAACTCTACGGCGTCGAGACCGACTACCGTATCGACGACTTCCTGATCACGGACCCGGCGCTCGCACGCCTGCTCGGCCGGGACAGCCTGCTGGCGGACACCGACGAGACCGTGCTGGTCAGCCAGGACGAAGCCGGCCTCGCCATGAGCGTGTACCTGGACGAGGACATGCTCGAGCGCCTCGAGCGCGACGATCCGCTCACGAACCTGCGACCCGATCGCCTGGCAGACCTGTGGACGGCGCTCGAGGGCGTAAGCCACTTCACCTATCTCGCCTTCAGCGCCCAGCACGACAAGTCCGTCACGCTGCTCGAACTGGAGCTGCAGGCCGAAATCGACAAGTTCGTCAGTACCTGGCTGATCGCGCTGCAGCAGGACGACGTCGCGCTGGCCGGTCGGCTGCACGGCTGGCTGTTCGACGACGTGAGCTTCCACCCGCAGCTGTCCGCCGCGCAGCGCGAGCGCTACCGGGCAGCCAGCGATTACGCCGCGCGCTTTTGCCATCGGCTGTCCGGGCGACTGCACTCGGATGACGAGCGCGGGCTGGCCGAGCTCCGGCATTTCTACCGCCTGACTCAGGCTCGCAAGATCGGCCACATCCACAGCCAGGCCTGGGCGCACTGAGCCGCAAAAAAAAGACGGTGGCCGAAGCCACCGTCAAGCTGAGACAAACTGCATAAGGGAAGTTTAGTTTGTCACGTGGTGCGCGGTCCGCGGGCCGGCGCCTGCCGGCCCGCTTGTCGATGTTTCGATGCGCGGCGGCCGCAGATGGTTGCAAACCAATTCTTATAAGGGCGCAGGCTGTCCGGCAGGTGGCGCAATCCGTGGGGTGCGTATAATGAGCCGCAGCAGTCACGGGAGAGCGCAATGAGCACCGCTGGTGTCGAACTGTCGGTCAGGGAACGGGTCGGCGACGAGGAATGGCAGGTCCGGGTCGACCTTGCCGCCTGCTACCGCCTGATCGCCATGTACGGCTGGGACGACCTCGTGTTCACGCACATCTCGGCGCGCGTGCCGGGTCCCGACGAGCATTTCCTGATCAATCCCTACGGGATGCTGTTCGAGGAGATCACGGCGAGCAGCCTGGTCAAGGTGGACGCCGAAGGCGAGAAGATCCTCGAGTCGCCGTACCCGGTGAACCCGGCAGGCTTCGTGATCCACAGTGCCGTGCACGCCGCGCGGCCAGACGTTGCCTGTGTACTGCACACGCACACGCGCGCGGGCGTCGCGGTTTCCGCGCAGGCCGGCGGACTGCGGCCGCTTTCGCAGATCTCGCTGTTCCCGCTGATCTCGGTCGGCTACCACGACTACGAGGGCGTCGCGCTGAACGACGACGAGAAGCCGCGCCTGGTCCGCGACCTCGGCGACAACAACAACCTGGTATTGCGTAATCACGGCCTGCTGACGGTGGGCCCGAGCATTCCTGATGCATTCCTGAACATGTACGCGCTGGAGACGGCCTGCCAGACGCAGCTGCTCGCGCAGTCGGCGGGCGTCGAGCTGATCGAGGTCGACGAGAAGATCGTCCGCGGCATCGCCGCGCAGGCCGAGATCGTGCTGAAGGGTCTCGGCGGCCAGCTCGCCTGGCCCGGCCTGCTGCGCCGGCTCGACCGGCGCGACCCGTCGTTCCGCGACTGACGCCGGGTCAGTCGAGGAACAGCCGGTAGGCGGGGTTGTCGCTCTCGTCCTGGTGCGGGTAGCCGAGCTCGGCCAGGTGTGCCTCCAGCTCGTCGACGTCCCCCGGCGAGACCTGGATGCCGGCGAGGATGCGGCCGTAGTCGGAGCCGTGATTGCGGTAGTGAAACAGGCTGATGTTCCATTGCGTGCCGATCGCGTCGAGGAACGCGAGCAGCGCACCCGGCCGCTCCGGGAATTCGAATCGGAACACCCGCTCGTTGTCGAGTCCCGGGCTGCGGCCGCCGACCAGGTGTCGCACGTGCAGCTTGGCCAGCTCGTTGTCGCTCATGTCGACCACCGGGTAGCCGAGCGCCCGCACGCCAGCCAGCACCTCGCGCTGCTCGGCCAGGCCGCCGCGCAGCTCAACGCCGACGAAAATGCGCGCTTCGGCGGCGTCGCTGTAGCGGTAGTTGAATTCCGTCACGCCGCGCCTGCCGAGCGCGGCGCAGAATTCGCGGAAGCTGCCGGGCCGTTCCGGTATCTGCACCGCCATCAGCATTTCGCGGTGTTCGCCGACGGCCGCGCGCTCGGCGCTGTGCCGCAGGCGATCGACATTGACGTTGGCGCCGCAGCTGATGGCGACCAGCGCCTGGTCGCGGACGCCGCGTTCGGCAACGTAGCGTTTCAGGCCGGCGACACCCAGAGCACCGGCCGGTTCCACGATCGAGCGCGTGTCCTCGAACACGTCGCGCACGGCCGCGCAGACCTCGTCGGTATCGACCGTGACGATCTCGTCGACGAGCTCGCGGCACAGCCTGAAGGTCTCGTCGCCGACGCGCCGCACGGCGACGCCGTCGGCGAATATGCCGACATGGTCGAGCGTGACCGGCCGGCCGGCCGCGAGCGATGCCTGCATCCCGGCCGAGTCGTCCGGCTCGACGCCTACCACGCGGGTGGCTGGCGCCCGGTCCTTCAGCCACGCGGCGATGCCCGCGATCAGGCCGCCGCCGCCGATCGGCACGAACACGGCCGCCGGCGCCGGCTGGCACTGCTCGAGCAGTTCGCGCGCGATCGTCCCCTGGCCGGCGATGACGTCGGGATCGTCGAACGGATGGATGAACGTGAGGCCGCGCTCCGCGCCGACGGCCCGGGCGCGCTCGTAGGCCGCGTCGTAGTTGTCGCCGTGCAGGATCGTCTCGCCGCCGAGCCGCCGCACGGCCTCGACCTTGATGCTCGGCGTCGTGACCGGCATCACGATCACCGCCGGCACGCCCTTGCGGCTGGCCGCCAGCGCGACACCCTGGGCGTGGTTGCCTGCCGAGCTGCAGATGACGCCGGCCGCGAGCTGCGCAGGAGGCAGCCGGTTCAGCTTGTTCATCGCGCCGCGCAGCTTGAACGAGAAGATCGGCTGCAGGTCCTCGCGCTTCAGCAGCACGCGATTGCCGAGCCGCTGCGACAGCAGGCTCGCCGGCTCCAGCGGCGTGCGCACCGCGACGTCGTAGATATCCGCCGCGGCGATGCGCGCCGGGTAATCGAGGTCACTCATGGCTTGCCTGCGGTCCGGACGATCACCGGCAGAGCGTAGCGCAGTGCCGGGTCCGGCGACAGGCGTGCTGTCCGGCGGCTGTCGCCTATCGCATTGTCGCGACAGCCGCCGGGCAGGCCCTCCTCAGAGCGGCCTGCCGTCCGCGTCGAGCAGGGTCAGCGGCCCGAGCTCGAGGGCGCGGATCTCGCTCTCGATGCGCGCGCGGTCGCCGACGATAACCCAGACGAGGTTGTCGGGCCTGATGACCGTGGCGGCCGCGGCTTCGACCTGCTCCAGCGACAGGCCCCGCACGCTTTCCGCATAGGTCGACCAGTAGTCGTCCGGCAGGTCGTAGGTCGCGAGTTCGCTGATATCCCGCAAGACCGCGGCGGCGGTCTCCCAGCGGCCCGGAAGGCTGAGCGTGTTGTTGTCCTTGACCTTGGCCAGCTCGTCCGCGGTCGGCGGCGCGACGTCGAGGTACTCGACCAGCTCGCGGCGCAGTTCCGCCATCGCGTCGGCCGTGCGGTCGGTCTGTACCGGCGCGTAGGCGATGAACGGGCGCTGGCCACGCGCGTTGCGCAGGAAGGTCAGGGCCCCGTAGGCCCAGCCCTTGTCCTCGCGCAGGTTCATGTTCACGCGCGAGGTGAAGGACCCGCCGATGATCTCGTTCATGGCCTCGATCGCGATTTCGTTGGCGTTGCCCGGCGGAGGCGCGATGTTGCCGGCGAAGATGATCGACTGCTCGGAGTCGGGCCGGTCGACGAGGTACACGTGCTGGCCGTCGCGCAACGCGACCTCGCTCAGGTTCTTTTCGGGCGTGTCGCCGCGGCGCCAGCGGTCGAACAGGCGCTCGAGCTTCGGCCTGATTTCGGCCATCGTCGTGTCGCCGACGACGACCAGCGTCGCGTTGTTCGGGCGGAACCAGGTGCGGTGCCAGTCGACCAGCGTCTGCCGGTCGATCGCGGCGACCGACTCCTCGGTGCCGGAACCGGTGAGCGGCAGCGAGTAGGCATGCTCGTCGCCGTACAGCAGCGCCGGGAACAGGCGCAGCGCGAGGCTGACCGGGCGGGTCTTCTCCTGCTGGATGCGTGCGAGCGTCTGCTTGCGCAGCCGTTCGAGTTCGTCCTCCGGAAAGGCCGGGTTCAGCACGATGTCGGCGAACAGGTCGAGCGAGTCGTCGAGATTGTCCTTGAGCGCGCTCAGGCTGACGCTCGAGGTGTCTATCCCGGAGCCGGCGCCGATGTTCGCGCCGAGGCGCTGAGCCTCGTCGCTGATTTCGAGTGCGTTGCGGCGGCGTGTGCCCTCGTCCAGCATCGCCATCGCCAGGCTGGCCGTGCCAGGCAGCGCGAACTGGTCGGAAGCATAGCCGGCGTCGAGCAGCAGGCCGAAGTTGACGACCGGCACGGCGCTGCGCGTCGCGACGATCAGCTGCATGCCGTTGTCGAGCTCTGCGCGCTCGAAGTCGCTGAAGTCCACCTCGGGGAAGCTGTCCACCGTCGGCAGGGCGCTGCGATCGACGCCCTCTCCGGCGGCCGAGCGCGGGGCGCCCGGATGCACTTCCAGCGCGTAGCTGCCGGCACCGAGCCAGCGCTCGGCCGCTGCCCGCACGGACTCCGGCGTGGCCGCGTCGAGACGCTCGAGCGAGGTCGCGTAGAAGCCCGGGTCGCCGGCGTATACGGCATTCTGCGCCAGCACGTCGGACTTGCCGCCGAACCCGCCGACCTGCTCGAGACCCCGCACCACGCCGGCGCGGATCTGCGTGCGCACGCGCTCGAGCTCGCTCTCGCTCGGGCCCTCGTCCAGGAAGCGTGCGAGCTCCTCGTCGATCGCGGCCTCGACGGCCGCCAGGTCGCCGCCCGGTTGTGCCGATGCCTGCAGCATGTAGAAGCCGCCGATGTCGCCGGCGAACTGGTATGCGCCAACGTCCGTCGCCAGCTGGTCCTCGTAGACGAGCCGCTGGTACAGCCTCGAGTTCTTGCCGGAAGTCAGCACGCCGTCCGCCAGCTGCAGCAGGTCCGCGTCTTCCGCGCGGAACTCCGGCGCTCCCCAGACCCGGTAGATGCGGGCCTGCGGTACCTGGTCCTCGATAATCTCGCGCTTGTCCTGGTCCAGGCGCACGGTCCAGCGCTTCAGCTTCGCCTGCTCGGGTCCCGGCGGGATGTCGCCGAAGTACTTCTCGACCCGGTCGCGCACGTCATCCGCGTCGACGTCGCCCGCGATGACCAGTACCGCGTTGTTCGGCCCGTACCAGCTGCGGAACCATTCGTGCACGTCCTCGAGCGTTGCGGCCTCGAGGTCCTCCATCGAGCCGATCGTGCTCCAGGAGTACGGGTGGTCCTCGGGAAAGACGCCTTCGAGGATGTAGTACTCGGTCTTGCCGTATGGCTGGTTGTCGCCCTGGCGCTTCTCGTTCTGCACGACCCCGCGCTGCTCGTCGAGCTTTTCCTGGGTGACGGCTCCGAGCAGGTGGCCCATGCGATCGGATTCCATCCACAGCGCGAGGTCGAGTGCCGACTTCGGCACCGTCTGGAAGTAGTTGGTGCGATCGAAATAGGTCGTGCCGTTGATGCCGGTAGCGCCGACGCGCTCGAAGGGCTTGAAGTAGTCGTCGTCGTAGTTTTCCGAGCCGTTGAACATCAGGTGCTCGAACAGGTGCGCGAAACCGGTCCGGCCCGGCTGCTCGTTCTTCGAGCCGACGTGGTACCAGACGTTGACCGCGACGATCGGCGCCTTGTCGTCCTCGTGGACGATCAGCCGCAGTCCGTTGTCGAGCGTATACTCGGTGTAGGCGATGTCGATCTCGGCCGTTCGGCCGGCGGAAGGCGCCACGGCAATGGCCATTGCCAGCAGCAGGGAAGAAAGGGCCAGCGCTCTGTTCATCACGATTCCTTGAAAGCCATATCGTCGGACATTGTCGGGCTGTCGCCGCTTGCTACAGACTGGATCGGCCTATTAAGGTTCAACCTGCACCGCGAGCGACGACAATCGTCGGCGACCGCGCGGCACGCACTCCCGGAGGGACGCGGAGCATGATGGCAACGGACGAACGGCGCGGGCTGTACCCCGAGATCGAGGCGAACCACAGCGGCAGGCTCGCCGTCGGCGACGGCCACGAACTCTACTACGAGGAGAGCGGGAATCCGAGGGGCAAGCCGGTCGTGTTCCTGCACGGCGGCCCCGGCGGCGGCTGCACGGAGAAAATGCGGCGCTTTTTCAACCCGGACGTCTACCGCATCGTGCTGTTCGACCAGCGCGGCTGCGGCCGCAGCACGCCGCACGCGAGTCTCGAGCACAACACGACCTGGGACCTCGTGGACGATATCGAGGTCCTGCGCGCGGCGCTGCAGATCAAGCGCTGGCAGGTGTTCGGCGGCTCCTGGGGCTCGACGCTGGCGCTGGCCTACGCCCAGCGCCACCCGCAGCACGTCAGCGAACTGGTGCTACGCGGCATCTTTCTCGGCCGCCGGCACGAAGTCGACTGGCTGTTTCGCGAGGGGACGAACCAGCTGTTCCCGGACCGCTGGCAGGATTTCCTGGCGCCGATTCCGCGCCGCGAGCGCGGGGACCTGCTGAACGCCTATCATCGTCGCCTGACCGGGGACGACCCCGAGGCCAGGCTCGCGGCGGCGCAGGCCTGGTCGGTCTGGGAGGGCTCGACCAGCCAGCTGATCCCGCAGCCGGAGGTGGCCGAGGCCTTCGCCGCGGAGCGGATGGCACTCGCGCTCGCGCGCATCGAGTGCCACTACTTCGTCAACGACTGCTTCCTGCGTGACAACCAGCTGCTCACGGACCTGCCGAGACTGCGCAATATTCCCGCGGTCATCGTCCACGGACGCTATGACGCGCTGTGCCCGGCGCGCAATGCCTGGGAACTGGCCCAGGCATGGCCGGAGGCGAAGCTGCGCATCGTCGCCGACGCCGGCCACTCCGCCTTCGAGCCCGGCATCGTGCACGAACTCGTCACCGCCACCGATACCTTCGCCTGAGTGAGACCACCGCATTGAATACGCTGCTGATCAGGAACGCGCGCATCGTCAACGAAGGCCGCATCGTCGAGGGCGACCTGCTCGTGCGCGGCGAGCGCATCGAGCGGGTCGGCGGCGAGATCCCGGACGCGGGCTACACGGAAGTCCTGGACGCGCGTGGCCGCTACCTGCTGCCGGGCATGATCGACGACCAGGTGCACTTCCGCGAGCCCGGCCTGACTCACAAGGGCGACCTGGCGACGGAGTCCGCGGCGGCGGTGGCCGGCGGCATCACCAGCTTCATGGACATGCCGAACGTGAACCCGCAGACGACCACGCGGGAGGCCCTGGCGGCGAAGTACGAGCTCGCTGCCGGCCGTTGCAGCGCGAATTACGGCTTCTACCTCGGCGCGACGAACCGCAATATCGAAGAAATCAAGGCACTCCAGGTGGGCGAGGCCTGCGGCATCAAGGCCTTCATGGGTGCCTCGACCGGCGATATGCTGGTCGACGACCCGGCCGCGCTGGAACTCCTTTTCGAACACGCTCCGGTCATGGTGGTCACGCACTGTGAGCACTCGCCGACGATCTGGGAGAACGAGGCGACGGCGAAAGCACGCTGGGGCGAAGACGTGCCGATGTCCGAACATCCACGGATTCGCTCCGCGAACGCCTGCCTCACGTCCTCCAGTCTCGCGGTCGACCTGGCGCGGCGCCACGATGCCTTGCTGCACGTGCTGCACCTGACCACGGCGATCGAGATGGGCCTGTTCAGCAAGGGCCACCGACGCGACAAGCGCATCACGGCGGAGGTCTGCGTCCACCACCTGTGGTTCGACGAGAGCCGCTACGAGCAGCTCGGCACGCGCATCAAGTGCAACCCGGCGATCAAGACGGCCGGGGATCGTGCCGCGCTGCTCGCCGCCGTGGCCGAGGACCGCATCGACATCATCGCGACCGATCACGCGCCGCACACGGCCGCGGAGAAGAAGCAGTCCTATTTCAAGGCGCCGGCCGGGCTGCCGCTGGTGCAGCACGCGCTGCTTTGCCTCTTCGATCTCGCGGCCGAGGGCCGCTTTGGGGTGGAAACCATCGCCGACAAGACGGCCCACGCAGTCGCCGACCTGTTCGGCGTCGCCGAGCGCGGCTACCTGCGCGAGGGCTGGTACGCGGACCTCGTGCTCGTCGACCCCGGGCGGCCGCACACCGTCACGCGGGACTCGCTGCTGTGCAAGGTGCACTGGTCGCCGTTCGAGGGCCACACCTTCACGAGCAGCATCGACGCGACGATCGTCAACGGCCACGTCGCCTGGCGCGACGGCAGCCTGAGCGGCGAGCGTGCGGGCCGGCGCCTGGAATTCGGGCGGGCGCGCCGCGACTGACGGGCGCCTGTTTACTTTCGGCGCCAGCCCGTTATGCTAGCGGCAGGATGATCACGCGCACGCGGCCATACCCGCGGACCGGCGGCCGGACGCGCCGGGCACACGGTCGATGAAACCAACCGACGTTTCCAAGCCCGACTATTTCCACAAGGTCGTCGACTGCCAGTGGGCCTGCCCCGCCCACACCGACGTGCCCGAGTACATTCGCCTGATCGCGCAGGGGCGCTTCTCCGACGCCTACATGCTGAACCGGGAATCGAACGTGTTTCCCGGGATTCTCGGTCGCGTCTGCGACCGGCCCTGCGAGCCCGCCTGCCGGCGCGGCCGGGTCGAGGACAAGCCGGTCGCGATCTGCCGCCTGAAGCGCGTGGCCGCCGACCACCGCGACGACATCCGCGAGCGGCTGCCGCGGCCGCCGGCGCGCACGAACGGCAAGAAGATCGCGCTGATCGGCGCCGGCTGCGCCTCGCTGACGGTTGCGAACGACCTGCTGCCGCTCGGCTACGAAGTCACGATCTTCGAGGCGCTGAAGGACACCGGCGGGCTGATGCGCACGAACATCCCGCGCTTCCGGCTGCCACCGAAGGTGCTGGACGAGGAGATCGGCTACATCCTCGACATGGGCGCCGAGCTGAAGCTCAATCACCGCATCGACAGCCTGAAGGCGCTGCTGGACAGCGGCGAGTTCGACGCCGTGTTCGTCGGCACCGGTGCACCGCGCGGCAAGGAGCTCGACCTGCCGGGCCGGCAGGAGGCCGACGCAAACGTCCACATCGGCATCGACTGGCTCGAGTCGGTCGCCTTCGAGCACATCGAGCGTATCGGCGAAAAGGTGCTGATCATCGGCGTCGGCAATACCGCGATGGATTGCTGCCGGACCTCGTTGCGGCTCGGCGCGAACGACGTCAAGGTCATGGCGCGCAAGCCGCGCGGCTTCTTCAAGGCCTCGGACTGGGAGCTCGAGGACGCCGAGGAAGAGAACGTCGAGATCGTCGTCAATCACTCGCCGAAGGCCTTCGTGCTCGAAGACGGCAAGCTCGTCGGGATGACCTTCGAGGTCATGGAGTACAAGGTCGACGAGCGCGGCCGCATCGACCGCGGCACCGTCGTCGGCGAGACGACGCTGCCCTGCGACGACGTGATCCTGGCCATCGGCCAGGAGAACGCCTTCCCGTGGATCGAGCGCGACATCGGAATCGAGTTCAACGAGTGGGACTGCCCGGTCGTCGACGAGACGACGATGATGTGCACCCGCGAGGGCGTGTTCTTCGGCGGCGATTCCGCGTTTGGCCCGAAGAACATCATCTGGGCCGTCGCGCACGGCCACGAGGCGGCGATCTCGATTCACAAGTACGTGAGCGGCGAGGATCTCCGCGACCGGCTGCCGCACGGCATGAACCTGTCCACGACGAAGATGGGCATGCACGAGTGGAGCTATTCGAACAATTACGACCCGTCCGAGCGCCGGCTGATGCCGCACGTCGATTTGCGCGAGCGCTTCAAGAACATCGACATCGAGGTCGAACTCGGCTTCACGGCCGATCAGGCGATCCAGGAAGTCGAGCGCTGCCTGAACTGCGACATCCAGACCGTGTTCGAGGCGAAGCTGTGCATCGAGTGCGATGCCTGCATCGACATCTGCCCGGTGGACTGCCTGACGATCACGGCGAACGGGCCGGAGGACGAGCTGCGCGGCCGGCTGTCGGCGCCCGCCGAGAATCTCGAGCAGGCGCTATACGTCTCCGAAGAGCTGCCGCAGACGCAGCGCGTCATGGTCAAGGACGAGGATCTGTGCGTGCACTGCGGCCTGTGCGCCGAGCGCTGCCCGACGGGCGCCTGGGACATGCAGAAGTCCAGGCTGCTGATCCCCTACGCCGCCGACGAGGCGGAGCCGGAGCGTCGCCGGGCGCGCGCGGGCTGAAAGAGCGGGCGGTCGTGAGCAAAACGCCACGACGCCGGTCCAACCAACATACCCCAGGCGGGAAGCAGCACGTGTCAACAGTCAACGACGTCGTCATCAAGATCGCCACGGTCAACGGCACCGGCTCGGCCAGCGCCAACGGCCTGCTGATGAAGGCCATTTTCCGCATGGGCATCCCGGTCGTCGGCAAGAACTACTTTCCGTCGAACATCCAGGGGCTGCCGACCTGGTACGAGGTGCGCGTGACCGGCAAGGGCTACCAGGCCCGCGCGGACCACGTCGACGTCATGGTCGCGATGAACGCCCAGACCTACGCGCGGGACATGGCCGAGGTCGCGTCCGGCGGCTGGCTGATCTACGACTCGACCTGGCCGCGCAGCCGGCAGCTGAACCGCGAGGACATACACGTCCTCGGCATCCCGCTGTCGAAGATCTGCAACGAGAATTTCGACGGGGCGCGGGCGCGCATCCTGATGAAAAACATCGCCTACGTCGGCGCGCTGGCGGCCCTGCTGAACATCGACCTCGACGTCATCACGGAACTGCTCGAGGAGACCTTCGCGAAGAAGAAGCAGCTGGTCGAGTCCAACCTCAAGGCGATTCGCCTCGGTTACGATTACGCGCTCGAGCATTTTTCCTGCCCGCTGGCGAAGACCGTGGAGCGCATGGACCGCACCCGGGGCCACATCGTCATCGACGGCAACACGGCCGCCGGCCTCGGCTGCGTTTATGCCGGCGCGACGGTCGGCGCCTGGTACCCGATCACGCCGTCGACTTCGCTGATGGATGCGTACAAGGCGTTCTGCAAGGAATTCCGCATGGACGAGGCCAGCGGCGGCAAGAAGTTCTGCATCGTGCAGGCCGAGGACGAGCTGGCCGCGATCGGCGTCGTGCTCGGCGCGTCCTGGAACGGCGCCCGCGCCTTCACGCCGACCAGCGGCCCGGGCATCTCGCTCATGAACGAGTTCATCGGCTTCGCGTACTACGCGGAAGTGCCCGCGGTAATCTTCGACGTGCAGCGCACCGGGCCGTCGACGGGCATGCCGACGCGCACCCAGCAGTGCGACCTGATGGCATGTGCCTACGCGTCGCACGGCGACACGAAGCACGTGCTGCTGTTCCCGGCCAATGCCGAGGAATGCTTCTACTCCGCGATCGAAGCCTTCGACCTCGCTGATCGCCTGCAGACCCCGGTCATGGTGCTGTCGGACCTCGACATCGGCATGAACGACTGGATGTGTCCGGACCTGCAGTGGGACGAGACCTACCGTCCCGACCGCGGCAAGCTGCTGACGGCAGAGCAGCTCGACGGCATGGAGAAGTTCTATCGCTATCTCGACAGCGACGGTGACGGGATCACCTACCGGACGCTGCCGGGCGAGCATCCGCGGGGCTCGTTCTTCACGCGCGGCTCCGGCCACAACAAGTTCGGCGGCTACACCGAGGATTCTGCCGAGTACCAGGACGTCGTCGACCGGCTGCTGGTCAAGTGGGAGACGGCGCGCAAGCTGGTGCCGGCACCGCTCGTCGAGTACTCGAAATTCAACAAGGAAGGCATCATCAGCCTCGGCAGCTGCGACGGCGCCGTCCGCGAAGCGCTGGACCTGCTCGGCGAGCGCAAGATCGGCCTCAACTACTGCCGCGTCAGGGCCTTCCCGTTCAACGAGGACGTTCGCCAGTTCATCGAGCGGCACGAGCGGGTCTACGTCGTCGAGCAGAACCGCGACGGGCAGCTGCGCTCGCTGCTGACGCTGGACCTCGACATCGATCCCGCACGGCTGGTCTCCGTGCTGCACTACAACGGCATGCCCATCAACGCCCGTTTCGTCGTCGACAAGCTGCTCGAGAAACGCGCGGGCGCCAGGGCCGCCCAGGACACCGGGTCATGAGCTTTATTCCAAAACCGAAAGTCACCCATCCCAAGCTGCCGCGCAACGCGCTCGGCCTGACCGAGCGCGACTACGAGGGCGGCGTATCCACGCTGTGCGCCGGCTGCGGCCACGATTCGATCACCGCGGCGCTGATCCAGGCAGTCTTCGAACTGGACATCCCGCCGCACATGCTCGGCAAGATGAGCGGCATCGGCTGCTCGTCGAAGACGCCGGCCTATTTCGTCAGCCAGTCGCACGGCTTCAACTCCGTGCACGGCCGCATGCCGTCCGTCACTACGGGTGCCAACGCGGCGAACAACGAGCTGATCTACATCGGCGTGTCCGGCGACGGCGATTCGCTGTCGATCGGCATGGGCCAGTTCGCGCACGTGATCCGGCGCAACCTGAACATGTGCTACATCATCGAGAACAACGGCGTGTACGGCCTGACCAAGGGCCAGTACTCGGCCTCGGCGGACGTCGGCAGCAAGGCCAAGAAAGGGCCCGCGAATCGGCAGATGCCGATCGATCCCGTCAGCACCGCGATCGGGCTCGGCGCGACCTACATCGCGCGCGGCTTCTCCGGCGACAAGAAGCAGCTCGTGCCGCTGATCAAGGGCGCGATCATGCACAAGGGCTTTGCGCTGCTCGATATCATCAGTCCCTGCGTCACCTTCAATGACCACGAGGGTTCGACCAAGAGCTACGCCCACACGCGGCAGTTCTACCACCACGTCATCGACGCGGACTTCATTCCCCCGGCAGAGGAAATAGTCGCGGACTACGAGGAGGGCGGCGCGATGCCGGTCGAACTGCACGACGGCAGCAAGATCGTGTTCCGCAAGGTCGACAAGCACTACGATCCGACCAGCCGCGCCGCCGCGTTCTCTTTCCTGCGCGACAGCATCCGCGCCGGCGAGATCATCACCGGGCTCCTGTACATCGACGAGGAGACCGGCGACATGCACGACCTGTCCGGCAGCGTCGACCGGCCGCTCGCGAAAATCCCGTACGAAGAACTCAACCCGGGCCGCGAGACACTCTCGAAGGTCATGCAGCGTTACCGCTAGTGCGCGCCGCCGGCCAGCCGGCGCGCGACGACAACGAGGGGGAATGACATGAACAAGCAGAGACGGCGCCTGCTGCAGGCAGGCGCACTGGGAGCTGCCGCGGCCACGAGCGGCATCCCGGCGCAGGCTCTCGCGCAGGCAACCGGGAGCGACCGTCCGCCGCGACCGCGCAAGGGGCCGGCGCTGCGTTTCCTCGTGCTGGGCGGCACCGGTTTCATCGGCCCGCACATGGTGCGCGAGGCGCTGCGGCGCGGCCACACGGTCGAGCTGTTCAACCGCGGGCGCACGAACGACGAGCTGTTTCCGGACCTGGCGACCTACATCGGCGACCGCGACGGCGGGCTCGATGCGCTGAAGGGCGGCCGCTGGGACGTCGTGATCGACAACTCCGGCTACGTGCCGCGGCACGTCGCCGATTCCGCCCGGCTGCTGGCGCCGCTCGCCGAACACTACGTTTTCATCTCGAGCATCTCGGCCTACGCGGATTTCGGACAGCCGCTCGGCGAGGACGCGCCGCTCGGCGAACTCGCCGACGAGTCGGTCGAGGAAGTCACGAACGAGACCTACGGGCCGCTGAAGGCGCTGTGCGAACGGCGCGCGGCCGAGGAGTTCGGCGAGAACCGGCTCGCGGTGCTGCGGCCGACCTACATCTGCGGTCCAGGCGACCGCACCGACCGCTACACCTACTGGCCCGTGCGCACGGCGCGCGGCGGCGAGATGCTCTGGCCCGGCACGCCGGACGACGTCATCCAGATCATCGACGTCCGCGATCTCGCAAACTTCGTCATCGACGTTGGCGAGAAACGAATTACCGGCGCCTACAACACGGTCGTCCCGCCCGGCTCGTTCACGATGGGTCAGCTGCTCGAGGATGCGCTTGCCGTCACGGCCGCCGACACGACGCCGGTCTGGGTGCCGCACGCCTTCCTTGAGGCAGAGGGCGCGACCGAAGGAGGGCAGCTGCCGATCTGGGTGCCGCCGACGCCGGACCTCGCCTGGGTCGCGCGGGCCAGCGGCGAGCGGGCCTTCGCCGCCGGCCTGACGGTGCGACCGACGCGCGAGACGGCACGCGACACGCTGAGCTGGTGGAACACGCTGCCGGCCGAGCGCCGGGACAGCCTGCGCGCCGGCCTTTCCGCCGAGACCGAGGCCGCGCTGCTGGCGGCATGGAAGGCGCGGGCCTGAGCCCGCGCCGCGCGCCTCAGTTCAGTTCCACAGGCGCTTCCACCAGGGCTCCTGCGCGGGCTCGCCGGCCTCGCCGAGGAAGCGGATCCGCTCGCGGATGTCGGCCAGCTCCCAGCCGGTCAGGTTCGCGAGTACCCGGGCCTCGCGCTCCTGGCGCTCATTGACGCTGGCGTAGTAGGCGGACGCGTCGCAGCTCGTCGCCGCGCGCCACGGGCGCCGGATGACGTAGCGTCCCTGGAAATTGCTGCGGTCGCCCGTCTCGTGGAATACCAGGTCTTCCGGAAAGCCGGCCTGGTCGTAACGCACGTGCAGCCGGGTCACGAACACGTCCTGGCCCTGCGGTGCTACGCGGCCTGCGCCGCCGCCGGGCGGTGAGATCCAGAAGACGCCGAGGCGGCGCAGTTCGTCGGCGCTCAGCGGGTCCGCGGCGCAGGGGTCGCACCAGGCCATGTCCCAGGCGTATTCGAGGAACACGGCGCGGCCGTTCTGCTTCTCGGTCTGCCGTGAGAACAACGCCCGGTAGAACTCGCCGAATTCTTCCTCGACGAACTCGGGAACCTCGGTGTCGCTCGGCAGCCGCACCGTGCGGTAGTTCGTGGTCTCGACCCGACCGCTGCGGGTCAGCGCGTAGACGAACAGCTCCTGCGCGCCCTGCGCGTTGACCGTGCCGAGACGGATCGGCAGCATGAAGCGCGGGCTCTCGTAGGCCACCTGCAAAGGGCGCAGCTTCGTGTAGCCGAGACGCGCCTGCTCCTCGAGATTCACTTTCGCGACGAAGAAGCGCATGTCCTGGCGCAGGTAGCTCCGCACGACCGGTTCAGCGCCCGCCGGCAGGCGATAGCCGTTGGCGGTCAGCCAGGCGACGAGCCCGCCGCTGTCCTCGGCGGACAGCACGAGTATGTCGTACTCGCCGACCGTGTAGCTGGCCTCGATCGTCACGCCGCGCTTGCGGGCCGCCGCCGCGTCTTCGCTGGCCTGCGCCATCGGCACGCGGGCCGAGGCCAGTTCCTCCATGCGTTCGTAGCTCCTGCACGGGTCCGGGTCGTGGTACTCGACCAGGCGCGGCGCCGTGTAGGCATCGAGGTGGTCGATCAGCGCCATGTCGGCGACATTGACCTGGCCGCGCTCGACCAGCGTCGGTACCGGCACGACGACGGCGAAATCACGCGCGTCGCCCTGGAAGTCGTTTGCCATCGTGATGACGGTGCGGTCGTCATCGCGGACCAGCACGACCTGCGAGGCCTGGTTGTACAGCGCGGTGTCCGCGCGGGCGACGTAGAAGCCGCAGAAGGCCTGCGCGGTGCCGCACAGGAACAGCGTCGTTGCGGCCGAGGCCGCGAGTAGCGTGAGTCGCATCGGATTTCTCCTGTCGGGTGAACTTGAAGAGGCTGCTCGCGACCCAGCGATAGCGCGCCCCGCCGAGCAGGCAGTCGAGCAGCGGGGTCAGGGGCGCGCAGGCATAGAGCGCGAGCAGCGGGCCGTAGGGGCGGTAGGCCAGGAACTGGATCGCGAACGCGAGGCCAGCGACGATCGCGCCGAACAGCAGGCGCCCGGCGGCGGCATCCGGCGTCGTCTTCGGGTCCGAGATCATGAAGAACGCAAAGATCAGCAGCGCTCCGTTCGAGAGGTGGTGGAACACGATCGCGAGCGGGTCGCCGAGCAGCAGCGCGCGGGCCGTGAGCAGTGCGGCAAAGGTCGCGAGGAACGCGACCGTCGTCTCCGCGCGCCGGGCCCTGGTCAGCACCAGCCAGCCCAGCCCTGACAGCGCCAGCGCGCCGAGTGCGGCGCTGCCCCATTGACCGGTCGAGATCCAGGCGCCGTCGCTCGCCAGCATCAGCGTCACGATCGCGAAATTGGCCGGGTTGAACAGGTGCTTGCCGCGCACGCGCAGCAGGAACTTGCTGCCGATCGCGAGCAGCGCGGCGAGCGCGGCCAGCCCCGGCCCGTCGGTGCGCAGCAGGATCGTCAGCGACAGCGTCGTCACCAGCGCGCTGAGCGGGTCGAAACGCGCAAGCCCCGCCAGCCTGCCCGCCAGGTACTGGGTGCCGAGTGCGACGGCCGCGACGACCACCAGGTGCAACGGGCGTATGTCGATGCCGAGCCCGGCGGCGCCGAACGCGGCCAGTATCGCCAGCACGGCGATCTGGAAGTGGCGCGGGTCGAGGGCGGGTGTTTGCATGTCCGTATCAACGCCGCAGCGCCCGTAACGGGGTCAGCGGTCGCAGAGGGAAGCCCCGATGCACGATCCAAGTGTATGATTGGTCGAGGAAATTACGACGCGGCGGTCGACCGTGCATCCGAAGCGCCGGCGGCCCGCATCTACTGGTCAGAAGGCGCCGTCCGGCGCCGGCAAGCTGGAGCCTCGTATGTACGAAGAACTCATCCCGATCGTCATGTTCGCCGTGATCGGCATCGTCCTCGGCCTGTTCTACTACTTCCGCTACCGGACGCGCACCGAGATGCAGCGCACCGTGCGCACCGCGCTGGAGCGCGGGCAGGAACTGAGCCCCGAACTGATCGACCGCCTGGGCGAACCGCGGTACTCGCCGGTGAGCGACCTGCGGCGCGGCATGATCGCGGTCGCGCTCGCGCTGGCCCTCGGTATCTTCGGCTTCGTGCTCGACGAGCAGGAAGCCATAAGGCCGCTGATCGCGACGGCGATGCTGCCGCTGTTCATCGGTATCGCCTACCTGGTGCTGTGGCGGCTGAAGGCCGGCAAGGACGCGAACTGAGCGCCAGGGCCACAACGGGCAGCGGCGCGGACGACCTGGACCTGGTCGCCCGCGTCCTCGCCGCGAGCGACGCAGAGGCCTTCGGCGAACTCGTACGGCGCCACCAGTCGCAGGTGCGCCTGTTCCTGCTGCGCCTGTGCCGCGAACCCGCCGAAGCCGACGATCTCGCGCAGGACACGTTCCTGCTGGCCTGGCGCAAGCTCGCGAGCTTCCGGGGCGACGGCAGTTTCGTCGGCTGGCTGCTGCGCATCGCCTGGACGAACTTCCTGCAGGCGAAGCGTCGCGGCGACCGCTACCGCGAAGTGGTCGAGTCCGCGGCGCGCGAGGCGCCGCCCGCTGCGACGCTGCAGCCGCCGGACGAAGCGACAGATCTCGATCGGCTGCTCGCCGTGCTGGGCGAAGATGAGCGCGCGATCATGATCTTGTCCTATGGCTGCGGCCTGTCGCATCGCGAGATCGGCGAGGCCACCGGCCAGCCCGTCGGGACGATCAAGTCGATAATCTTCCGTAGCAAGGAAAAGATCAGGCAAGATTTTGAAATCCAACATCATCAACTTGGGTGAGCATACGATGGACGCACAGGACCGCCTGTTGCGCGAGCTGCTCTCGCATCCCCCGCTGGCCGACGACGGTTTCAGCGAGCGCGTCGTGCGCCGCATACGACGCCGTGCGATCCTGGCGCGCTGGCTGCTGCCCGCCGCCTGGACCACGGGCGCACTGGTCGCCGCCGGCCCGGCGCTGGCGCTGCTGGGCCGCCTGACGGCGACACTGGCGAGCGTGCCGGACTGGCTACCGGGCCCGCTGTCGGCGTCCGTGACGCCGGCGCTCGGCGCGCTGCTCAGCGGGCTCGTGTCGGCAGCGGCCGTCGCGTTCGCGGTGCGACTGCTCGAGGATTAGACGGACCGGCCGGGCCCGACGGCCCGAATCCGTGCAGGCGTCGTTGTTTCGCCAGCGGGGCTCCGCTACATTGCCCCGATGAACCTGCGCGAACGTGTGGAAGAGCTGCTGCCGAACTGGGACCGCTGGTATCCCAGCCTGTTCGACGCGGCCAGCGACCTCGGGATCATCAAGGCCCAGGTCTGCGATCCCAACTCGCTCCTGCTCAGCAACCGGCACGCGCGCGTCCGCCAGAAGGCCGAGGACATGCACCGCGAGAAATGGGGCGGCAAACCCCAGGACTGAGCCGCGACCCGCGACCGCACCGGAAGGACACCCGCATGAACTACGATCTCGACGCCATCCGCGCGGAGTTTCCCGCACTCTTCATCGAGGACGACGGGCAGCCGCGCATCTATTTCGACAACCCGGCCGGCACCCAGGTGCCGCAGCGCGTCATCGACGCGAACTCGCGCTGCCTCGTCGAGGCGAACGCGAACCTGGGCGGCTACTTCGTCACATCGCGGCGCGCCGACGAGGTCGTGGACGAGGCGCACGCTGCGATGGCCGACCTGCTCAACGCGGCTTCCCCGGACGAGATCGTGTTCGGACAGAACATGACGACGCTGACCTTTCACCTGTCGCGCTCTATCGGCCGCGCGCTCGCGCCCGGCGACGAGATTGTCCTGTCGCGCATGTGCCACGACGCGAACGTGACGCCGTGGACGATGCTCGCCGAGGATCGCGGGCTCGTCGTGCGCTGGCTCGAGTTCGACACCGAGACGTTCGAGTTCGACCTGGCACGGCTAGACGCGCTGCTGACGGATCGCACGAAGCTCGTCTGCGTCGGCGGCGCGAGCAACCTGACCGGCACGATCAACGATGTCGCGACCATCGCCGCGAAGGCTAGGGCCGCCGGCGCGTGGACCTTCGTGGACGCCGTGCAACTCGCGCCGCACGTCGCGATCGATGTCCAGGCGCTGGGCTGCGATTTCCTCGCGTGCTCCGCCTACAAGTTCTTCGGTCCGCACCAGGGCATCCTGTGGGGTCGGCGTGAGCTGCTCGAGTCCCTCGTTCCGTACAAGCTGCGACCGGCGCCGAACGCGCTGCCCGGGCGCTTCGAGACCGGCACGCTGAGCCACGAGGGCATGGCCGGGACTACCGCCGCGGTGGACTATTTCGCGTGGATAGGGCGCACGCAGGCCGGTTGCGAGGAAGGCGGCCGGCGGCAACAGGTGCACGCGGCGCTCGATTACCTGTTCGAATACGAACGGCGCCTCGCCGCGCGCCTGGTGGACGGCCTGCAGGACCTGCGCGGCGTCCGCGTGCTCGGCATCACCGAGCCGGCGGCAATGGAGCGGCGCGTGCCGACCGTCGCGTTCGTCGCCGAAGGCGCCCGGCCGGCCACGATCGCCGAAGCGCTCGCGGCGCGCGGCATCTTCGTCTGGAGCGGTCACAACTATGCCGTCGAGGTGGCGAAGTCGCTCGGCATCTACGACAGCGGCGGGGCCGTGCGCGTGGGCCCGGTGCACTACAACAGCGAGGCCGAGATCGACACGCTGCTCGACGCGCTGGCCGAGATACTCGAGCACGCCCACGCGGCCTGAGGCTGGCCCGGGCATGGCCGCGCGCCGCTTGCCGGAGAACTTCTACCTGCGCGACGACGTCGTGCGCATCGCCCGCGAGCTGCTCGGCAAGGTGCTGTGCAGCCGTATCGACGGCAGCACCTGCCGGGTCGTCATCGTGGAGACCGAGGCCTACGCCGGCGAGACCGACCGCGCCAGCCACGCCTTCGGCGGCCGACGCACGGCGCGCACGGAGCCGATGTACGGGCCCGGCGGCCGGGCCTACGTCTACCTGTGCTACGGCATCCACCACCTGTTCAACGTCGTGACCAACCGGGCGGGCATACCGCACGCGGTGCTGGTGCGCGCGGGCCTGCCGCTAGCCGGCCACGCCGCCCTCGCGCGCCGGCGCGGGCGCGACGCGACGGACCGCGCGCTGCTCGACGGGCCCGGCAAGCTCGCGCAGGCGCTCGGTATCACGACCGCTCTGTCGGGTGCGAGCCTGCGCGGCGGCAAGCTCTGGCTCGAGGATCACGGCTTCGAGATCGAGGCGTCGGCCGTGGCGGCGGGGCCGCGCATCGGGGTCGACTACGCCGGTGCCGACGCGGCGCGCCCGTACCGTTTCGTTGCGACTCAGCCGCCGGCGGCGAGCCTGCGGTCGAATCGCCGCGTGAGCAGGTAGAACAGCAGGCCGCTCGCAATTACGCCGAGCCCGACCAGCCCTTCCAGCGGCCGGTTCACGAGCACGAAGCCCAGCGTCCAGCCGGTCAGCGCGAGGTAGACGAGCGGCGGCAGCGGGTAGGCCACGACCCGGAACGGCCGCGGCAGTTGCGGCTGGCGCGCGCGCAGCACGAACACGCCGAGCACGGTCGCGAAGCTGTTCAGCGCGAGCGTGAAGCCCGCGAACACCAGGATGGATTCGAAGGTCGACGTGAGGATGAAGGTCAGGGCCAGGACCGACTGCAGGCAGATCGCAAGCCACGGGATGCCGTCGGCGTTCGTGCGGGCCAGCGCCCGGAAGCCGCGGAAGTCCTCGCCGATCACCTGCAGGACGCGCGGCCCGGCGACGGTCATCGCGCTGACCGTGGAAACGAGCAGCAGCGCCAGCACGAGGCCGGTGAAACGGCCGCCGGTCTCGCCGAACGCGTACTCCGCGGCGACGAAGCCGACCTCGACCTGGCCGACCATCGCGTCCATCGGCGCGACTGCCAGGAACGTGTAGTTGAGCGCGACGTAGAGCAGCATGACAATGGCCGTCCCGGACAGCAGGATCCACGGCAGCGTGCGCTGCGGCTCCTCGAGTTCGCTGCTCAGGTAGGTCGCGGCGTTCCAGCCGGTATAGGCATAGCTCACGTAGATCAGCGACACGGCGAACGCGCCCGACAACAGCAGCGCACCGTCGCCCTCGACCGGCAGGAACCCGACCGGCTGCAGCGCCGGTGCGGCTGCGGTCGCGGCAATGCAGAACGCAACGATCACGGCCACCTTGAGCAGCGTGAACAGGCTCTGCAGCCCGCCGCTGCCGCGGCGCGAGCCGGCGTGCACGGCCGTCAGCACGACGACCAGGCCGCAGGCCAGCGCCTTGCGCAGCCAGGGCTCGACCGCGTCCAGCGCCGAGGTCGCGTAGGCGGCGAACGTGATCGCGGCGAGCGCGGTCGGCGCCGCGAAGCCGATCGTCGCCGACACCCAGCCGGACACGAAGCCGGCGGCCGGGTGGTAGATGCGCGACAGGAAGTTGTATTCGCCGCCGGAGCGCGGCAGCGCGGCGCCGAGCTCGGCATAGGTCATCGCGCCGCACAGCGCGGCGATGCCGCCGACGACCCACAGGGCCAGCAGGACGAAGCCCGAGCGCAGGTCGAGGAGCTGGAAGCCGAGGCTGGTGAACACGCCCGTGCCGATCATGTTGGCGACGACCACGGCCGTGACCGTGGGCACGCGGAACTTGCGCTGCGGCATGGCGACACCGGGAGCGGACAGGCCTGCGATTATCGGCAAGCGCCCGGCGGCGGTAAAGCACCGCCGGCTTGCACGGCGGTGCGCCAGCGGTGACCATCGGGGCATGCGGAGGGAAGGAACAGCGGGGCGACGCCTGGCGTCCGTGGCGATGGTGCCCGTGTTGCTGATCGTGCAGGCAACCCAGCCGGCCGCTGCGCTGCACGCTGCCGACGATGCCCAGAGCGACGGCATCGTCAGCGGCCCGCCGAGGATCGCGGCAGCGCGGGCCGCCGGGGACGCCGCCGCCTGGGGCATCGCCAGGCTGGTCATGATCCATGGCGGGCGCCGCCACGAGCGCGGCCTGGTCCTCTACTCCCGCGACGAGAGCGAGCCGGGCGCCGCGTTCCGCTGCGATCGCGGCAAGCTCATGGTCATCCTGGCGGCGCGCCCGACCGACATGCGTGAATACCTGGTCGACAAGCCGCTGCGCAGCGCGGAGAACCTCGACGTCACGATCACGGTCGGCGACGAGGAGCCCCGGCAGGAGACCTGGGTCGCCATGTACCAGCGGCGCCTGTACATGGCGCGCCGCGTGTCGACGACGTCGCGGCTGTTCCGCGCGGTCGTCGACGGCGAGCGGCTGACGCTCGCGACGCCGGACGATGGCGCCGTCGCGCTGTCCCTGCCGCCGGCCACGCCGTCGCTGTTCGAGACCTTCCTCGACGACTGCGAGCTCGAGACCCGCAGCGATCCCTACGCGGACGCCGGCCCCGGCTAGACCCTAGCGCTGCCAGTAGAACGGCGCCGTGCGATGGTCGCCCGTGTGCTGCTCGTCCAGCGTCGCGGCGTCGTACAGCCGGCCGTTCAGCATCACGCGCTCGACCCGGTCCGAGACGTAGATGTCCGCGAGCACGTCGCCGTCGATCACGACCAGGTCGGCGAGCTTGCCGGGTTCCAGCGTGCCGAGGTCGTCGGCAAAGCCGAGCGCCGCGGCCGGCGCCGTCGTCGCGGTACGCAGCACCTCTAGCGGCGTCATGCCGCCCATCGCGAAGTTCCACATCTCCCAGTGGCTCGCGAGGCCCTCGCGCTGGCCGTGCGCGCCGATCGACACCATGACCCCGCGCTCGGCGAGCAGCTTCGCGGTCTCGGCAGGGCGCGGATGGTAGTACTCGCTGTCGGGCGCCATCTGCCGCCGGATCGAGCGCGGCCGCAGTACGCCGGGCGGCACGAAGTTCGACAGGATCGGGTGCTTCCAGACCTCCGAGTGCTGGTACCAGTAGTCCTCGCCGCGGATGCCGCCGTAAACGACGACCAGCGTCGGCGTGTAGGCGACCTCGGTCTGGCCCCAGAACTGCAGCACGTCGTCGTACAGCATCGACTGCGGCAGGTTGTGCTCGATGGCGCTGTTGCCGTCCGCGACCATCGACAGGTCCATGTGGTACAGCGAGCCGCCCTCGGCAACGACCAGCATGCCTTCCTCGCGCGCGGCGACCGCCACCTGCTGGCGCTGGTTGCGGCGCGGCTGGTTATAGTTCTTGATGCTGATCGCACCCTGCGCCTTCAGGCGGCGCACGTGCTCGCGCGCGTCGTCGAGGTTCTCGATCTTCGCGAACCAGGCCGAGCGCGCGCCGTAGACGATGTCGCCGGTCGAGTAGATGCGCGGCGCCAGGATCCGGCCCGCACGCTGCATCTCGCTGGCGGCGAAGACCTCGGTCGCGTCGTTCGACGGGTCGTGCACCGTGGTCACGCCGAACGCGAGCGTCGCGTAGGCGGACCAGTTCTGCTGCGGGATGATCTCCGCGCCCTGCGGCCCGTGCGCGTGCGCGTCGATCAGCCCGGGAATGACGGTGCGGCCGGTCACGTCCACGACCGTCGCGCCGGACGGAATCTCGACTTCGCCGCGCGCGCCGACTGCCGTAATCCGGTTGCCCTCCGTCAGCACGACGCCGTCGTCGATGACGCCGCCGTCCTCGTCGGTCATCGTCACGACCCGGCCGCCGACCAGCGCGACCTGCGCGTCCGGAACGTCGGCCTCGACCGTCATGGCGAGCGGAATGCCCTCCGTCGGCGCCTCGTAGCCGCCGTCGCCGTCCTCGTCCGCCGGCGCGAACAGGTCCTCGATCGCCGCCGAGTAGGTCGTCGCGCCCAGCGACCAGTGCAGCGTCCGGCCGTCGCCCGAGAAATGCGGGTAGTTGCCGCCGTCGCCGCTCGCGCGAGTCATCGCGATGCTGGCGACGCTCGTGCCGAGCTCGAGCGGCTTGCCGCCCGGGGGCAGCGGCAGCGCGTAGACGTGGTAGTTCTCACGGAACGCCAGGTGCCCGTCGTCGGGCGCCACGTCGATGCGTCGGACGTACTCGCCGGCGGCGTGCGTGCGCGCCGCCTCTCCGTTCAGGTCGATGCTGACCAGCGCGAGCTTGCCGTTCTCGCGGCGGTTGACGTACAGGCGGTCGCTCGCCGCGCCGAAGTGCGGATTGGAGCCGGAGTCGGTGATGTGTCGGGCCTCGCCGCCGCGCGCCGGCACGAGGAAGACCCCGGTCTCCAGCGACCAATCGGGCGAGGTCAGGTAGCCGCCGTCGGTCGCCTCGTAGACGACCTGCTCGCCGTCCGGCGAGAAACGCGGCGACAGGTAATGGCCGGGCTGCGTCGTTATGCGCGTGCTGCGACCGCCGGAGGCGCGCACGACGTGGACGTGCGCGAGCTCCGCGTCGCTCCAGGTAACGAAGGCAATGCGGCTGCCGTCGCGCGACCAGGACGGGAAGAACTCGAAGTGATCGTCCGCGTCGCGGGTCAGCGGGCGTGGCTCGCCGTCCGGCAGCGACTTCAGGTACAGGCGGCCGAGCGATTCGAACACGACCCGCGTGCCGTCCGGCGAGACGGCCGCGTGTCGCACCATCTTGGTTTCGAAGCTGGCCGGGGCGACCTCGGGCGCCGGCCGCGGCACCTCGTAGACAGTACGCGTGTCGCGCACGCGGAACGGAATCTCGGCGACGGCCTGGGTGCCGATGTCGATGCGCCGGATCGTGCCGCCGGACCAGAACACGATGCTTTGCGAGTCGGGCATCCAGTCGAAGTTCGGGTACAGGCCGTGCACGCCCCAGACTTCCTGCAGGTCGTAGTCGAGCCCCGGGTAGAGCGGCGTCTCGGCGCCGCTCTCCAGGTCCTTCAGGAACAGCGCGCTCTGGCCCTCGAGGCGGCGCACGAACGCGAGCCAGCGGCCGTCCGGAGAGGGCTGCGGGCGCACGGCGCCGCCCGGGCCGGTGACGAAAGACTCGGTCCTGCCCGTCTCGAGGTCGTGGCGGCGGATTTCGTAGACCTGCGCGTTGGAATCCTGCGCGTACTGGAAGGTGCCGCCGGGGGTCGAATCGACGGCGAAGTAGATGTAGCGGCCGTCGGGCGAGAACGCGGGCTCGCCGAGTTCCTTCTGGTGATCTTCGTTCGGCCGCTCGACGACCGGGATGCCGGCACCGCCCGCCACGTGGTACAGCCAGATCTCGCCGGTGCCGAGCGAGCGGGTCGTCGTGAAGTGCTTGCGGGCCGCCACGTAGTTGCCGTCCGGCGACCAGGCCGGGTTGTTCAGCAGCCGGAAGTCCTCTTTCGTCAGCTGGCGCTGACCGCTGCCGTCGGCGTTCATGATCCAGATGTTGTCCGCGCCGCCGGCGTCGCTCGTGTAGGCGATGTGCCGGCCGTCGGGCGAGTAGCGCGGCTGCATCGACCAGGCGAGGCCGCTGTCGATGGCGCGGGCCTCGCCGCCGCCGATCGGCAGCACGTAGATGTCGCCGAGCAGGTCGAACGCAACCTCGCTGCCGTCCGGGCTGACGTCGAGGCTCATCCAGGTACCGCGCGTGGTGTCGATCTCGACGCTGCGCGAGCTGCCGGGGATCGCGTTGACGTCCCAGGCGGGTTCTTCGTTCCCGGTGTCGGCGAAGGCGGGAAGGGCGCAGGCTGCGACGACGCAGCCGAGGACAGGCAGTGTGCGGGGCATGTCGACTCCGGGTGACGGTGGCGGGCCCCGATGGTAAACGATGCGGCCCGCCGCGCAACGCGCGGCGGGCCGCG
>CALALV010000168.1 GCA_937925605.1 uncultured Woeseia sp.
CGGATCCCACCGAACGACAAGCGCGGACGATGTCGTCGAGCTCCAGCGCCGACGGGTTGCCGCCGATTTCGGCCCGCACGCGGCCCGGCAACAGGCCGAGCGCGGCCTGGCCGGGCGTCTCGAGCTCCAGCAGCAGGTCGAGCGGGTATGGCGCCTGCAGCGTCAGCGTCCCGCGCGCGCTGAGACGGCCGTCGGGAATCGCGACGACGAGACGCTCGATCAGCAGCTGCTCGTCCAGCCGTGCGTCGAGCGCGATCGACCGGGCGGCGAACAGGCTCTCGCCGGCAGGGCCGGCCACGCTGACCTGCTCGAGTTCGAGCCCGCGGACTTCGATCGGCAACGGCGGCGCGAGCGCGGCGAGCACGTCCGCGAGCGGCAGCTCCGGGCCGCCGGCCTCATCGTCGGCAGCGCCGGGCCCCAGCGTGACCGAGAGCGACGCCGCGCGCGGCCCGTCGACGACGAGCCCGAGCGGAAACAGGTCCGGATCGAGCGCGAACTCGACGCGCTCGCTCTCGACCCGCGTCTGGCCGTCGACGAAGCGCAGTTCGGTCACGGTTAGCCCGCCGCGCAGCGAACCGCTGACCTGGCCGGCCAGCCGGCCGTCCAGCGCGGACCCGGCGCGCGCCCACAGCCAGGCGGCGCCGGACGCCGTGTACAGCAGCCAGCCGGACAGCAAGGCCAAGAGCATCGCCACCGCGAGCAGCGCATAGGCGGGATAGCGCAGCCGGCGCATCACAGCAGCGGTGACCCGACCGTGAAATGCAGCCGCCAGGGCCGGCCCTCGATGTCGAGGCCGCGCGCGACGTCGACCCGGATAGCGCCGGCGATCGAGTACCAGCGGACGCCGAGACCGACGCCGCGGCGCAGCTCTCGTTCGCTCCAGTCATTGAAGGCATTGCCGATGTCCGCGAACGCGGCCACCGACCATTTCGGCAGGACCCGGTACTCGATCTCGGCACTGGCGGCGATGATGTGATTCGAACCGACGTCGTTGTCCGACAGCGACTCGAAGGCGTAGCCGCGCACGCTCGCGCTGCCGCCCGCCTTGAAGCGGTAGCTGTCGGGCAGCTGCGTCAGCGACAACTCGAAGGGTTCGCCGTCGACGGTGCCGGAAAGCTTGCGGACGTCCGCATCGGTGAAGCCGGCCTCGGCCCGCAGCAGCAGTTTCAGGCGATCGCCGTACAGGTAGCTGCGCCGTGACGAAATATAGGCCTGGGTGAACTCGCGCTCCGAGCCCCAGGCTTCGTTCGACGTGAACAGCCAGGCCTGCTCGCGGTGTCCCTCGATATCGAAAGCGCTGCCGCTGAAGGCCGGCCAGTCCCACTCGATGCCGACCGAGATGCTGTTGATCGTGTTCCTGAACAAGCCGCTGAAGCGCGGATCGGACGCGATGTCCTGGATATCCTGGGCCGCGCCCTCGCCCGGCCGGTAATCGAAGGACTCGCGGGTGAACTGCACGAAGATGGTCTCCAGCACCTGCTGGAATCCCTGCTTGCGGTCGCGCACGTGCAGGCGGCCGAAGCGCGCGTCCACGTTGTCCACCTGGCCCGTCGCGAGCGTGACGAAGCCCTCGTCGTCCACGTTGCGCTTGAACTCGAGGTCCTGGCGGTCGGAGCGCAGGCCCGTCGTCGCGACCCAGAACTGGCGCTCGCGCGTGCGCCGCGGAATCCGGTAGTCCGCGCGCACCGACAACTCGTCGTCGACCTCGCTGTAGCCGGTGCCGATGTCGAGGCGGTCTCCGCGCGTCGACAGGCGATGCCGGCTCCACAGTCCCTGCAGGCGTATGCCGGTGTCGTTGCCGAAGCCGAGGCTGCCCTGGTAGGTATCGCGGTAGTCGCTGCCCAGCTCCACCTTGAGGTCCACGACGGGCGGATCGGCATCGAGCCGGCGCTGCTCGCGGACTTCGATTGCGGTGAAATAACCGGTGCGCCACAGGTCGAGCCGGAACTGCTCGAGCAGTTCCGCGTTGTAGGGCTCGCCGGCTTCGAAGCGCGGCACGTTGTCAAGCACCCAGGGCCGGACGAGCTGCTGCTCGTAGCTGATGTCGCCGAAGCGCGCCTGTTCGCCCGTGTCGAGCACCAGCGCGAGATCGGCGCGGTTCTCGCGCAGGTCGATGGCGATGCGTTGCTCGGTGAAGCGCGCCGACAGGAAGCCGTGCGCTTCCGCCACCGACAGCACCGCTTTTTTCTCGGCCTCCCAGCGTGGCTGGTTGAGCACGGCCCCGCTCGGCAGCGGCCACGCCCTGAGCCATTCGCGCAGTTCGCCATAGTCGCTGCCGGCGCCGACCAGGCGAATGTCGGCTTCGCCCACGCGCACCGGTTCGCCGGTGCGCACCTGGATGCGCATGCGCCAGACGTCCTCGCTGACCCGCGCGAGGTTGCTGCTGATCTCCGGCTGGTAGTAGCCGTAGGGCTTCAGTGCATCGCGTACGCGCGACTCGGCTTCGGCCGCCAGCTCGTCGAAGCGCCGGGCCGAGATCCGGGTTTCGGTCAGTCCGAAGCGTTCGAGGTGCTGGCGAACGTTGCCGAGCAGCGGCTCGCCTATGCCGCTGACGGCATAGCGCAGCTCGTCCGCGTCCGCGGAGGCGGAAACGAGCAGCAGCAGGCAGGCGATCGGGCGCAGGCGGGCATTGCTGGTCACGCGACGTCGTTTACCAATAAGCGGGCGGGTCGCCCATTGTACAAGGGCCGGCCGGGGCCGGGGCTCTGTCCCGGAGGCCGTGGTTTCGCGTCTCTCCCCGCCTTCCTGAGCGGCAGTTCACAGGCGCGGGCCGCGCAAATTGACAGCACGGCAGGTGCGTGCCACGATCGATTCACGATTGAAAAAGGCACACCTTTCGAAAGGAAGGGCCGCAAAGCCACCGGTCTAAGGGGATTCCTAGGACAGCGGGGTTGCCAATACGTTCCGGAGTCACCCGTGGACTCCGCGAGCCCGGCCCCGTTCCCGGCGCAGCCTGCGCCATCCCCGTGACGACCGGCCGCGGCCGCTCCTGCCGACGAGACGTGTCACGAGGAGCGGCAGCATGGCAGGCAATACCCTTCGCAAGTCCGGTGCATTCCGGCTCGGCTCCCGCGGCCAGACCGTCGTCCAGCCGGACAGCGAGGCCGAGGTCGCGCGCATCCTGGGCGCGGACAGCCGGCACGAGCCGCCGTTTCGACCGCGCGGCGCCGGCAGCGCGGCGACGGACTGCAATGGCACGCCGGTCGGCACGATCATCGATACCCGCGGACTGAATCGCATCGGCCCGGTCGACCTGCAGCAATTCACGGTCAGCGTGCAGACCGGCGTGCGTATCCGCGACCTGGCGAGCGAGCTCGCGGCCCAGGGCCTCGAGCTGGAAGGCAGCCACGACCTGATGGACCGCAGCGTTGGCGGTGCGATTGCAAGCGGCTGTATCGGCCCGTCGATCGGCACGGACGGCGGGCTGTTTGCCTCGCAGCTCTGCAGCGCGCGGCTGGTGACGCCCGGCGGGAACCTGTTGTGCGTCGGCCCGGAAAAGCAGCAGCTGCTGTCGGCGACGCGCCTTTGCTACGGACTGCTTGGCGTACTGACCGAGGTAAGCTTGCGCGTGCGTCCCGTGCGCCCGTTCTCCGCCAGTCACCGACGTCTCGGCATCGATGCCTTCGCGGCCAATGCCGACAAGATCGCGCGCAGCCGCGCCGGCGTGAAATTCTTCCTGATGCCGTTCCGCGACCGGGTCTACCTCGACCTGCGCCGCCACGACGAGGCCGCCGAGGACGGCGGCTCGCTCGCGTGGCGCTTGAAGGACTGGGGCGAGAGCACGGTGCTGCCGCAGGTGTTCCGCTCGCTCAAGCACGTCGTGCCGATGGCCGGCGTGCGTTACCGGCTGGTCGACGAACTCAGCCGCCTGA